>NZ_FMAY01000022.1 GCF_900094925.1 Kosakonia oryzendophytica | reverse complement strand
TCGCCCCAGAGCCACCTGAAGCGCCTCCTTATCCAGCATGGCTTCGGCAAGCAGCTTCTTGAGCCTGGCGTTCTCTTCCTCAAGCGACTTCAGGCGTTTAACCTCGGGCACCTCCATACCGCCATACTTCTTACGCCAGGTGTAAAAGGTTGCGTCAGAAATAGCATGCTTACGGCAAAGCTCACGGGCGGAAATGCCAGCCTCGGCCTCGCGGAGAATACTGATGATCTGTTCGTCAGAAAAACGCTTCTTCATGGGGATGTCCTCACGTTGCTGATGAAGACATTACTAACATCGTCGTGTGTTAATCAATGGGGAGCAGGTCAGCATATCCGTTCACGATCACAGGACACGAAAACGAGTAATAAAAGCCCCCTCAAGAAAGTGGTTTAGAGGAGATGAGTAAAAAAGCCCCGGAGAATGCCGGGGCCTGGAATTTTCAGGAAGAATTTATAACGGTGAACCAAGAGGACCGTTGATGATCTTAACACTCTCTTCATAGCAAGCTTCAAAACTTTCCAGTTAAGAGCCAGATACCCTTAATTTTTTGCCGGTATCTAAGTTTGCAACTTCATCATTTGTGAACAGGTCCATTTGCACCAATCCCTGGTACTGGATCCAGTCAAATCCGTTGGTCATATACCGATCCCAGTTTACTTCCGCTTCTCAGATCAAAAAGTGGAAAGAAGGAATACCAACGCTGACAATTGGGTAAACTGATGGAAATCATCAAATGGTGCCGGGTACCGCCCGGTTTATTTGAGATAGAGCGATGAATCAATCTCTTGTTTCTTTTCCTGTAAGAAAGAATCAAGAGAATCTGCAGATGTTTTGTAAATTGGGGTATTAGCAGGAATGTCCACTGTTTTTTTACTGATAACTAATGTAAACGAAGGCTGGAACTCACTACGATACCTTACTGCTACTGTTATTTCTAATTTGGCGGGGTTTTTTAAGCTCAGATTTTCAGCTGTAACTTTATCCTGTCCTTTATTTCCGCTATTAATAAGGTCTGATAATTTACCCAATTTACTTTTCAGCGCATCTTTGTAATTACCGACATTAGCCTGTTGTAGCAGTTCTTCATCCGGAACAGCCTTATCATTGAAATTCAGCACTAACGAAACAATCTGATGTTCGTCATAGACTTCACCTAACTTTACAGCCCCACCGTCAACAGGGATGATATGTTCATTTTTGAAACGAAACACCCCAGCATTAATCAATGACGCCAGAATCAGTGCGATCCCAACAATCGTGCTTCCTGCAATTACCGATCTCATTATTCGCCTCCACAAAAATTATTTTCAATGAAATCATATCGCTTATATCACTCTATTAACAGGATCTTTTCTTATCGACCTACCAGCATATCCTGGCATGCCTTTTGATATATTATATTTTCTCAGAACCTTGATACATTGTTAAGGCTCCCTGATGGTTACAGACCAGTTCCTTAGAAAGAAATACGATACACCACAAGCAATATTCGCTTGCAATGCAGTTAGCTATCTTATTGAAAAGATGCACATAAAAAAGCAAAAATGAATATATTCTTCGCGCCAGATGTTTTCTTGAGTTTTAGTTAAAGCCAGAAAAAAACATGCCGATAACTTATATGTTTTACGGCTCTTCAGGCTACTCAACCAAACTTTGTGGAACGAGGTTAAAATGTTCAGGAATTTACCTATCAAGAAAAAATTCTTTTTTGCCTTTGGCGCCGTTTTAGTTTTATTACTGACATTGTGCGCAACTTTCTATTCTAATTTTTCCAACATCGTTAATACCAACGAATGGAATATTCATAGCTGGCGCGTCATCGACAAAAGCCGTGCATTGACCTTAAGCCTGGTGAATATGGAAACCGGTCTGCGTGGCTATGCGATTAATGGCAAAGAAGAAATGCTGGCTCCATGGAGTTCAGGCAAAGAGGATTTTGCTAAATTTTTGCAGGAAACTAAAGGATTGACTGCGGATAACCCTGCACAACAAAAGCGCCTGGATAGTTTGCTTAAGCAGGAACAAGAGTGGCAGGAGAAATTCGTCGCTGAGTTGCTTGATCACCGTCGCGCACTAAATACGGGAGCAATGACACAGGTGGATTTCAATGCGGCCTTCGAAGCCAACACTGGCAAGCCGCAGATGGATCAAATGCGTAAAACCATTGATGAAATCGTCAATGCCGAGACAAATCTGCTCAGCGAACGGCAGGGTTCCGTCGATTCCGTTCAAACAAACACCCGGATTACCTTGTTTATCGGCGCGCTGTTGGGCGTATTTATCGCTTCTGCTTTAGGCTACGTCCTTGCCCGTTCTGTTACCCTTCCGCTTGAGGAAGCGGTAAAAGCGGCTCAGGCGATTGCTGCAGGCGATCTCTCCACCCGTCTGGTAGCACGTTCAAAAGATGAAACGGGTATTCTGATCGTCGCCCTTACCGCCATGCAGGAACAACTTATAAAGGTGGTCTCTGATATTCAGGCCGCCGCGTCTTCTATCGACAGCGCCTCTAAAGAAGTCGCGATGGGCAATACTGATCTCGCTGCACGAACAGAGCAGCAGGCCGCGTCTCTCGAAGAAACCTCAGCCAGCATGGAACAACTGACGGCGACTGTGAGGCAAAATGCTTCTAACGCGCAAAATGCCAGCAGCATGTCGTCCGACGCGTCCGAAATCGCACAGCAGGGAGGAGTAGTGGTGGACAAAGTCGTTACCACCATGGCTGCTATTTTTGACAGCTCGAAAAGTGTGGTCGAAATTATCGGCACAATTGAAAGCATTGCTTTTCAGACAAATATACTGGCGCTCAACGCGGCAGTAGAAGCCGCTCGCGCGGGCGAGCAGGGCCGTGGTTTCGCTGTGGTGGCAAGCGAAGTGCGTGCTCTCGCGCAGCGCAGCGCGACAGCGGCAAAAGAGATAAAATCGCTGATTGAAGCCTCGAATCACCGTATATCGGAAGGCACAGACCTGGTCGCTCAGGCAGGCAAAACCATGACCGGGATAGTCACGGCGATCAGTAACGTCTCAGCAATTATGTCAGAAATCTACACAGCCTCCGGCGAGCAGGTTAACGGTATCGAGCATATCGGCATCGCTATCTCGCAGATGGATGAAGTGACCCAACAAAACGCCGCGCTGGTTCAACAAGCTGCCGCTGCGGCCGCGTCGCTGGAAGATCAGGCTGCTCAGCTAAACCGCTCGGCTGCGATTTTTAAACTCGCCTAACGGCCCCACCGTTACCCACTCTCGCCAATAATTTTACGTCCGCTTTTGGCACAAACGACCAGACCGGGAGCAGTCAGGTCTGCTTTGTGCGAGGAGCGGACAGTTATTCGTATTCGTTTATCCATTCAAATTAAAGTTAAAAGCGCCACTAAGGATTAAATCTCAGAACCCTTTCACTGACCGGCAGGTAAGTGATTAATTTTTCAGATGGCTGCCTGAGTGAGATTGACTCTCCCGCAACGAAAATAAAGCATAAAAAATAAATCTACAAAACCATTCGGTATCGAACAAAGTCATCTGTCACTGCCACTTTATCGTAAAGTTTGCGGGCAGAATTTTGCGCTCGGGTAAACCAGTAAACTTTTGCCCAGCCTTTGGTGGTGGCTTCATCATGTAGGTGCTGCAAAATTGCTCGTCCAATACCTTCCCCTCGCAGGGACTCGCATACGAAAAAATCTTCAAGATAACAAACGGGCGTAACCACATAGGTGCCTTCATGCAAGACACATAAGGCAAAACCCACGACTTTTTGATTTACTTCAGCAACCCGGCAAAATATGGATGAACACGGATCATTAGCCCGGTGCCAGGTGAACGTTGTAACTTCATGACTTACCGTACCTCCACCAAAATCGTTATAGGCCTCCCATAATTCCAGCCAGTCGTGATAATCACCCTCTTTTACTTCCCGTACCAGAACGTCCATCTTTATCTAAACCTCTTAAGACTAAACTTAACAAATATACGCCCAGGAAAGACTGATAAAAAACGAATTCATGGGTAAATACTGGTGTGGCTGCAAACCATTGGAGGAGAAATCAGCGGTTATATCCTCTGAGCACAGGCCGGTGCGGTGGGTCATGAAGAATTCGAACCTTTCCACCCTCTCCTTATAAAGGGACCGCTCATGCCAAATGCGCGTCCGGGCCGTAAACCCAAAAGCCCGGCGCGCTGGTTTTTTTGCCGCTTTCAGGCAGTGACCTCACCCATGCCCTTGAGTCAGGTCCCCCCGGTTCAACTTGATCCCCCGTTAGCCATAACCAACGCGTGGTTGAGCTTATGGAAAGTATCAGTAGAGAGGGTGAAATGAAAAGGCCACCCGGTTTAGACGACCGGCAAAAAGCACTACGGGGTATATGCCTGGGTATAAAGGTACAGCCCCAACGTTTCACGAGCAGCGCTCCCTTTCAGAAAGACTTTATCGAGATCAAAGGCCGGATACACAGGAATTATTGGGGCACAAATCAAGAAAAATGACCGACAAATATAACGATGATCGAGGAAAAGACTGGGTAATAGTTGGTTCAAAAGCTGGTTAATTTTCATCCAGTTTTGGGGAAAGGTTTTGGGGAAGATTTTTTGAGGGCATAAAAAACGGGAACCAACCGGCTCCCGTTCTTGTTTAACCCGCGAGGCGGATTACATGTTCGCGATAATCGCGTCGCCAAACTCTGAACATTTCAGCAGTTTAGCGCCTTCCATCAGACGTTCGAAATCGTAGGTCACGGTTTTGGCGTTGATCGCGCCGCTCATGCCTTTAACGATCAGGTCAGCCGCTTCAACCCAGCCCATGTGGCGCAGCAGTTGATATTGGAATTACTTTTAACTTATTGATAAATAGTTCGAATATGTTCATTTTCATGTTGAGATGGTGAATTAGCACTAATTTCCAAGCCTATAATTATTAAAGCTTGCTTTGGGTTTTGATAACTTCTGATAACCCGCTTAAACATACGTCTAGCCGTTTAAACCAAACAAGATTGTTCTAAATCAGACGGTTGACTAATCTAATCAGGTGGGTAGTATCTTTTTCATAATTAGGGGACATTTTGGTAACGCCTTGCACCAACATTCAGCCTTATAGCTATTACACCGATTGTTACTCTAATACTCATCTTACCGACAGATTTTCATTTTTACGAGGACGTATAAATGCGGAAGAAAAAACAAAAAGTTTCCAACGGAATTTGTAAATTAACTTTAAAGGAAGGTAGATTCGTAGAATCCCACATCCTGCCGAAATCTTTAACCCTACTTAATAGTAAAGGAGAAAGAGCAATCCAGACATCTTTAAATGGATTCGCAAAAAAAAGATTCCCAGGATGGTATGATAATCAACTTTGTATCGCAGAGGGAGAAGAAATATTAAGCAAAATAGACGACAGTGGGATAAAAGCGTTAAGAAACCATCTTTTAATTTGGAGTGGATGGCCAAAAGATATGCACTCACTGAACACTAACGATTGTCTTATCGACCATAATAATTATGAAGAAGGAATTGGTTTAAGGGCGATCAAAAATATCGATTGGAAGGCTGTTAAGCTTTTTATTTTAAGTTTATTATGGCGTGCTGCTGCATCTGAACGAGATGAGATGAGCGAAATAAAACTGCCAGATCCAATGCTCGAAAAACTCCGCAAAGCCATCATAGAATATGATGCATTATCAGTAACGGATTTTCCTGTTAATCTTTATCAAATTGGAGATAAAGGAGCAGAGCATAATCGAACCCCCATATTAGAAAAAATTGATTTCGTCCTCCCCCCTCCATATGGGACCAGAGTATATAATGTTTGCAGGATTTATCTGGATGGTATGATTGCGTACGTTACGTTAGATCCTGATGAGGATTTTTCAGAAATATTTAAAAGCAATTTATTGGGTTATGATGATTCTTTACTCGTATTTGTTCATAAATTTGACAAATCTCGCTCACGAGACAATCTGATAACTATATTTAGCAATCAACGAAAATAAATTTGTATATCGGTTTTATTTTCAATGAAGCTGAAAAGCAAATTGTACAAAGCGGCGACACCATATGACGCTTCTGTAAGCACACCAGCTTTAGTTCCACGCCCTCTTTGCGATTTCCAGGAGGAGATCAGAGAGTCCAGTAAGAATGCCACTCCCCTCGCGCTGAGGTTAAACGCAATCAACTGGAGCTTGCGTGAAGTAGTTGCGCGGTGCCGATATTATGCAGTAAGTCCGTATCTGGTTCACTTTTTCCGCGCCACTTCTCAGGCTGAACGTGGTGCGCAAGTAAAGTCGAATACATTAACGATGAATTTCAGCAAAGCCAGGGATAAGGCAAATACAGATTGGGGAGATGGAACTCCGGCGACTTTCCATGAACAGAGATCCTTATCGGAACGGTTATATAAGGAACAAGGTGTGGATACCAAGAAGTTGCTGGGGCATAAATCCCAGCAACAAACAGACCGTTATAATGATGATAGAGGAAAGGATTGGTCTTATATCTTAAGTTGAAAAAATATAATACCGTTGCATATGAATATTAATTATTTCCACGATGTGTCTGCAAGAAGTCGCACTTGATTTTTAGAAAGAAGCTTATTTACAGGGAAGTCTGTAAAAAGTCCATGGGACTCGATCGCCATTTTTATTTGCTTCCCCTGCGAACAAAATGAATAATAAAACATCATTATTAGCTCATAATTAGATAGTTGTGATTTTAGAAAATAAAAATAATCATTCTTAGCTTCTTTTGATATATCTGCACGCTCTACGAAGTGAACGATACTTACAAAATACCTATAATAATGAGCAAGTAAATGCGTACGCGCCGAGAAGAATGAATTACAAACTTGTTTATAATGCAGAGTCGCCTTTTTAGGGTCATCCAATAATTTCATGTTTTCATCATTTTTTATAATATTCAGCAAATCCTCATAATACTTAACAAAAACAATCCTCCCGGAATAATGTTCAAAATGGGTAGAACCCTTCTCTTTTGAATCATTTGATACTGTATCTTTAAAGACCATATCAGCAATAATATTCTGAAGATTATTTATCAAATGGAAAAAAGTATTTTCAAAAGAAGCTAGTTTTTCTTTCTTTTCCTTACATTCCATCTCTTTTTCAAGCCGAGCTATCTCCTCTTTTTGAAGCTGAAGAGTTTGATATACCCCCCAAAATGCCAGTGCTGAACATAAAGCTGTTACGGGGCCAAAAGTGTCACCCAAACTACCTAAAGAACTAACTAGAGCAATTTTAGTTTTATGAAGAAGAATAATCAGTACCGCATAAAATATGAAAAATATAAGTAACCATAAAAACTTGTTATTAATTTTCATTTTTGGTCTCGTTTTGATAACTTGTTTTGATAATTTTTTGATAACCGTTCAGTTGTTAATAATAAAAAACGGGAACCATCAGGCTCCCGTTGTTGTTTAACCCGCAAGGCGGGTTACATGTTCGCGATAATCGCGTCGCCAAACTCTGAACATTTCAGCAGTTTAGCGCCTTCCATCAGACGTTCGAAATCGTAGGTCACAGTTTTGGCGTTAATCGCGCCGCTCATGCCTTTAACGATCAGGTCAGCCGCTTCAACCCAACCCATGTGGCGCAGCATCATTTCTGCGGAGAGGATCACGGAACCCGGGTTCACTTTGTCCTGACCTGCATATTTCGGCGCGGTACCGTGGGTCGCTTCGAACAGAGCGCACTCGTCGCCAATGTTCGCGCCCGGGGCGATACCAATACCACCAACCTGCGCCGCCAGGGCATCAGAAATGTAGTCACCGTTCAGGTTCATACAGGCGATAACGTCATATTCAGCCGGACGCAGCAGGATCTGTTGCAGGAACGCATCGGCAATCACATCTTTAATGATGATCTCTTTGCCGGTTTTCGGATTTTTGATTTTCTGCCACGGACCGCCGTCGATCAGCTCACCACCAAACTCTTCACGCGCCAGCTGGTAGCCCCAGTCTTTAAACGCACCTTCGGTGAACTTCATGATGTTGCCTTTGTGCACCAGCGTCACAGAGTCGCGATCGTTAGTGATAGCGTACTCAATCGCCGCACGCACCAGGCGTTTGGTGCCTTCTTCGGAACACGGTTTAATACCAATACCGCAATGTTCCGGGAAGCGAATTTTCTTCACGCCCATCTCTTCACGCAAGAATTTGATCACTTTTTCCGCATCGGCAGAGTCCGCTTTCCACTCAATACCGGCGTAAATGTCTTCTGAGTTTTCACGGAAGATAACCATATCGGTCAGTTCAGGGTGTTTAACCGGGCTCGGGGTGCCCTGGTAGTAACGTACCGGACGCAGGCAGATGTAGAGATCCAGCTCCTGACGCAGTGCAACGTTCAGAGAACGGATACCGCCGCCAACCGGCGTCGTCAGAGGGCCTTTGATGGCAACACGGTAATCACGAATCAGATCGAGTGTTTCAGGCGGCAGCCAGACATCCTGGCCGTAAACATGGGTAGATTTCTCACCGGTGTAAATTTCCATCCAGGAAATTTTACGCTCGCCCTTGTAGGCTTTTTCCACAGCGGCATCAACCACTTTCAGCATTGCCGGGGTCACGTCAACACCGATACCGTCGCCTTCAATGAACGGGATAATCGGGTTATTCGGAACGTTGAGCTTGCCATTTTGCAGGGTGATCTTGCTACCTTCCGCCGGAACAACTACTTTGCTTTCCATTCACCTCTCCTTCGAGCGCTTCTGGTTGTTTTGCTCGTTGACTTCATGCCGGGGCGCTCAGACTGCGTCCGCTCACCTGTTACGTGAATCACACAGAGCAAACCGTTTTTTGTTAATGAATTGTAATGAGCCCATCAATACTAACCGATAGTTGGGTTCCATGAAAGGCAATCGTGATTCAGCTATAATGCGGCAATTGATAATCACTGAAAATACCATGAACAAAACTTCTTTTAGAAATCACCGGGTTGAGCGATTCAGCTCGCGACAAGCCACCAGACCCGAACGGAAAAACCAGCCAAAACGTGTGATTTTATTCAATAAACCCTACGATGTTTTGCCGCAATTCACTGACGAAGCCGGGCGCAGCACGCTGAAAGATTTTATTCCCGTAGAAGGCGTTTATGCTGCCGGGCGGCTTGACCGCGACAGTGAAGGATTACTGGTGTTGACCAACGATGGCGCATTACAGGCGCGCCTCACGCAACCTGGCAAACGCACCGGCAAGATCTATTATGTGCAGGTTGAAGGTGAACCAACCGAAGAGGCCATTAATGCGTTGCGTAATGGTGTTGACCTGAACGATGGTCCGACGCTTCCCGCAGGTGTTGAACGGGTCGATGAACCAGAGTGGTTGTGGCCGCGTAACCCGCCAATCCGTGAACGGAAGTCCATTCCCACCAGTTGGCTGAAAATTACCCTCTATGAAGGGCGTAATCGCCAGGTGCGGAGAATGACGGCGCACGTCGGGTTCCCTACTCTGCGGCTTATCCGTTACGCTATGGGGATTTACACGCTGGATAACCTCGCCAACGGTGAATGGCGAGATGCTTAATCTTATAAGGGAGTAGTGATGCTGAAACCCCACGTAACCGTTGCCTGCGTCGTACATGCGCAGGGAAAATTTTTAGTGGTTGAAGAGACGATTCGCGGCAAAGCCCTGTGGAACCAGCCAGCAGGCCATCTGGAAGCCAACGAAACCCTGACGCAGGCTGCCGCCCGCGAACTGTGGGAAGAGACAGGCATTCGCGCTGAACCACAACATTTTCTTAGAATGCATCAGTGGATAGCGCGCGATCGCACGCCGTTTCTGCGCTTTTTGTTTGCGATTGAGCTTAACGAAATGTGCGCCACTGAACCCCACGATAGCGATATCGATCGCTGCCATTGGGTCTCGGCCGAAGAGATCTTTTCTGCGACAAACCTGCGCTCACCGCTGGTTGCGGAAAGCATTCGGTGTTATCAGAACTGCCCGCGTTTGCCCCTGGAAACTATCGCAGCATTTAACTGGCCGTTTACAGGGGATGCCTGAGCCGCCAGCCCGTGATAGAATACGCCGCCCTGAAGTTATACGTCGTGAGTATTCTATGTCTGATAGCCCAAAAAAAGTGATCGTCGGTATGTCCGGCGGTGTCGACTCTTCCGTTTCCGCTTACCTGTTGCAACAACAGGGTTATAACGTGGAAGGCCTGTTCATGAAGAACTGGGAAGAGGATGACGGCGAAGAATACTGCACCGCTGCAGCGGATTTGGCCGATGCGCAGGCCGTTTGTGACAAACTCGGCATCGAGCTGCACACCGTCAATTTCGCCGCAGAATACTGGGACAACGTCTTCGAGCATTTCCTGGCTGAATACAAAGCCGGGCGCACGCCGAACCCCGATATTCTCTGCAACAAAGAGATCAAATTTAAAGCGTTCCTTGAGTTTGCCGCCGAAGATCTCGGCGCGGACTATATTGCCACCGGTCACTACGTGCGCCGCGCCGATGTGGACGGCAAAAGCCGCCTGCTGCGCGGTCTTGATGGCAATAAGGATCAGAGCTACTTCCTGTATACCTTAGGTCACGAGCAGATCGCGCAAAGTCTGTTCCCGGTCGGTGAGCTGGAAAAACCGCAAGTGCGTAAAATCGCCGAAGATCTGGGCCTGGCAACCGCGAAGAAAAAAGACTCTACCGGTATCTGCTTTATTGGCGAACGTAAATTCCGCGAATTCCTTGGTCGTTACCTGCCGGCGCAGCCCGGTAAAATCCTCACCGTCGAGGGTGAAGAGATCGGCGAGCACCAGGGTCTGATGTACCATACTCTTGGTCAGCGTAAAGGCCTGGGTATCGGCGGGACCAAAGACGGCAGCGAAGAGCCGTGGTATGTGGTCGATAAAGACGTGGAAAAGAATATCCTGATTGTCGCGCAAGGTCATGAGCATCCTCGCCTGATGTCCGTGGGGCTTATCGCACAGCAACTGCACTGGGTGGATCGCGAACCGCTACAGGGCACACTGCGTTGTACGGTGAAAACCCGTTACCGTCAGGAAGATATTCCCTGCACCGTAACCGTGCTGGACGCCGACCGTATCGACGTGCGTTTTGACAACCCGGTTTCGGCCGTCACGCCAGGCCAGTCCGCTGTGTTCTATAGCGGTGAAGTGTGCCTGGGTGGCGGTATTATCGAGCAGCGTCTGCCGCTGCCCCTGTAATACAGAGTCAATAAAACCGGACTGGCGAAAGCCCGCGCAATGGTTGCAATGCGGGTCAAAAAAGGAGTGAGTGTGGCGAAGAACTATTACGACATTACCCTGGCGCTGGCAGGCATTTGCCAGTCTGCACGTCTGGTGCAACAACTGGCGCACCAGGGGCATTGTGACAGCGACGCGCTGCATGTCTCGCTGAACAGCGTGATTGATCTGAACCCGGACTCCACGCTTGGCGTCTTTGGCGGCAGCGAAACCAATCTGCGCACCGGGCTGGAAACGCTGCTTGGCGTACTGAATGCCAGCAGTCGCCAGGGTCTCAATGCCGAACTGACCCGCTATACCTTAAGTATGATGGTGCTGGAGCGTAAACTTGCCGGTAATAAACAGGCAATGGATACGCTCGGTAACCGCATCGCCAGTTTGCAACGCCAGCTTGAGCACTTCGATCTGCAATCAGACACGCTGCTCAGCGCCATGGCGGCAATATATGTTGATGTCATCAGCCCACTGGGACCACGTATTCAGGTCACCGGTTCACCCGCGGTGCTGCAAAGCCCGCAGGTACAGGCAAAAGTCCGCGCCACTCTGCTGGCCGGGATCCGCGCTGCGGTGCTCTGGCACCAGGTCGGCGGCGGTCGCCTGCAATTGATGTTGTCCCGAAATCGCCTGTCGACCCAGGCCAAAAACATTCTTGCTCATTGTTAACCTCCCGGAGTTGTGACTTATGGAATTATCCTCACTGACCGCCGTTTCCCCTGTCGATGGACGCTACGGCGATAAAGTCAGCGCGCTGCGCGGGATCTTCAGCGAATACGGTTTGCTGAAATTTCGTGTCCAGGTAGAAGTGCGCTGGCTGCAAAAACTGGCGACTCATGCGGCGATCAAGGAAGTTCCTGCTTTTACTGACCACGCAAACGGTTTCCTCGATAAAATCGTCGACGGCTTCAGTGAAGAAGATGCGCTTCGCATTAAAACCATCGAGCGCACCACGAACCACGATGTCAAAGCGGTTGAATATTTTCTGAAAGAAAAAGTCGCGGAACTCCCTGAGCTGCATGCAGTTTCCGAATTTATCCATTTCGCCTGCACCTCAGAAGATATCAATAACCTCTCTCACGCCCTGATGCTGAAAACCGCCCGTGATGAGGTGATCCTGCCGTACTGGCGCCAGCTTATCGACGCGGTAAAAGCGCTGGCGGTGCAGTATCGCGATATCCCGCTGCTCTCCCGTACCCACGGTCAGCCAGCCACGCCGTCGACCATTGGTAAAGAGATGGCGAACGTCGCTTACCGTATGGAACGCCAGTTCCGTCAGTTAAACCAGGTGGAAATCCTTGGTAAAATCAACGGCGCAGTGGGCAACTATAACGCCCATATCGCGGCTTACCCGGAAGTGGACTGGCATCAGTTCAGCGAAGAGTTTGTCACCTCACTGGGGATCCAGTGGAACCCGTATACCACGCAGATCGAGCCGCACGACTATATTGCAGAGTTGTTTGACTGCATGGCGCGTTTCAACACCATTCTGATCGATTTTGACCGAGATATCTGGGGTTACATTGCTCTGAATCACTTCAAGCAAAAAACCATTGCTGGTGAAATCGGCTCTTCTACCATGCCGCACAAAGTCAATCCGATTGATTTTGAAAACTCAGAAGGCAACCTGGGTCTTTCTAACGCAGTATTGCAGCATCTGGCCAGCAAACTGCCTGTCTCCCGCTGGCAACGCGATCTGACCGACTCCACCGTACTGCGTAATCTTGGCGTGGGCGTGGGTTATGCGCTGATTGCCTACCAGTCAACGCTGAAAGGCGTGAGCAAACTGGAAGTGAACCGCGATCGCCTGCTGGACGAACTGGATCACAACTGGGAAGTTCTGGCGGAGCCGATCCAGACCGTGATGCGCCGCTACGGCATTGAGAAGCCTTATGAAAAACTCAAAGAGCTGACCCGCGGTAAACGCGTTGACGCGGAAGGCATGAAGCAGTTTATCGATGGTCTTGCACTGCCGGAAGACGAAAAAACCCGCCTGAAAGCGATGACCCCGGCCAACTATATTGGTCGCGCCATCACCATGGTCGACGAGCTCAAATAATCGACTGTGGGCCGCTCACCCTCTTTTCCTCGGAAAAGAGGGTTTCTTACTTCTACGGTTTAATAAATGTTTATCCCTCCTGCACCACAATCAGCGTTAGACTGAATTCATCAAAAACTTAAGGAGAGTTCTGACGATGCGCATACTGGTTGTGGAGGACAATGCCCTGCTGCGTCACCATTTAAAAGTGCAGCTACAGGAGCTGGGGCATCAAGTGGATGCGGCGGAAGATGCCAGGGAAGCCGATTATTTTCTTAATGAACATATTCCTGATATCGCCATTGTCGATCTCGGTTTACCGGACGAAGACGGGCTGTCGTTGATCCGTCGCTGGCGCAGCCATGACGTCACCCTGCCCGTTCTGGTGCTGACCGCTCGTGAAGGCTGGCAGGATAAAGTTGAAGTATTGAGTGCTGGCGCGGATGACTACGTTACCAAACCGTTCCACATTGAAGAAGTCGTTGCCCGCATTCAGGCGCTGATGCGCCGCAACAGCGGCCTCGCGTCTCAGTTGATCTCTATGCCGCCATTTCAGGTGGACCTCTCCCGTCGCGAGTTGTCGATTAACGACGATGTGATAAAACTCACGGCATTCGAGTACACCATTATGGAAACGCTGATCCGCAATAGCGGTAAAGTGGTGAGCAAAGATTCATTGATGCTTCAGCTCTACCCTGATGCAGAGTTACGTGAGAGCCATACCATTGATGTGCTGATGGGACGTTTGCGCAAAAAAATCCAGACACAGTATCCGGAAGATGTGATCACCACGGTGCGCGGTCAGGGCTACCTCTTCGAATTACCTAAATGAGACGCGTGTTGCGACACCTCCTGCCGCTTTCCCTGCGGGTCCGTTTTTTACTTGCCACCGCAGCGGTGGTGATGGTGCTTTCCCTCGCTTATGGCATGGTGGCGCTGGTGGGTTACAGTGTCAGTTTCGACAAGACCACCTTCCGTCTGCTGCGGGGAGAGAGCAACCTGTTTTATACGCTGGCAAAATGGGAAAACAATCGGCTCAGCGTTGATCTCCCGGAAAACCTCAATCTGCAAAGCCCAACCATGGCGCTGATCTACGACCAGAACGGCAAACTGATCTGGTCCCAGCGGGATGTTCCCTGGCTGGAAAACAGTATCGACCCTGACTGGCTGCGGACAAATGGCTTTCATGAAATTGAAGCGGATATTGATGCCAGCAGAACACTGATTGATGACGATCACTCCGTTGCTGAAGAGCTGAAAGAGATCCGCGAAGATGACAGCAGTTCTGAGATGACACACTCTGTCGCGGTCAATATCTACCCGGCCACCAGCCGTATGCCGCAATTAACCATTGTGGTGATCGATACCATTCCGATTGAGCTGAAACGCTCTTATATGGTGTGGAGCTGGTTTGTCTATGTGCTGGCCGCAAACCTGTTATTGGTGGTTCCGCTGTTGTGGCTGGCGGCGTGGTGGAGTTTACGTCCCATTGAAGCGCTGGCCCGTGAAGTCCGCGAACTGGAAGAGCATCACCGCGAACAGCTTAATCCGGAGACCACTCGCGAACTGACCAGTCTGGTTCGCAATCTTAACCGCCTGCTGAAAAGTGAGCGCGATCGGTATGACAAGTACCGCACCACACTCACTGATCTCACTCACAGTCTGAAAACGCCACTGGCAGTGTTGCAAAGCACGTTGCGATCGCTACGCAGCGAGAAGATGAGCGTCTCCGATGCCGAACCGGTGATGCTGGAACAGATCAGCCGTATCTCGCAGCAGATTGGTTACTACCTGCATCGCGCCACGATGCGCGGCAGTAGCGGCCTGCTCAGCCGGGAACTGCATCCCGTTGCGCCGTTGCTCGACAGCCTGACCTCGGCGCTGAACAAGGTTTACCAACGCAAAGGCGTCAACATTACCGTCGATATCTCACCGGAAATCAGTTTTGTCGGTGAGAAAAATGACTTTATGGAAGTGATGGGCAATTTGCTGGATAACGCCTGCAAATACTGTCTTGAATTTGTCGAGATTTCGGCCCGGCAAACAGACGACACGCTGCATATTATCGTCGAAGATGATGGTCCGGGCATTCCCGCTGCCAAGCGCGAGGTGGTTTTTGATCGCGGGCAACGCGCTGATACGCTGCGCCCGGGACAGGGCGTCGGGCTTTCCGTTGCCCGGGAAATTGTCGACCAGTATGAAGGGCAGATAATCACCGCAGAGAGTTTACTGGGCGGCGCCAAAATGGAAGTGATCTTTGGCCGACAACAGGCGGCGATCGCTGGCGACTGAACGCTATCGGCATTACTATAATCCTTTATTCAGCCACTGATAATTTGCCGGAAACGCATATGGACTATCACGTAGAAATAGACTGGCCAGACTTTATTCAACGCTACTGGCAAAAACGCCCGGTAGTGCTGAAACGTGGGATTAAAAATTTCATCGATCCCATCAGCCCGGACGAACTGGCAGGACTGGCAATGGAAAATGAGGTGGACAGCCGTCTGGTCAGCCATCTTGACGGTAAATGGCAGGTGGGCCACGGTCCTTTCGAAAGCTATGATCACCTGGGCGAAAGCAACTGGTCGCTGTTAGTGCAGGCCGTCAACCACTGGCATCAACCTGCTGCCGCACTGATGCGCCCGTTCCGCGTGCTCCCGGACTGGCGTACCGATGATCTGATGATCTCCTTCTCGGTGCCTGGCGGCGGCGTGGGCCCGCATCTCGATCAGTACGACGTGTTTATCATTCAGGGTACCGGTCGCCGTCGCTGGCGCGTCGGCGAAAAAACGCCGATGAAACAGCACTGCCCCCACCCGGACTTACTGCAGGTCGATCCGTTTGAGGCGCTCATTGATGAAGAGCTGGAGCCGGGCGATATCCTGTATATTCCGCCGGGATTCCCGCATGAAGGCTATTCGTTGGAGAATTCACTGAACTACTCTGTGGGTTTCCGTGCCCCCAGCGGCCGTGAATTGATCAGCGGGTTTGCTGATTACGTTCTGCAACGCGAACTGGGCGGTCAGCGCTATAGCGATCCGGATGTTCCACAGCGCGCCCACCCGGCGGATATTCTGCCGGAAGAGCTGGATAAGTTGCGCGACATGATGCTGGGACTGATCAATCAGCCGGAGCAGTTTAAAGAGTGGATGGGCGAATTTATTTCCCAGTCACGCCACGAACTGGATATCGCGCCCCCTGAGCCGCCCTATCAGCCGGATGAAATTTACGATGCGCTGAAACAGGGTGACAAGCTGGTGCGTCTTGGCGGTTTACGCGTGTTGCGTATTGGTGATGACGTGTTCGCCAACGGCGAGCGGATCAACTCGCCACACCGCCCGGCGCTTGAAGCGCTGGCAAGTCATATCGTATTGCAGGGTGAGATGTTTGGCGATGCACTGGATGATCCCTCTTTCCTCGCAATGCTCGCCGCACTGGTCAACAGCGGTTACTGGTTCTTCGAAGATTAATACCTGACCGCCTGCTTATCCGGCCTGCGACATCTCTCACGCAGGCCGGATAAGACATGTATTTCGCCGTCAGGCAGCGCAGGCTACTCCCCTTTCGCCGTCAGCTCAGCAATTCGCACAATCACCTGCACGGCTTTCTCCATGCCTTCCAGCGTCACAAACTCGTGCTTGCCGTGGTAGTTATAACCGCCGGTAAACAGGTTCGGGCAGGGTAATCCCATAAAGGAGAGCTGTGCGCCGTCGGTCCCACCGCGAATCGGTTTCAGCTCCGGTTCAATATCGCAGTCGCGCATAGCCTGCTGGGCGATTTCGAGAATATGCGGATGCTCTACCACTTTCTCACGCATATTGTAGTAGCTGTCTTCGATCACCAGTTCGATATAACAATCCGGATGCAGCCCTTTGCCCACTTTTTTGGCAATCTCCATCATCTTACGTTTACGTGTTTCAAACATCTTGCGGTCAAAATCACGGATGATGTAGTGCATGTCGGCGCGTTCAACGGTGCCTTTAATGCTGGTGAGATGATAGAAGCCTTCATAGCCCTCGGTGTTTTCCGGACTCTCCTCTTCCGGCACCAGTGCATGAATACGGCTGGCCAGCGTCAGCGCGTTAACCATTACCCCTTTCGCCGTACCGGGGTGGACATTATTACCGACAATTTTGATGTTCACCGACGCGGCGTTAAAGTTTTCAAACTCCAGCTCGCCAACGCCGCCGCCATCGACGGTATAGGCCCATTTTGCGCCGAAGCCTTCCACATCGAAATGTTTCGCGCCCTTACCCACTTCCTCATCAGGGGTAAACGCCACGCAAATATCGCCGTGGGGAATGTTTTTCTTCTTCAATACCGCCAGCGCCGTCATGATCTCCGCCACCCCGGCTTTATCATCCGCGCCAAGCAATGTTTTGCCATCCGTGGTGATCAGCGTCTGCCCAAGCAACTGGTGCAGCACCGGAAACATCACCGGCGACAGGATCTCATCGCCAATGCCCAGCGCGATATCGCCACCGCGATAATTTTCAAGGATTTGCGGATTCACATTCTTGCCGCTGCAATCCGGCGAGGTATCCACATGGGAAATAAAACCGATGGCAGGTACTGGCGTTTGCACATTTGACGGCAACACCGCCATCACCGTGCCTTTATCGCTTAATGTGACATTTTCCAGCCCCATCTCCGTCAGCTGGTTCTGAAGTAAACGCAGGAGTTTCCACTGCCCGTCAGTGCTGGGCACCTGCCGGACGCCGGGCTTTGATTGAGTATCCAGAGAAACGTACTGCAAAAAACGCTCTAATAATTTGTCCATGAAGCCACCCCCACAAAATGTCACAACATTATCAATAAGCGTGAAAAGACAAATATTGCGTCAGGTCACTTTTACCCCGTAAACGAGAATATTTTCAAAATTACGGCCCACGTAATTAACCGTAGCCCGGAAATTCCCCCTCCGTTCGACGAAAATACGACAACGATTGGCGATTTCACCGCTTTGCCGTAGAATGCCAGCCCTTAAATCGTGCACAACCCAAAGGTGGTTAACCACAAACCCCGCATCCGATAAGCCTTTCGATGCGTCGACATGGGACAGAGTCAAAAATTGAACACACAACCGCGTTCGCGTTCACCGCTTGTGCAGCTTGCGGGTATTCGCAAAAGCTTTGATGGCAAAAATGTCATTTCCGATTTTAACCTCACCATCAATAACGGCGAATTTCTGACGCTGCTGGGTCCTTCCGGCTGCGGTAAAACGACAGTTCTGCGCCTGATCGCCGGGCTGGAAAGTGTCGATGTCGGCCATATCCACCTCGATGCCGAAGATATCACGCACGTTGCAGCGGAACACCGCCACGTCAATACCGTTTTTCAGAGCTACGCGCTTTTCCCCCATATGACGGTGTTTGACAACGTGGCCTTTGGTCTGCGCATGCAAAAAACCCCGGCACAAGAGATAACCCCACGCGTCATGGATGCGCTGCGAATGGTGCAACTCGACGCCTTTGCCCAGCGTAAACCGCATCAACTCTCCGGCGGGCAACAACAGCGTGTCGCCATCGCCCGCGCGGTGGTCAATAAACCGCGTTTACTGTTGTTAGATGAATCGCTCTCCGCGCTGGATTACAAACTGCGTAAGCAGATGCAAAACGAACTGAAAGCGCTGCAACGTAAGCTGGGTATTACCTTTGTTTTTGTCACCCACGATCAGGAAGAAGCCCTGACAATGTCAGACCGCATTGTGGTGATGCGCGAAGGCCGCATTGAGCAGGATGGTACGCCCCGTGAAATCTATGAAGAGCCGAAGAACCTGTTTGTCGCCAGCTTTATCGGCGAAATCAATATTTTCAGCGCCACGGTGATTGAGCGTGTCGATGCACACCGCGTGCGCGCCAGCGTCGAAGGCCGCGAATGCCATATTCACGTTAACTTCCCGGTGGAACAAGGCCAGCCGTTAAACGTACTGCTGCGCCCGGAAGATTTGCGTGTCGAAGAGATCCACGACGTGGGCGACGCAGAAGGTCTGATCGGCTACGTTCGTGAGCGCAACTACAAAGGGATGACGCTGGAATCCATGGTGGAGCTGGAAAACGGCAAGATGGTGATGGTTAGTGAGTTCTTTAATGAAGACGATCCGGATTTTGACCACTCGCTGGACCAGAAAATGGCCATAACCTGGGTAGAAAGCTGGGAGGTCGTGCTGGCTGATGAAGAGTACCAGTAAATTCCAGAATGGGGTGATCGCCACTATCGTCAGTTGGCTTGTGCTGTTTGTTTTCCTGCCGAATGTGATGATCATCGCCACCAGCTTTCTGACCCGCGACGATGCGCATTTCGTCCAATGGGTTTTCACGCTGGATAACTATACGCGTCTGCTCGATCCGCTCTATTTCGACGTGCTGCTGCACTCCCTGAACATGGCGGCGATCGCCACGCTGTCCTGCCTGGTATTGGGTTACCCTTTTGCCTGGTTCCTGGCGAAACTGCCCGCGAAGGTGCGCCCGCTGCTGCTGTTTCTGCTGATTGTTCCCTTCTGGACCAACTCACTTATCCGCATCTACGGACTGAAGATTTTCCTCAGCACCAAAGGGTATCTCAATGCCTTCCTGCTGTGGCTGGGGGTCATCGATGAGCCGCTGCGCATTATGTTTACCCCGGTCGCGGTGATTATCGGTCTGGTCTACATTTTGCTGCCATTTATGGTAATGCCGCTCTACTCCAGCATCGAGAAGCTCGATAAACCGCTGCTGGAAGCGGCAAAAGATCTCGGGGCCGGCAAACTGCAAACCTTCATTCGCATTATTATCCCGCTGACGATGCCCGGGATAATTGCCGGTTGCCTGCTGGTGATGCTGCCGGCCATGGGGCTGTTCTATGTTGCGGATTTGATGGGCGGGGCGAAAAATTTGCTGGTCGGTAACGTGATTAAAAGCCAGTTCCTCAATATTCGTGACTGGCCATTCGGCTCCGCCACCAGCATCACGCTGACCGTGGTGATGGGGCTGATGCTGCTGGTGTACTGGCGTGCTGCGCGATTGCTGAACAAAAAAGCAACGGATTTAGGCGAGTAACGTTGACTGTCATTGGATGAACCATGATGCTGGCATGCGCTTTACTTCGCGGTAAATGGCATGCCATTCAAGGTACTATCCGTGCCTTGTTGCCATTAAACTGCGGTGTCAGTAAAGTTTTTGCTCAATATTGTCACCCGCATCAACGACCCGCCAAATCTTCCAGTTTCCATTTTCCTTGCGGGTCCAAACCTGCAGATGCGCATGTTCGCTATTCTGCTGCCCAAGCCAGACATCCAGTTTCATACTTTGCCCATCCGGAGACGCCGGGGAAACGTTTATAGTTTTCTCCCACCCGGGGAACGCATCCTGCGCGTAGGTAAAATAATCGGCCATCAGTAACTCTTGCTCCGGCATCGTATAAATTTCATCCATACGCTTAAGTAACGTCGCCGATACCCATTTATTCATTTGTTCCATTTTGATGATGTTATCTGGCGAAACATCGTGATTAATTTCGTGCAGATAAAATGCGTAGAACGCCGTGACATTTTTCTGAATATCGGTCTCTGTTGTGGCGCTGGCAAAAGGGAAATAAGCCGCCAACAGCAATGAAATGAGCAATCGCATCCGTTTTTCCTGTCAATCACATAAGAGGGGTGGCATCTTCGATGGCCATTCCCCGGCTTCAATCGCCCGACGAGTGAACGTTGCACAAGACCCGATAGATTTCGGGCCTGCGTGCTTCACCGGGCCATCACTATTTCAGGCGATGGAAATTTTTTAAAAATAATGGGCGTAAACGCCAGGATATAACATCAGGCCAGGCGACAATAAACGAAAGTCAGCTCATTTTAAACAGGAACCGCAGGCAAGCGCGGTGTTTCCACACCACCGTGTTTATGGCCGCCATCAGGAGATAAAACGCCCTCAACACCGCAACGCAATAACGTTGCGGGTTGTCCGACACAGGTAAAGTTCGTCATTTACGTGGGAGTTTTTCCCGATCGCAAAACAAAGTGTTGTAAAATGCGCGGCCTCAAACGACGGCCGACGGCCAGTCAGTGTTGGTGAACCAGGCTAGAGGTGGCAAAAAGTGATAATTTTCACATCACTGGAATCGAACAATTTGCTGAAGAAAAAGGTGGAACGCGCATGATTGGTCGACTGCTGCGCGGCGGTTTTATGACCGCTATTTACGCGTATCTGTATATTCCGATCATCATTCTGATCGTCAACTCGTTTAATCAGTCGCGCTTTGGCATTAACTGGCAGGGGTTCTCCACCGAGTGGTATCGCCTGTTGATGAACAACGACAGTCTGCTGCAAGCCGCGCAACACTCGCTGACGATGGCCGTACTCTCCGCCACCTTTGCCACCCTGATTGGCTCGCTGACAGCCGTTGCGCTCTACCGCTACCGTTTTCGCGGTAAACCGTTTGTCAGCGGTATGCTGTTTGTGGTGATGATGTCGCCGGATATCGTCATGGCCATTTCGCTACTGGTGCTGTTTATGCTGCTGGGCATTCAGCTCGGGTTCTGGTCATTGCTGTTTTCGCATATCACCTTCTGCCTGCCATTTGTGGTGGTGACAGTCTTCTCGCGCCTGAAAGGTTTTGATGTGCGCATGCTGGAAGCCGCCAAAGATCTGGGTGCCAGCGAAGTGACTATTCTGCGCAAAATCATCCTGCCGCTGGCGATGCCTGCTGTTGCAGCCGGTTGGTTGCTGAGCTTCACCCTGTCGATGGACGACGTGGTGGTTTCGTCCTTCGTTACCGGTCCGGGCTATGAAATTCTGCCCTTAAAAATCTATTCCATGGTCAAGGTGGGCGTGTCGCCGGAAGTCAACGCGCTGGCCACCATTCTGTTAGTGCTGTCGCTGGTGCTGGTGATTGCCAGCCAGCTGATTGCACGTGATAAAACCAAAACTCAGGGGACGTAAGATAATGAAAAAATGGTCACGCCACCTGCTGGCAGCGGGAGCTCTCGCCATCGGCATGAGCGCCGCGCATGCGGACGACAACAAAACGCTCTATTTCTACAACTGGACCGAGTATGTGCCGCCCGGCCTGCTGGAGCAGTTCACTAAAGAGACCGGCATCAAGGTTATCTATTCGACCTATGAATCGAATGAAACCATGTACGCCAAGCTCAAAACCTATAAAGAAGGCGCATACGACCTGGTCGTGCCGTCCACCTACTTCGTGGATAAGATGCGCAAAGAGGGCATGATCCAGAAGATCGACAAAACGAAGCTGACCCACTTCAATAACCTCGATCCGCAGATGCTCAACAAACCGTTTGACCCCAATAACGACTACTCCATCCCTTATATCTGGGGAGCCACCGCGATTGGCGTCAATGGCGACGCGATCGATCCGAAAACCGTGACCCGCTGGGCCGATCTGTGGAAACCGGAATACAAGGGCAGTCTGCTGCTGACGGATGATGCACGTGAAGTGTTCCAGATGGCGCTGCGCAAGCTGGGTTACTCCGGCAATACCACCGATCCCAAAGAGATTGAAGCGGCCTATAACGAGCTGAAAAAACTGATGCCAAACGTCGCGGCGTTCAACTCAGACAACCCCGCCAACCCCTATATGGAAGGCGAAGTGAATCTGGGAATGGTGTGGAACGGTTCGGCGTATGTGGCGCGTCAGGCAGGGACGCAACTGGATGTCGTCTGGCCTCAGGAAGGGGGGATTTTCTGGATGGATAGCCTGGCGATCCCGGCAAATGCGAAAAACGTCGACGGGGCGCTGAAGCTTATCAACTTCCTGCTGCGCCCGGAGATTGCCAAACAAGTGGCGGAAACCATCGGCTACCCAACGCCGAACCTGGCCGCGCGTAAGCTGCTGAAACCGGAAGTAGCGAACGATAAGTCCCTCTATCCGGATGCAGAAACACTCAGTAAGGGCGAGTGGCAAAATGATGTCGGCAGTGCCAGCGCCCTTTACGAAGAGTATTACCAGAAGTTAAAAGCCGGGCGTTGAGTCCGTATCCAATAGCGCTGACGCTTATCCGGCCTGTGGGATCCCAGGCCGGATAAGGCGCGGCCCTAACGTTTTAACGTCAGTCTTAACCCTGGCTGCGCATTTTCCGCCGCCAGTTGCCAGCCATGCGCCAGCGCAATCTCGTGGCAAATCGCCAGCCCTAACCCTGCCCCGCTATCCCGCCGGTGCGCACCGCGCCAGAAGCGTGAAAACAGCAATGGCAACGCGTCCTGCGTCACGCCCGGCCCATAATCCCGCACCGTGATACATCCGGCAGTGATTTCCGTACGCACATCCGACTCGGCGGGAGCATGCTGAATGGCATTCTCCATCAGGTTTTTGAGCAAGGTAAACAAGGCGCCACGATCGGCATGCCACATCACCGCCTCATCACTCACGACAAGCGACAGGCTGACATGCACCTCTTCCGCAATCGGCTGTAAAAATTGCAGGCTATCCCGGGTCACTTCCGCCACATCAAGCGGAACAAAATGGTAGCTCAGCGGCTCACTGGCTTCGGCGAGCAGCAGAAGTTGCTGAACCTGGCGCGCCAGATGTTCCACCTGCATCAGCAGCGGCTCACGCACACCGGCGCGGTCATCCATCAACTCCAGTTCTGCCCTTAATAACGTCAGCGGCGTTTTTAACTCATGGGCGGCTTTCGCCAGAAAATCCTGCTGACTGCGATACCCCTTCTCCAGCCGCGCCAGCGCCTGGTTAAAGCTGTCGATGAGCGGGAGGATCTCCCCCGGCATGCCCTGGGTTTGCAGGCGGGCATCCAGCGATCGCGGGGAGATCATTGCCGCGTCCGCAGATGCCTGACGCAAAGGTCGGAGGGAATATTTCAGCGTTATCCACGCGCAAAACCCAAACACCACCAGCAGCACAAGGCTGAAAAGCTCAATGCCAAAGCGGATAAACGGTAGCGCAAACCCACGGTGCAGGAAATCAATGATCCGCGAGCTGGCCGTCATCTGAATAAACCCGCGTCGGCCCTGGTGGCTATACGGTGCGGTCACGCCATCATACACCACGCCATTACGCGTAAAGCTAAAGCTCCCTTCCTGCGGCGCGGTAATGCGCGCTATCGGCGGCCAGGCCTGCGCCCCCGGCGACATCAGCATGACCCGCCCTTTCTCGTCGAGGATCCGGTACGCGACATCCTCAGACAGACTCTGATAAATCCACAGCGGGTACTGGTCGCCCTGCGTGAACCCGATCGGATCCCCGTGTTGGTCAAACTGCAATGCCCTCGCCAGCGCTTGCGTATAGTCCGTCAGATCCATTCCCGGCAGGCGCTCTTTGACCACCATGCCGGTCAGTATCAGCAGACCAATGCTCAATAGCGCACCGGCAATAAACGCCAGTAAAATCTTCAGCGCCAGACTATTCAGCCAGCGCTTTTTCACGGATGGCATAGCCCAGCCCTCTGAGGTTGACAATCTGTAAGTGGGAGCCAATTGCATGCAGCTTGCGCCGGAGTCGGTGTAAGGCGACATCCAGCGCATTTGGCGTAACCGTATCACTTAGCCCCCACCCTGCCGCTTCCATCCGGTTGCGCCGCACTACACCGCCCTGTTTACGCACCAGCGCCAGCATGATCTGCAACTCGGCAGGCGCCAGCGCGATACTCTGCTGCCCACACTGCATGACACCAGACTCTGGCAATAAGGTAATGTCTCCCCATGCCGGGTGCAGCGACTGATGCTCCACAGGACGACGCAACAACGCGCGCACGCGAGCCACCAGTTCCTCCATCGCAAAGGGTTTGGCGAGATAATCATCCGCCCCGGCTTCCAGCCCTTCAACGCGGTCGTGCAGGGCATCGCGGGCAGTGAGGATCAGGCAGGGAACCGCAATCTGCACCTGGCGCAAACGTTGTAATAGCAGTAGACCATCGCCATCGGGCAACCCCCGGTCGAGCACCAAGCCCTGGTAGGAAACCTGCCGGATAGCCGCCCAGGCCGTATCGGCGCGGCTGACGAGATCGGCGGCGATACCGGCCGACGCCAGCCCTTTGGCAATCAGCCGAGCCAGATGCTCGTGATCTTCAATTAACAATATTCGGCTCATCAGAACGCGTACATGTAGCTCATAAAGAGGCGGTTTTCATTGGTCCTGTCCACCAGCGGGCTGTCCTTAATGTCCGACGCCAGCAGCGTCGCTTGTACATCCACCATGAAAATATGGTGTTCGTTAAATTGCCAACGGCCATTGAGACCAATCTCGGTGTTCAGCGCAGCGCGTCCTTGCCAGGCAGGCCGCCATGCACGCGCCTCATCATCCCGTACGCCGTAGTAGTAATCCACGTAGTGGCTGTCATAGCGGTTGGCGACAATACGCGGCGTCAGCGTAAACCCTTCGCCGAACTGCCAGCCTCGCTCCGCACCCAGGCGTAAGCGCTGCCCTTTACTGTTGCCGGAAAGGTCATGCGTCCAGTCAGCGAACACATTGGCCAGCGGGTTCTGCCATTCCACGCCCGCGCCGCCCCAAAACCCACCTTTGCGTTTAGCCATCCCGTGCAGAATGGCGGCATCATCAGCCGCGTAACCTGCGCCATCATAGCGGACGATTAGACCGGTTGTTAGCCGCTGAGTTTCACTGAACGGTAGCGCGGGTAATTTGAGCTCCGCAGAGAGTCCTGCAAAGCGAAAGTGGTCGTTTTCATAGTGTAAAACGGGGAGCGGCGTGTATTCGCGATCAATACCGGTATAGGGCTTTTGCGTACTCACCACGCCAACACCCAAACCGAACTGGCTGGCGTCGTCAGCCGCAGCATTAAAGGACACAGACAGCAAACCCGTAAGAATAATGTGACGTGATACAACAGCCATGATAACGCTCCCGTTGGCAATGAAAGCGCATTATCAGCAGCGTTTGCTTACGGGGAACTTACTGGCGGAAGAAATGCCGGATAAGGCGAAGCCGCTATCCGGCAAGGGGGTTACATCACGGTTTTCGCCGTGTCGACAATGTTTTCTACGCTAAAGCCATACATCGCGAATAACTGCTCAGCCGGCGCCGACTCACCGAAGGTGGTCATGCCCACTACCGCGCCGTTCAGGCCCACGTATTTGTACCAGAAATCGGCAATACCGGCTTCAATCGCCACACGTGCAGAGACGGCTTTCGGCAGAACGGATTCACGGTACGCCGCATCCTGTTTGTCGAACGCGTCGGTGGACGGCATGGAGACCACGCGCGCCTTCACGCCTTCAGCAGTCAGTTTTTCCCACGCCGACACCGCCAGCTCCACTTCAGAGCCGGTGGCAATCAGGATCAGCTGCGGCTGACCAGCGCAATCCTTCAGCACGTACGCACCGCGGGCAATATCCGCCAGCTGTTGCGCCGTACGCTCCTGCTGCGCCAGGTTCTGACGGGAGAGGATCAGCGCCGTCGGGCCGTCGGCACGTTCCACGCCGTATTTCCACGCCACCGCGGATTCCACCTGATCACACGGACGCCAGGTGCTGACGTTCGGGGTCAGGCGCAGGGAAGCCACCTGCTCCACCGGCTGGTGCGTCGGGCCGTCTTCGCCCAGACCGATGGAGTCGTGGGTGTAGACCAGCACCTGACGCTGTTTCATCAGCGCCGCCATACGCACCGCGTTACGGGCATATTCGACGAACATCAGGAAGGTGGAGGTGTACGGCAGGAAACCGCCGTGCAGGGTGATGCCGTTGGCAATCGCGGTCATACCGAACTCGCGCACGCCGTAATGGATGTAGTTGCCGGCAGTGTCTTCGTTGATGGCTTTCGAACCGGACCACAGGGTCAGGTTGCTTGGCGCCAGGTCAGCAGAGCCGCCAAGGAATTCAGGCAGCAGCGGACCAAAGGCTTCGATGGCATTCTGTGAGGCTTTACGGCTGGCGATTTTCGCCGGACTGGCCTGCAGTTTCTCCACAAAAGCCTGCGCTTTGGCGTCGAAGTCAGAGGGCAGCTCACCCTTCATACGGCGGGTAAATTCGGCAGCTTCCTGCGGGAAGGCTTTCGCGTAAGCCGCGAATTTCTCGTTCCACGCAGCTTCTTTCGCCTGGCCAGCTTCTTTCGCATCCCACTGGGCATAGATGTCAGACGGAATTTCAAAGGCCGGGTGTTTCCAGCCCAGCGCTTCGCGGGTCAGGGCGATTTCTGCATCACCCAGTGGCGCGCCGTGGGAATCATGGGTACCGGCTTTGTTCGGCGAACCGAAACCGATGATGGTTTTGCACATCAGCAGCGACGGTTTGTCCGTCACGCTGCGCGCTTCTTCTACCGCGCGTTTGATAGCGTTTGCGTCGTGACCGTCCACCCCGCGCACCACGTGCCAGCCGTAGGCTTCAAAGCGTTTCGCGGTATCGTCGGTGAACCAGCCCTCAACGTGACCGTCGATGGAGATGCCGTTGTCATCGTAGAACGCCACCAGTTTGCCCAGTTTCAGGGTACCGGCCAGCGAGCAGGCTTCATGGGAGATACCTT
>NZ_FMAY01000028.1 GCF_900094925.1 Kosakonia oryzendophytica | reverse complement strand
ACAAAAATAACATTGGTCAAAGCTATATTCATGTTTATAGTGAATGTTGTTTTCTTTAGGATTTAATATATTATCACAACATAAATATGCTTTCATAACGTTTATAGCAAAGGTTAGTATTACGCTGGGGGGAGATACTACGACCTCCCCCCATGTGTGCATTGTGCATTGTGCCAAAAAACAAAAAACAACCGTTAATCTTTGGCGCTGTTGGGTTTAGGAGGCTTTTTAGTTATTTTTATTTTTTGAATCTTTGTAACTGTTGGGGCTGTAAGGTTAATTTGACTAATTGTTGACATGCATGTTATAATTACTGCCAGTTACGCAGTAACTAGTCACAAGCTACTGGCAGTTATGATTATAGATTTTAATAAAAAATAGGGGGGGTAAAAAGAGTTGATTTTTTACCCCCCTATTTTTGTTTGAAAATTAAAATTTACAATCTTTTAAATTCCACTTTTGGTGGAATTTGTGGCATAATAGTTGGAATATTATCCGCTGTCGGTGGAACATTATCCGCTACTAGTGGAGTATTTTTATAAGGGTGACCTCACTTTTAAAATCAAGAAATTGCTTGGTACAACCAAGCCCAGCACGCTTTAGCAAAAAGCGTGGGGTCGGATTTCCCTTATGCTCTTTACTGGAGAATGTCATTTTTTGGTAGCGTTTGTTTTGTGAAAGGAATTGAAATGAAAGAGTTTAGAGTAAAAATGACAGAGGAAGATTATGAGAGATTGACTGAAATAAAAAAACGATTTGGCTTTTATCAAAACAAAGAAGTTTTTAATAAGTTTTTAGATTTAGCAGAGAATATAACTACTGAACAGGAGATTGCTCAAAATCTTAGATATGCAATTAAACAAATTGGTTTTACTAAAAAGCAAGTTGGTATTTTGTCTGAAATGATTTCAGAATATTTTTCGTACAAAGGTATTAAAGCTGTTGGTTATGGGATTGAGGCAGACGTTTATAAATCCGCAGAAAAATTAGTTGAGAAAAGAATTAATAATCAAATGCAAAAAAATCATGGGCGAATTTTGTAGTATAGGTGCCCTTTATGCTGTATGAAGTGTCAACGGTAAATTATCCCTAGAAGTCTCAAAAACGGCTGTAAGGACGTTTTATGAGCTTCTGGGAGAGTTTTAAGGAGTTGACACTTAACAAACCTTTTAAGCTAAATAAAAAGGCGAGAAGAGCTGAAAAAGCCTTTCTCGCCTTAATGACTATTTGCTATAATAATTTTTAGATATAAAAAAAGCCGACTGGCGGGTCAGCTTAGGTAACAATACAAACGCAAAAATGTTTTGTTAAGAATAATTCTATTCAATTTTGGGATAAAAGTAAATATTTTTTCCCGATTGGTTAATTGTATTAGACCTTGCTAGTTGGTATTGATAGCCGAAAGTGAGGTTTTTATTATGATTGAAAAAAAGAAAAAATTGGTTAAAGGCAGAGACTGGACGTTTATTGTTTATCCTGAAAGTGCGCCTGAAAATTGGCGAGATATTTTGAATCAAACTCATTTAGAGTGGGTAGAGAGTCCGCTGCATAACAAAGATGTGAATTCTGATGGTAGTAAGAAAAAAGCTCATTGGCATATATTGCTAAGGTTTTCTGGACCTGTCACTATTAAGAGGATAAATGATATTATTGAACCGTTGAATACGCCTATTCCTCAAAAAGTTGGCTCGGCAAAGGGTATGGTTAGATATTTTGCGCATATGGATAATCCAGAAAAATATCAATATTCGATTGAGGATATAAGAGCACACAATGGTGCTGATATTGCTGATTTTTTTAAGCTTTCTTCTAGTCAAAATTTACATGCTATGAAACAAATATTTCAGTTTATTAAGGCTAAAGAAATCGATAATTATATTGATTTTTTGAATTTTTGTTTGGAACAAGGTAATGATGATTGGTTTGATATAGCTATAAATCATAATACTTTAGCAATAAATAAAATGCTTGATGCGATGTGGCAAAAGCATCAAGGGCTTAAAGCTAAAAATAAA
>NZ_FMAY01000021.1 GCF_900094925.1 Kosakonia oryzendophytica | reverse complement strand
AGCAGTTGTGACGCGCTCTGGAGCGCTGTCACGAGGTGGCGTATATTACGCTTTCCTCTTTCAGAGTCAACCCTGAATTTCAGGATTTTTCTCTTCAACCGAACCGGCTGTTTGTGTGAAGTGATTCACATCCGCCGTGTCGATGGAGGCGCATTATAGGGAGTTCTCAGTCCCCCGCAATAGAAAAATGACATAAAAATGACTGACTGCTGCATTCCACAGCAAAACCCGCCTTTATACCCATTTACACACAGAGTTATCCACAATCCGGTAAAAGGACAAAAATTCGCGAGCGTTGCGCAAACGTTTTCGTTACAATGCCCGCGCAAAAATAACGCACCCCTTCTGGGGTGTTAGCTGAGTTTTTGGATCAATAAGGATCCTAAAATTCACCTAACACTCTCTGTTAAAGTCAAATCCAGGGGATTTACCATGCAACAACGTCGTCCAGTCCGCCGCGCTTTGCTCAGTGTTTCTGACAAGGCCGGTATTGTCGAATTCGCACAGGCGCTCTCTCAGCGTGGCGTAGAACTGCTCTCTACGGGCGGCACCGCTCGTCTGCTGGCAGATAACGGTCTGCCAGTGACCGAAGTCTCCGACTACACCGGTTTTCCGGAAATGATGGATGGACGTGTAAAAACCCTGCACCCGAAAGTGCACGGCGGCATCCTTGGCCGTCGAGGCCAGGATGATGCCATCATGGCGCAACATGCGATCGCGCCGATCGATATGGTCGTTGTTAACCTTTATCCGTTCGCCCAGACCGTAGCCCGTGAAGGTTGCTCGCTGGAAGACGCGGTAGAGAATATCGATATCGGAGGCCCGACCATGGTGCGCTCCGCAGCGAAGAACCACAAAGATGTCGCCATTGTTGTCAAGAGCAGCGATTACAACGCCATCATTAATGAGATGGATGCCAATGAAGGATCGCTGACGCTGGACACCCGTTTTGATCTGGCGATCAAAGCCTTTGAACATACTGCCGCTTACGACAGCATGATCGCTAACTACTTCGGTAGTCTGGTACCCGCCTATCACGGTGAGAGCAAAGAGCCTGCTGGTCGCTTCCCGCGCACGTTGAACCTGAACTTCATTAAAAAGCAGGATATGCGTTATGGCGAGAACAGCCACCAGCAAGCCGCCTTCTATATAGAAGAAGAGGTGAAGGAAGCCTCCGTCGCCACCGCGCAACAACTGCAAGGCAAGGCGCTCTCCTATAACAACATTGCCGATACCGACGCCGCGCTGGAGTGTGTAAAAGAGTTCAACGAAGCTGCCTGTGTGATTGTGAAACACGCCAACCCATGTGGCGTCGCCGTTGGCAGTTCGATTCTGGATGCCTACGAGCGCGCATATAAAACCGACCCGACTTCTGCATTCGGCGGCATTATCGCTTTTAACCGCGAGCTGGATGCTCAAACTGCACAGGCGATTATCTCCCGCCAGTTTGTCGAAGTGATCATTGCGCCATCTGCCACCGAAGAAGCGTTGAACGTCACCGCAGCCAAACAGAACGTGCGTGTTCTGGTGTGCGGTCAATGGGCGCAGCGTGTCGCAGGTCTGGATTTCAAACGCGTCAACGGTGGTCTGCTGGTTCAGGATCGCGATCTGGGTATGGTGACCGAAAATGAGCTGCGCGTGGTCAGCAAACGTCAACCAACAGAACAAGAATTGCGTGATGCATTGTTCTGTTGGAAAGTGGCGAAGTTCGTCAAATCCAACGCCATTGTTTACGCAAAAGAGAACATGACTATCGGTATTGGCGCAGGCCAGATGAGCCGTGTCTACTCTGCGAAGATCGCCGGGATCAAAGCCGGTGACGAAGGGCTGGAAGTGAAAGGCTCCGCCATGGCTTCTGATGCCTTCTTCCCGTTCCGTGATGGTATTGATGCCGCCGCGGCAGTCGGTGTGACCTGTGTTATCCAGCCGGGTGGTTCCATTCGTGATGACGAAGTAATTGCCGCCGCTGATGAACATGGCATTGCAATGATCTTTACCGACATGCGCCACTTCCGCCATTAATCTACGGAGCAAACAATGAAAGTATTAGTGATTGGTAACGGCGGGCGCGAGCACGCTCTAGCCTGGAAAGCAGCACAGTCACCGCTGGTTGAAACCGTGTATGTTGCTCCGGGCAATGCCGGTACCGCGCTTGAACCTGCGCTGCAAAACGTCGCTATCAGCGCCACCGATATCTCCGCGTTGTTAAATTTCGCGCAGAACGAAAAAATTGATTTGACCATCGTTGGCCCGGAAGCCCCGCTGGTGATTGGCGTGGTGGATGCATTCCGCGCTGCAGGCCTGAAGATTTTTGGCCCTACGCAGGGCGCGGCTCAACTGGAAGGCTCCAAGGCGTTCACCAAAGATTTCCTGGCCCGCCACAACATTCCAACAGCGGAGTACCAGAATTTCACCGAAGTTGAACCCGCGCTGGCTTACCTGCGTGAAAAAGGCGCGCCCATCGTGATCAAAGCCGACGGTCTGGCCGCAGGCAAAGGCGTGATCGTTGCCATGACGCTTGAAGAAGCTGAAGCTGCCGTTAACGACATGCTGGCGGGCAATGCTTTTGGCGATGCAGGTCACCGTATCGTTATTGAAGAGTTTCTCGATGGCGAAGAAGCCAGCTTTATCGTCATGGTTGACGGTGAGCATGTCCTGCCGATGGCCACCAGCCAGGATCACAAACGCGTGGGCGATGGCGACACAGGCCCGAACACCGGCGGTATGGGCGCTTACTCGCCTGCCCCGGTAGTTACCGATGAAGTGCATCAGCGCACCATGGAACGCGTCATCTGGCCAACCGTGCGCGGGATGGCGGCGGAAGGCAATACCTACACCGGTTTCCTGTATGCCGGTCTGATGATCGACAAGCTCGGCAATCCCAAAGTGATCGAGTTCAACTGCCGCTTTGGCGACCCGGAAACGCAACCGATCATGCTGCGTATGCAATCCGACCTGGTGGAGCTTTGCCTGGCAGCCTGCGAAGGTAAGCTGGATGAGAAAACGTCTGAATGGGATCCACGGGCCTCACTGGGCGTGGTCATCGCTGCCGGCGGGTATCCGGGCAATTATCGCAATGGGGATGTGATCCACGGTCTGCCGCTGGAAGAAGCTGCGGACGGTAAAGTGTTCCACGCGGGTACCAAACTCGACGCTGATGACCGGGTGCTGACCAATGGCGGGCGCGTATTGTGCGTGACGGCATTGGGTCATACCGTTGCGGAAGCACAGCAGCGCGCTTACGCATTGATGAACGATATTCACTGGGATGGCAGCTTCAGCCGCCGGGATATTGGTTACCGTGCGATAGCACGCGAGCAGGGCAAATAATGATTTCCTCTCTCTCACGGAGAGAGGAAACCGTCCAGTAGGCTTGTAAGGAGCGTAGCCGCCATCCAGCAGTTCACCGGCTGGCGCTGCGCTTACCCTGACGATGCATCAGAAATGTTTCTCTGTCGGTTGCCAGCGGCAGAAGTCCTCATTCGCCACCAGCAACAGCTGTGCGCCTTCCGGCGCTTCCAACCACGCCACGCTGACCGCTGCTGAGGAGTGGTTCTGACGGCGTTCTATGCGCTCTAACGCATACACATCCAGATCTGGCTTCACCGTCTCACCTTCACAGGTCTGCACCGTGCGATTCGCCTGCCAGCGTCCCTGACGCAGCACCACACGCCCCTGACGCAACGCATCGCTGGTCTGGCGGATTTGCTCTGCTCGATAGCGGTAGAGTGCAATCTGGTCACTGGAGAGTTGCTGCTTCTGACCATCAACTTCCCGCTGCATAAAGCTCAACTCACCACGATCGTCAAACCGGGCGCGAATATGTTCAGGGGGAGTGCCGTAGATATTGAGTTCGACGAGGGTCAACGCGTCGCCTTGCCAGCGATACTCAGCCAACGTTGTGTTCCCGTGATGCCACGGGCTAAAAGCGGAAAGCAGGTGTGTCTCTCCACCGGAATCTTTGCGCCAGATACGCACTGCGCCCTGATCACCGGCAAAACCGCTGGCGGTGAATGGCGGCAGGGAGGAATCATGGCTGCAGGCAGCCAGCAACAGCGCGCCAGCCAGCATCAACGGGCGACGCCAGAATGACAAAAGGGGCGAGACCGCCCCTTCGACAAAACTGTTCACTGCCACGCTGTCTTACTTAACAGAGTCTTTCAGTGCCTTACCAGAAACAAATGCCGGCACGTTAGCTGCGGCGATTTTGATTTCTTTACCGGTCTGCGGGTTGCGGCCAGTACGCTCAGCGCGGTGGTTCACTTTGAAGGTACCGAAACCAACCAGTTGTACAGCATCACCTTCTTTCAGAGACTCAGTAATAGCAGCCAGGGTGGATTCCAGTGCAGCTTTCGCTTGCGCTTTAGACAGATCAGCCTTGTCTGCAATTACATCAATCAGTTGAGTCTTGTTCATAAGTTATCCTTTCAATGTGTTTATCGCTTGCTAAGCATCGAGTGCGACGGAAATGCCTCAAAAGCACTCTCCTGCATACACGCACCGATAGCCACTTATTTTCGCCCCCCAAATGTAGACCAGACGGGGGTGCGAAGGGAAGCCTTATGGCACGACAAAACAGGCGTTAAATCACGTTTTATTGTCTCATTGCTGCAAATTTATACCGATATTGCTGTCACCGGCCTCACGCAAGTCTGCGCGTAGCCCTTTGATCAACTCAATGTCGCGTTCTTCGCAGTCAGCCAGAAGGCGGAAAATCTCCCACTGAATGTCCCATTCCTGCTCTACAGCGGGGTTCAGTCGTAGTTCTTCATCGGTCATTTCACGACCCGCCTGGGTCATTTCCAGCATCGCGACGGTGGTGATAGAGGTCTTGCTGACCTCGATGGCATGTTCGAGCGTTTCGCCGCTCAGGCGTGAGTGAATCAACTCGCTTAACGCCACGCAGGCATCGATCGCCGGGTAGACGCCATACAGATCGTAATCATCAGCCGCAGGGATCGCCTCTTCCAGCTTCTCAAGCTGGCTGTCGAAATTCACCTTGGCGTCTTTTACCACCTGCGTTTCCCACACGAGGTCAAGAATACGGCGGTAGAGCTGCGCATCGCCAAACTCCGTTTGCTGACAAAACATGGCGTAATTGGGGTACATGCGTTCGCACAGACAGGCCATAAAGACAACGTGCTGCCAGCTTTCCAGCTTTTCCAGACGCAGGTGAATCGGGTTTTGTAACATGATCGCTTCTCAAAGTCGGTATTAGGCGCAGTTTACCTGATATCACGCTGAATTGCCTGCCAACGCGTGAACGCCGGACGACCGGATGCCACTGCATCTGCCCAACGCGTCGGCTCAGGCAGGCGGTAGCCTTTCATACAGCGCTGCACCCACGCCAGAGCACTATCCTGGCTCACCCGGTGCCCGGTCGTGATAAACAACGGATTACAGCGCGCTTTACTGCGCCACACCCATGCCAGCTTCTCACCTTTATCCATCAGCGGCGAGAGCGCACCAGGTTCGTCGGCAAGCGGCTCAAACTTGCCGCACAACCGTTTCTTCGCCACACCAATAGTCGGAACATCGACCAGCAGACCAAAATGGCTGGCAACGCCAAGGCGGCGCGGGTGAGAGATGCCGTGACCATCAACAAAAAGCAGATCCGGCTTTTGCGAAAGCTGTTCCCACGCCGCCAGCAACGCCGGATATTCGCGAAACGAAAGGAAACCTGGAATGTAAGGCATGGTGGTGGGAATACGCGCCACCTGGTACTCGATAAGCGCCAACGACGGGTACGAAAGCAGCACCATGGCCGCTCGCGTCACTTCACCACCCTGCTCGAAACCTACATCCGCACCGCCGATCACCGTCGGCGGATCGTTCACAAGGCGATCCTCATGAATCACCGATGAAGCCAGTTCACGTTGTTGTTCGCGTAGTGACGCGAGATCCATATTCTCTCCTTACTGATGCCAGGAGGCCGACAGACGGTGCACCGCCTCCACAAATGCGCCGGCATGTTCCGGTGGAACATCCTGATGAATGCCGTGCCCAAGGTTAAACACATGACCCTCGCCTTTGCCGAAACCCGCCAGAATGGAAGCCACTTCTTCTTCAATACGCGCAGGCGGTGCATAGAGCATGGACGGATCCATATTCCCTTGCAGGGCGACTTTATGTCCTACACGACGTCGCGCATCGGCGATATCCGTTGTCCAGTCCAGCCCCAACGCATCACAACCGGTCTCGGCCATCGCTTCCAGCCACTGTCCACCCCCTTTGGTAAACAGCGTGACCGGCACGCGGCGACCTTCATTTTCACGCAACAGGCCATCAACGATTTTATGCATGTAATAAAGCGAGAACTGTTGGTAATCGCGCCCCGTGAGAACACCGCCCCAGGTGTCAAAAATCATCACCGACTGCGCCCCGGCGCGGATCTGCGCATTAAGGTACAGCGTGACGCTTTGCGCCAGCTTATCCAACAGCAGATGCAGCGTCTTCGGTTCGGCGTACATCATTTTTTTGATCACGGTAAAGGCTTTGCTGCTGCCACCTTCCACCATGTAGGTCGCCAGCGTCCAGGGGCTACCCGAGAAGCCAATCAGCGGCACCTCGCCTTTCAGTTCGCGACGGATGGTGCGCACCGCGTTCATCACATAACCCAGTTCGCTTTCCGGGTCCGGCACCGGGAGTTTCTCAACATCCGCTTTTGAGGTGATGGGGGAAGTAAACCGCGGCCCTTCACCCGCTTCGAAATAGAGCCCAAGGCCCATCGCGTCCGGTACGGTGAGAATGTCCGAGAAGAGGATCGCCGCATCAAGCGGATAGCGACGCAGCGGTTGTAGCGTCACTTCGCAAGCAAGATCCGCATTTTTACACAGCGACATAAAGTCGCCAGCTTGCGCGCGCGTCGCTTTATATTCCGGTAAATAGCGGCCCGCCTGGCGCATCATCCATACCGGCGTCATGTCTACTGGCTGGCGCTGAAGCGCGCGCAGGTAACGATCGTTTTTCAGTTCGGTCATTGTCAGTTCCTTAAGCGTCAGGTCGCCAGTATATACGCCTTACTCATACTCTGCGCGGCACATCGCCACCGTATCTTCGATCAGACGGCGCGCAACGGTGCCCGGCGGCGGCAACAGGGGTAAATCGTCATAACGATACCAGCCCGCATCCAACAGCTCTTTCGGGTCGATATGAATATCACCGCTGTCATATTCCGCCATAAACGCGGTCATCAGTGATTGAGGAAAAGGCCATGGTTGGGAAGTGACATAACGCAAATTTTTAACTTTAATGCCGCTCTCTTCCATCACTTCGCGGGCCACTGCCTGCTCCAGGGTTTCGCCCACTTCAACAAACCCGGCCAGCACAGTGTAAATCCCGTTACGATGACGCGTATGCTGCGCCAGAAGAATAGCGTCATCACGGCGGATGGCGACGATAATGCAGGGGGCAATTTGCGGATAGTAGCGCTCGCGGCAGTGATCACACAGCATTGCCCACTCGGTTTTGCTCGGATGCATGGTATGCCCACAGTAACCGCAGAACTGGTGTGAGCGGTAAAACTCCGCCAGTTGCACACCGCGCCCGGCCAGTTGGAACAGCCCGACGTCCTGATCAATTACCTGCCGTACGGATCCCATTTCCTGGCGGCGATTCTGGCGGATCATCCATACCGGTTCGCCCTGCCATTCGCCGATGTGAAGCGCGCTCTGCCCCACAAGATCGAAATTTCCTGCCTGCCCATGTGGTAATTCTCCACCGGGCAACCATAATTTTTGTTCATGGCTTACGATCCACCAGCCATGATCCCGTGCGTCAATAATACGTACCATTTGGTGCACTACCTTAGCTTCACTGGCATTTTGTTAACATTATTATTACATTTGGGTGAGCATTTTTTCACTTACATATTGCGGAGCCAATTATGCTAAACCAGTTAGAAAGCCTGACAGAGCGCGTTGGAGGAAGTAACACACTTGTCGACCATTGGCTGCTAGTACGTAAGCAACTTCTCGTTTCTTACTACAATCTGGTTGGCATTAAGCCTGGCAAAGGATCGTTCATGCAGCTTAATGAAAAAGCGCTGGACGATTTCTGTCACAACCTGGTGGAGTACCTCTCCGCAGGTCACTTCAGTATTTATGAACGCGTCATTCGCGAAATGGAAGGGAGCAGTCCACTTTTAATCGCTAACCAGCTCTATCCACTGCTGGAAGCCAACACCATCGAAATCATGAATTATTACGATACCAGCCTGGAAAACGCCATTGACGATGATAACTGTCTGGAATTCCAACAGGCGCTTTCCGACATCGGCGAAGCGCTGGAGGCCCGCTTCAGACTGGAAGACAAACTGATTGTGCTGGCCTTTGATAACAATCTCAAAGAGAGCGCCAATGACGAAACCGGCATGGCGCGCCCTGCTTGAATTCTTAAAAAGTAACGCGTAGTTTAAAAAGCAGTTCCCCGTCTGAGGGCGGGGGTTTTTCTTGTCGGAGTGCCTATCTCTCCACTACAGAATTCGCAATGCCGCGAAGCGGCGCGAAAGATGAAGTGGAAAAGGCTGAGACCGTTAATTCGGGATCCGCGGAACCTGATCGGGTTAAGACCTGCGAAGGGAACAAGAGTAATCCATTCACATCAACCACCCTTACGGGCGGTTTGTTGCCATTACTCCATCCGTCGTCTGACAAGCCATCTCCTTTTAATTCTGGAATGAGCTATGTCTGCAAAACTTACACGCCGTGAACAACGCGCCCAGGCGCAACACTTTATCGACACGCTGGAAGGCACCGCTTTCCCCAATTCACACCGTATTTACGTCACCGGTTCACGACCTGATATCCGTATCCCAATGCGGGAAATCCAGCTCAGCCCAACGCTGACTGGCGGTACAAAAGAGCACCCTCAGTTTGAAGAGAACGAAGCAGTACCGGTTTACGACACCTCCGGCCCGTATGGCGATCCGGCAATCGCCATCGATGTGCAGCAAGGTCTCGCGAAGTTACGCGCCCCCTGGATCGCCGCGCGTGATGACAGTGAAACGCTTGATGAACGCAGTTCAGCTTATACCAATGCACGTCTGGCGGACGAAGGCCTTGATGAGCTGCGCTTCAACGGGCTATTGACCCCGCGCCGCGCCAAAGCTGGTCAACGTGTTACCCAGCTACACTACGCCCGCAAAGGGATCATCACGCCGGAGATGGAGTTTATCGCCATTCGCGAAAATATGGGCCGCGAACGTATTCGTAGCGAAGTGCTGCGCAGACAGCATCCGGGTGAAGCTTTTGGCGCCCGCCTGCCGAAAAATATCACGCCAGAGTTTGTGCGCGATGAAGTCGCCGCTGGCCGCGCGATCATTCCGGCCAACATCAACCACCCGGAGTCGGAACCGATGATCATCGGGCGTAACTTTCTGGTAAAAGTGAACGCCAACATCGGTAACTCAGCCGTGACCTCGTCCATCGAAGAGGAAGTAGAAAAACTGGTGTGGTCAACCCGCTGGGGCGCAGACACGGTGATGGATCTCTCTACCGGGCGCTATATTCACGAAACCCGCGAATGGATCCTGCGTAACAGCCCGGTGCCAATCGGTACGGTACCGATCTACCAGGCGCTGGAGAAGGTGAACGGGATCGCCGAAGATCTAAACTGGCAGGCATTCCGCGATACGCTGCTCGAACAGGCGGAACAAGGGGTGGATTATTTCACTATCCACGCAGGCGTATTGCTGCGTTACGTCCCGATGACCGCGCAGCGCCTGACCGGCATTGTTTCGCGTGGCGGGTCGATTATGGCGAAGTGGTGCCTCTCCCATCATCAAGAAAACTTCCTTTACACTCACTTCCGGGAAATTTGTGAAATCTGCGCCGCATACGATGTTTCGCTGTCTCTCGGCGATGGCCTGCGTCCGGGTTCGATCCAGGATGCCAACGACGAAGCGCAGTTTGCCGAACTGCATACGCTGGGTGAACTGACCAAAATCGCCTGGGAGTATGATGTGCAGGTCATGATTGAAGGTCCGGGGCATGTGCCGATGCAGATGATCCGCCGCAATATGACCGAAGAACTGGAGCATTGTCACGAAGCGCCATTCTACACGCTCGGACCACTGACCACCGATATCGCGCCAGGTTATGACCACTTCACCTCCGGTATTGGCGCGGCAATGATTGGCTGGTTTGGCTGTGCCATGCTCTGTTATGTCACACCCAAAGAACACCTGGGCCTGCCAAACAAAGAGGATGTTAAACAGGGGTTGATCACCTACAAGATCGCCGCCCATGCTGCTGACCTGGCAAAAGGCCACCCTGGCGCGCAGATCCGCGATAACGCCATGTCGAAAGCCCGTTTTGAGTTCCGCTGGGAAGATCAGTTTAATCTTGCGCTGGATCCTTTTACCGCCCGTGCTTACCACGATGAAACCCTACCGCAGGAGTCCGGCAAAATCGCTCACTTCTGCTCAATGTGCGGGCCGAAATTCTGCTCGATGAAAATCTCGCAGGAAGTGCGCGATTACGCGGCGGTGCAGGCCATCGAAGTCGGGATGCATGATAAGTCGAACGACTTCCGCGCCCGCGGCGGGGAAATCTACCTGAAAAAGGAGGAAGCCTGATGTACCAACCCGACTTTCCTCCGGTACCGTTTCGTCTCGGGCTCTACCCGGTTGTGGACAGCGTTGAGTGGATCGCCCGCTTGCTGGAAGCGGGCGTGCGCACCCTGCAACTGCGTATCAAAGACAAACGCGACCCTGAGGTCGAAGACGATGTCGCTGCCGCCATCGCACTGGGACGCCGTTACAACGCGCGGTTATTTATCAATGACTACTGGCGGCTGGCCATAAAACACCAGGCGTACGGCGTACATCTTGGCCAGGAAGACCTGGAAACCGCCGACCTAAGCGCCATTCGCGCGGCGGGTCTGCGCCTGGGCGTCTCCACGCATGACGATATGGAGATGGATATCGCGCTGGCGGCACGCCCTTCGTATATCGCACTCGGCCATGTTTTCCCGACACAAACCAAACAGATGCCCTCCGCGCCACAGGGGCTGGAACAACTGGCGCGCCATATTGCGCGACTGGGAGATTACCCTACGGTCGCCATTGGCGGGATCAGCCTTTCGCGCGCAGCAGATGTGCTGGCGAAAGGCGTCGGCAGCATAGCGGTGGTCAGCGCCATCACCCAGGCCGCAGACTGGCGGCAGGCCACGGAACAGTTGCTGACACTTGCGGGGGTGGGAGATGAATGATCGCGATTTTATGCGCTACAGCCGCCAGATCCTGCTGGAAGATATTGCCATTGTCGGCCAGCAAAAGCTGCTTGCCAGCCGGGTGCTGGTTGTCGGCCTTGGCGGCCTCGGCGCCCCTGCAGCGGTGTACCTTGCCGGTGCAGGTATCGGCACGCTGGTGCTGGCGGATGACGATGCCGTGCATCTGAGCAACCTTCAGCGGCAGATCCTCTTTACCACCGACGATATCAATCAGCCAAAAACCCTGGTTACCGCACAGCGGTTGCAGCAACTCAACCCCGATATTGCACTGATTCCCCTGCAACAACGCTTACACGGCGAGGCGCTGCACCAGCAAGTTGCTCAGGCAGATGTAGTGCTGGATTGCAGTGACAATATGATCACACGACAGGCCGTCAACGCAGCTTGCGTCGCGCTGGAAACCCCGCTGGTTACTGCCAGCGCTGTCGGTTTTGGCGGCCAGCTCATGGTACTGACACCGCCCTGGCAGCATGGTTGCTATCGCTGCCTGTGGCCGGACGAAAGCGAACCGGAACGCAACTGCCGCACGGCAGGGATTGTGGGTCCGGTTGTGGGGATCATGGGTGCAATGCAGGCACTGGAAACCGTCAAATTGTTGAGCGGCATGCACACCACCAGCGGCGAACTGCGCCTGTTTGATGCCCGAACCAATCTCTGGCGAACCCTGGCACTACATCGCGCCAGCAATTGTCCGGTTTGCGGAGGGCAAGATGCAAATACGCTTCAATGACGAACCGATGCGCTGCACTTCCGGGCTTTCCATTGCCACGCTGCTTAACCAGCTCAACCAGTTAAAACCGGGCGTCGCACTGGCGTTAAACGAACAGATCCTGCCGCGCGAGCAGTGGGAAGACCATCTTGTGCAGGACGGCGATCGGATCCTGCTATTTCAGGTTATTGCAGGGGGCTGAGATGTTACGTATTGCAGATAAAACGTTTTCTTCACGACTGTTTACCGGTACGGGTAAATTCGCCGCGCCACAACTTATGATCGAGGCGATTCGCGCATCCGGCAGCGAACTGGTGACGCTGGCGATGAAACGGGTCGATCTGCGCCAGCACAGCGACGGTATTTTGCAGCCGCTGCGTGAAGCGGGCGTGACGCTATTGCCCAACACCTCGGGGGCAAAAAATGCGGAAGAGGCTATCTTTGCCGCACAACTGGCGCGGGAAGCACTCGGCACCCACTGGTTAAAACTGGAGATTCACCCGGATGCACGCTGGCTGCTGCCCGATCCGATAGAAACCCTGCGCGCCGCAGAGAAACTGGTGCAAATGGGTTTTGTCGTGCTGCCCTATTGCGGTGCCGATCCGGTCCTGTGTAAGCGGCTGGAAGAGGTGGGCTGCGCAGCGGTGATGCCGCTTGGCGCACCGATAGGATCAAACCAGGGGCTGGAAACGCGCGCAATGCTGGAGATTATCATCGAACAGGCCAGCGTACCGGTGGTGGTCGATGCGGGCATCGGCGCGCCCAGCCATGCCGCCCTGGCATTGGAAATGGGGGCCGATGCGGTGCTGGTGAATACCGCCATCGCCGTGGCCGACGACCCGGTCGCCATGGCACGCGCTTTCCGCCTGGCGGTAGAAGCCGGTTCGTTGGCGCGCGATGCCGTACCCGGCGCGCGGCAGCGTTACGCGACCGCCACCAGCCCGCTCACCGGTTTCCTGGAGAGTGCCTTATGACCACCTTTACCGAACGTTGGCGACAACTGAATTGGGACGATATTCGTCTGCGGATCCACAGCAAAACCACGGCGGATGTTGAGCGGGCGCTCCACGCACCACATATCACGCGAGAAGATTTGATGGCGCTGCTCTCCCCCGCCGCCAGCGACTTTCTTGAACCGATGGCGCAGCAGGCGCAAAAACTTACCCGCCAGCGTTTTGGCAACACGGTAAGCTTCTATGTGCCGTTATATCTTTCCAATCTCTGCGCAAATGATTGCACCTATTGTGGTTTCTCAATGAGCAATCACCTGAAACGCAAGACGCTGGATGAGAACGAGATTGCCCGCGAGTGCGCCGCGCTACGTGAGCTGGGGTTTGAGCATCTGTTATTGGTCACCGGTGAACATCAGGGAAAAGTAGGGATGGATTATTTTCGCCGCCATTTCCCTTCCATTCGCCGCCAGTTCGCTTCATTACAGATGGAAGTTCAGCCTCTCGCTCAGGAAGAATATGCCGAGCTGAAAACCCTCGGTCTGGATGGCGTCATGGTCTATCAGGAAACCTATCACCAGAGCATGTACGCAAAACATCATCTGCGGGGTAAAAAGCAGGATTTTATCTGGCGGCTGGAAACACCGGATCGACTGGGGCGTGCGGGGATCGATAAAATCGGTCTGGGGGCATTAATTGGTCTGAGCGACAGCTGGCGGGTGGACTGTTATATGGTGGCGGAACACCTGCTGTGGTTACAGCAACACTACTGGCAGAGTCGCTATTCCATTTCATTTCCCCGTTTACGGCCCTGCACTGGCGGTATTGAGCCGGCATCGATCATGGATGAACGCCAACTGGTACAAACCATCTGCGCCTTCCGCCTGCTGGCACCGGATGTCGAACTGTCACTCTCGACCCGCGAATCCCCCCATTTTCGCGATCACGTTATCCCGCTGGCTATCAATAACGTCAGCGCGTTTTCCAAAACTCAACCCGGAGGCTATGCGGATAATCACCCGGAGCTGGAACAATTCTCCCCGCACGATGGTCGGCGACCGCAAGACGTCGCCAGCGCGTTGATGGCGCGCGGGTTGCAACCGGTATGGAAAGATTGGGATAGCTGGTTGGGACGCGCGCCGCAAAAAAACAGCAACACGCTGATAACGGGGTAAAATTTTACGGTACATCCCGTAAAACCCGGATCGTGCAGTCGCGCCAGCGCTCCCGCTCCGGCATTATTCTTGCGTCAGGTTATCAGACTGACCGGAGCGGCTAAATCCCCTCATGGCCGCTCCGCTTTTCATTATTCCTTTTCATCACCGGTAAAATCGGTACGTCGCGAAAGAGCACAATATTTCGTCATGACCGATTTAGCAGGCGTTATAATCACCGCATAATAAATGCCGGTACGGCATGCATGTTCGATGTTGATGTAACCCTCATCTTTCCTCTAACCCCTTATACTTTACCTGCCACCTCAATGATGAATGATCAAGGATATGAAAATTCACAGTCGACAACTCTCGTTCACAACCCCGATTCTGTTGAGCTTCGCCGGGATTTTTGTGAGTTTTATCGTCATCGCTTTTTTGGTGACCTTCAGTCAGCAAAAGGAAATGCTGGAGAGATACCACGATATAAATCGTAACTTTACCCATAACCTGGCATTAAATTACACACAGTCGATCCTTCGCGAGAATGACTACATCCTGAACCGCGCCGCCACCTTCTTCGCCCAGGACGATCAATTGGACACCACGGTAACGGGCGATCGGGAACACGGGCTCAAATTACTGATGCAATTGCTGGCGCTGATGCCATCAGTCTCTTCGATTTCACTGGCTGATTCGCGTGGCGATCACCTCCGTGCTCCGCAGGTGATCGCCAATGCCGAGAGCGACCAGTTTGATGCCAGAACACGTCCGTGGTTTATGCATCAGGCGGAAGCCAGCATGTTTAACCACTACACCAGCGCCTATGAGGATTACTTTACCCACAATCCGACAGTCAGCATTTATAAGCCGGTGATCACGCCGGATGGCAAGCTTAAAGGTACGCTGGCTTTTCACCTCGACGTCGCCTCAATGAGCTTTACGCTGCGTACCACCCAATCGCCGATGCCCGGCGAATTTTTTATTGTTGACCGTGAAGGCAAAGCGATGCTGCATCCGGACAGTGGCGCGCTGTTCAAAACCTTCGTCAGACCGGAATTACTGTCAGCGATGACCAGTGGTGAAGGGATGGTCTACGACGAAAAAACGGCGACATGGTATTACTACTATTCCTTTACCAACCCGGACTGGTTCGCCATTTATAAGGTTTCCACCGCCACGCTTGATAGCCTGACCCGGCACTCCACGCTGATTGTTAGCTGGGGATTTGGTACTGCCGCCGTCCTGATCATCCTGTTTGGTCTGTATTTGCGCCACGCCTCACGTACGGTACTGATGAATATCATTGATTCGATAAACACCGGTGATGTAAAACGGGCACCAAAGCTTGAGGCCATGCTCAGTAAAGCCATCCTCAGCAATAAAGAGCGCGAGCAGTCCTGGGTGCGACAGGCAACCATAGATGCGCTAACTAACTGTAAAAACCGCCGTGCGTTCGATGGTGATATTGCTGCGCTGATGAATGATCACCAGCCATTTTCCCTGGCACTCGTGGATATTGATAATTTCAAATCCATTAACGATATCTGGGGCCATCTAAACGGCGATATCGTGCTGCGTAACGTCGCGCGGGAAGGGATTCAGGTGATGCAACCACACACCCTTTCGGTTTATCGCTACGGCGGTGAGGAGTTCGCGGTTCTTTTCCCACACACATCACTCACGGATGCGACTGCTTTGCTGGAGCAATGGCGCAAAAATGTAGAAGGCCGGAGCTGGCGTGAAGAAGGATTGACCGTCACTTTCAGCGCCGGGATTGGTGAGTGGCATATGGAGCCACTAGAGCAACTTATCGTCAGCGTCGACGAGGCGCTTTATAAAGCGAAACAGCAAGGTAAAAATCGGATCCTGCAAGTAAATAGCGGTTAATGCCACGAATGTCGCCGCACCTGTAACCGGTTTCACGAAAATCAGGGATTCTTTGTGATGCCATACACACAATCATGGTAAAGCGGTTGTTGAACCCGGCGATGCAGGATCATTATCACTTATCCCATCAACACCGAGGCTGACTATGAAAAACATCGTTTTATGTTGTGCTGCGGGTATGTCCACCAGCATGTTGGTGCAACGCATGAAAGACGCAGCGCAGAAAAAAGGCGTCGACGTTTCTATTAAGGCGGTTCCTGTCGCAGAATTTAAGGACGAGATTGCAACGGCAGATATCGTGTTGCTGGGGCCGCAAGTGAAATACGAGCAGGCAAAGCTGCAGGCGCAGGCGGAACCGCTGGGTAAAAAAGTTGCGGTTATCGATATGATGGATTACGGCATGATGAAGGGTGATGTCGTACTGGAAAAAGCCCTTAAATTACTGGAGTAAACGCATGGAAGAGTTAGAAACCATCATTATGGAGTTGCTGGTTAATGCCGGAGCCGCGCGCAGCCAGGCGCTGACGGCTCTGCAACTGGCGCGTAAAGGTGATTTTGACGGCGCGGAACAAGCGATGGAAGAGTCGCGAGAGTATGTGAAGGCTGCGCATAAAATACAAACGCAACTGATCGGATTGGATGAGGGCAGCGGCAAACTACCGGTCAACCTGATCACTGTCCATTCGCAGGATCACCTGATGAACGCGATGGTGATTCAGGATCTGGCCGGCGATATGATCGAATTGTTCCGCCGGTTGCCACTGCGCGACTGATCCTCTCTCTTTATGAAAATGCCTGCGCCGCGGGCATTTTTGTTGCTGCCAAAAGTGGTGACGTGTTTTACGTGTGAATTTATGGCACAACATAGCATTACGTTTTTACGCCATCCCGTACAGGTCTTCTATGCCCGCCGTACCGTTTCCTTTTTACACCTTCTCTATTCTGATAATTTTGCTGCTGAAGGTCTGCCTGCAACGCACATCGGGATACCGCAGCGCGGCAATATTTATTAGCGCCTGTGCGCTGTTGGTGTTCATGTCTGCGCTACGCTGGCAGTTCGATGCCGCTATTCTGCGTCAGATCCAGTCGATTGTTGCCATTGCGCTGCCGCCGTTGGCGTGGCGCTGCTTTGCACGTCTGACCACGCAAAACAGGCTGCAAAAATGCCCTCGCTACCTGATTGCTCCCCTGATCGCGTTGCTGCTCAACCTTGTCGCCCCAATGATGACGGATGCCATACTGATGCTGCTGTTCATTGGCTACGGCGGCGCATTGATTAGAACCGCGCGACAAGGGGCCGATGCCTTTATCTTCACCCATTTACAGGATGCCGGTCCCGCCTCATTAATGACGTTTATTGCTGGCTGTTTTCTCTGTTTTTCCGGTCTGACTGATTTAGTTATCGCCGTAGATTATGGCGTTTATCAAGGGCAACAAGCACCGCAGTTGGTGGCACTTTCCCAGGCGATTTTGCTGCCCTTTATCTGTCTGGCCATCGTCTACAGTTGGGAAAAAGTACCGCCTGTTCCCCCCCACATCGCAGAACCTGTCGAGGAAGATCGCCCTTGTGATGAGGAGGCCGAACATCTATGCCAGCGTATCGAAGCACGCATTAATGAAGAAAAGTGGTTTCTGCAAACCGATCTCACACTCAATGCACTGGCGCGAAAACTGGGCATCCCTGCGCGGCAAATCTCACAAGCCGTCAACCAGGTGCGCGGCTGCAACGTATCACAATGGATCAACCGCTTTCGCATCCATTATGCTCAGCGCTTACTGCGGGAGAGCCCGGCCCCGGTCACGGATATCATGCTGGACGCCGGGTTTGCGACGAAATCCAATTTCAACCGTGAGTTCACCCGTATTAGTGGGATGACGCCAACGGATTACCGGCACGCGGCGGTTGGTAATCCAGGGCCTGATTCAGAAAGGAGCTGATCTCTTTGAGCAGGTGGAGGTGAATCGCGTTACGGCTGAGCGTACCGCCATCTTCGCAGACAATCCCCTCACCAGGTGCTTCTTGCTCAATCAGCGCTGCCGCCCCTGGTTTACACATCTGCATAAAACTAAAGTGCGTCGCGCCTTCAACGCGGCGATAGCGCTGGCGGTCAGCAGGAATATACGTAGCCAGATACCCCGATTCCAGGCTGGCGGGCAGGGCGTCGCTATCCGCCTGCGCAGCCATAATCAAAACGGGAACCGTTATCTGCCGGAGGCTATCCGGACGGAAACCCCGCGCCAGCCCAAGATCCAGCGAAACCACTGCTTTAATGCGGGATTCACGTGCATCCGCCACCAGCTTGCTGGCAGCCAGAGGCTGGTCGATCCCCAGTTTTGCTGTCAATTTACACCCCGACAGGATCGGATGTTGCTGACAATCCGTGATAAAGCGCTGCGCATCAAAACGGGCTCCCGCCAGTTCCAGCACCGTCCAGCCCCCGAGCGAATGCCCTATCGCCGCAATACGTCGGCTATCCACCCGCCCGGCAAGAGCGGGAGTGGCGATCACCTTATTCATTACGTGCAGAAGATCCTGCGGGCGTAGCCACAGTTGCTGAGCATCCTGCGGATGCTGGTTACGTGTAGTCGTGCCGGGATGATCAACTGCGGCCACAATGTACCCTTGCAAGGCCATCCGTTGCGCCAGCCAGTTAAGGTTACGCCAGTTGCCACCATAGCCATGAGAGATCAGCAAAAGAGGATGCTCGCCCGATGTGGGTTCGGCATCGCGCAGTGCTCGTGTGCCGCTGAACGCGATATTGTCCCCTATCGTTTGTAATGCGCCATGTTGCAGAGTGGGATACCAGAGCGCAACCTCAAGGGGACGGGAACTCTCCTCATCCATACGCAACTGGCGAAAAGCAGTTTCGCTCCAGGCAGCACTGCTGAGCATAACCGTAAGAAACAGAACAAAAAGGCGTGACATATTGAGTACCAGGTTAATTAACACAGGCCTATTCTGGTCACACATGCCTGCAGTATGCGTCCTGGAACGCGATCGAGAACTCTTTTAACGGCGTTTTCATGAAATGCAGACATAAAAAAACCCGCCGAAGCGGGTTTTTTATTACAGGAACGATTACTCGTTGTCTGAGCCACCCAGACCTGCGTTCAGCAGTTCTGCCAGGCTCGCGCTTGCATCTTCCGCAGTTACCTGCGGTGCTGCCGGCAGTTCGCCAGCGGCGCGACGGCGCATACGATCCTGGTGGTACGCATAACCAGTACCGGCCGGGATCAGACGACCCACGATCACGTTCTCTTTCAGACCGCGCAGTTCGTCGCGTTTGCCCGCAACGGCTGCTTCGGTAAGCACACGCGTGGTCTCCTGGAACGATGCCGCGGAGATGAAGGACTCGGTAGCCAGAGACGCTTTGGTGATACCCAGCAGATCGCGTGCATACGTTGCACCGATTTTGCCGTTCGCTTCCAGTTCGCGGTTAGCGATCTTAACGCGAGAGTATTCAACCTGCTCACCTTCGAGGAACTCGGAGCTGCCCGCGTTCACGATGGTGGCTTTACGCAGCATCTGACGAACGATAACTTCGATATGCTTATCGTTGATCTTAACGCCTTGCAGACGGTAAACGTCCTGTACTTCGTTGGTGATATAACGCGTTACCGCGTGTACACCACGAAGACGCAGAATGTCGTGCGGCGCTTCCGGACCGTCGGAAACCACGTCACCACGTTCTACACGTTCACCTTCAAACACGTTGAGCTGACGCCATTTCGGAATCATCTCTTCGTACGGCTCGCTACCGTCAACCGGCGTGATCACCAGACGGCGTTTACCTTTGGTCTCTTTACCGAAGGAAATAATACCGCTGATTTCAGCCAGAATTGCCGGCTCTTTCGGACGACGTGCTTCGAACAGGTCCGCAACGCGCGGCAGACCACCGGTAATATCCTTGGTACCGCCGGATTCCTGCGGAATACGCGCCAGGGTGTCACCAGAGCTGATCTGAACGCCATCTTCCAACTGAACGATCGCTTTACCTGGCAGGAAGTACTGCGCCGGCATGTCGGTGCCCGGAATCAGAACATCATTGCCGTTAGCGTCAACGATTTTCAGCGCCGGACGCAGGTCTTTACCACCAGAGGTACGCTCTGCGGAGTCCAGAACCACCAGTGAAGACAGACCGGTCAGTTCGTCGGTCTGACGTGTAATGGTCTGGCCGTCGATCATGTCAGTGAAGCGGATGAAACCAGCCACTTCAGTGATAACCGGCATGGTATGCGGATCCCAGTTTGCAACGGTTTCACCGCCGGCAACCTGCTCACCATCACCTTTCGCCATCACGGAGCCGTAAGGCACTTTGTAGCTTTCTTTGGTACGACCAAATTCGTCGATCAATTTCAGCTCAGTGTTACGGGAGGTGATAACCAGTTTACCGCTGGAGTTAACAACCGTCTTCGCGTTGCTCAGGCGGATGCTACCTTTGTTTTTCACCTGGATGCTGGATTCAGCAGCCGCACGAGATGCCGCACCACCGATGTGGAACGTACGCATCGTCAGCTGTGTACCCGGCTCACCGATGGACTGCGCCGCGATAACGCCGATTGCTTCACCTTTGTTGATGATGTGGCCACGCGCCAGGTCACGACCGTAGCAGTGTGCACATACACCAAAGTCGGTGTCACAAGATACAACGGAACGCACTTTAACGGAGTCGACGGAGTTCGCTTCCAGCAAGTCACACCACTGCTCGTGCAGCAGCGTGTTGCGCGGAACCAGAATGTCTGCCGTACCCGGTTTCAGAATGTCTTCAGCTGTCACACGACCCAGAACGCGATCGCGCAGCGGCTCTTTAACGTCGCCACCTTCGATAACCGGCGTCATGGTGATACCTTCGAGGGTGCCACAATCGTCTTCGGTTACAACCAGGTCCTGCGCAACGTCTACCAGACGACGAGTCAGGTAACCGGAGTTCGCGGTTTTCAGTGCGGTATCCGCCAGACCTTTACGCGCACCGTGTGTGGAGATGAAGTACTGGAGTACGTTCAGACCTTCACGGAAGTTCGCGGTGATCGGCGTTTCGATGATGGAGCCATCCGGCTTCGCCATCAGACCACGCATACCAGCAAGCTGACGAATCTGGGCTGCAGAACCACGCGCACCGGAGTCGGCCATCATGTAGATGCTGTTAAAGGAAACCTGCTGCTCTTCAACACCGTCACGGTTAATCACGGTTTCAGTCTGCAGGTTGTCCATCATCGCTTTGGATACGCGATCGTTCGCCGCAGCCCAAATATCGATGACTTTGTTATAGCGTTCGCCAGCAGTTACCAGACCAGACTGGAACTGCTCCTGGATCTCAGCAACTTCAGCTTCCGCTTCGCTGATGATCTCGTGTTTTTTCGCCGGGATGACCATGTCATCGATACCAACGGATGCACCTGAACGCGCTGCATAAGCAAAGCCGGTGTACATCGTCTGGTCAGCAAAAATAACGGTCGGTTTCAGGCCCAGAATGCGGTAACAGGTGTTCAGCATTTTGGAGATGGCTTTCTTGCCCAACGCCTGGTTGACGATGGAGAAAGGCAGACCTTTCGGCACGATCATCCACAGAATCGCACGACCAACGGTCGTGTCTTTCAGGCTGGTTTTCGCAACGAATTCGCCGTTAGCATCTTTTTCGTATTCAGTGATACGCACTTTAACGCGCGCATGCAGAGAGGCCAGGCCAGCGCGATAGATACGCTCAGCTTCTTTCGGGCCAGTCAGCACCATGCCTTCGCCTTTGGCGTTAACACAGTCACGGGTCATGTAGTACAGACCCAGTACAACGTCCTGAGACGGAACGATGATAGGTTCGCCGTTCGCCGGAGACAGAATGTTGTTGGTGGACATCATCAGCGCACGCGCTTCCAACTGGGCTTCCAGCGTCAGCGGTACGTGAACAGCCATCTGGTCACCATCGAAGTCGGCGTTATATGCTGCACAAACCAGCGGGTGCAGCTGAATAGCTTTACCTTCGATCAGAACCGGTTCAAACGCCTGAATACCCAAACGGTGCAGGGTTGGTGCACGGTTCAGCAGTACCGGGTGTTCGCGGATAACTTCATCCAGGATATCCCAAACGACAGCTTCTTCACGCTCAACCATTTTCTTCGCGGCTTTGATGGTGGTGGCGAGGCCACGCAGTTCCAGCTTGCCGTAAATGAACGGTTTGAACAGCTCCAGCGCCATTTTCTTCGGCAGACCGCACTGATGCAGACGCAGGTACGGACCTACGGTGATAACAGAACGACCGGAGTAGTCAACACGCTTACCGAGCAGGTTCTGACGGAAACGACCCTGTTTACCTTTGATCATATCGGCCAAAGATTTCAGAGGACGTTTGTTGGAACCGGTGATCGCACGACCGCGGCGGCCGTTATCCAGCAGGGCGTCAACCGCTTCCTGCAGCATACGTTTTTCGTTGCGTACGATGATGTCCGGCGCCGCCAGATCCAACAGGCGTTTCAGACGGTTGTTACGGTTGATCACGCGACGGTACAGATCGTTCAGATCCGACGTTGCGAAACGACCACCGTCCAGCGGAACCAGCGGACGCAGGTCCGGCGGCAGCACTGGCAGAACAGTCAGGATCATCCACTCCGGTTTGTTACCAGACTGTACGAACGCTTCCAGCAGTTTGATACGCTTGGTCAGCTTCTTACGTTTGGTTTCGGAGTTAGTTTCGTTCAGCTCTTCGCGCAGTTGTTCGCATTCCTGCTCCAGATCCATGCTTTTCAGCAGGGCCTGAATAGCTTCGGCGCCCATTTTCGCGTCGAATTCGTCACCGAACTCTTCCAGCGCGTCCAGGTACTGTTCTTCGGTCAGGATCTGGTTACGTTCCAGATTGGTCATACCGCCTTCGATAACCACATAGGATTCGAAGTACAGAACGCGCTCGATATCACGCAGCGGCATATCCAGCAGCAAACCGATACGGGACGGCAGAGATTTCAGGAACCAAATGTGGGCGGTCGGAGACGCCAGCTCGATGTGGCCCATGCGCTCACGGCGCACTTTAGTCTGGGTCACTTCAACGCCGCACTTCTCACAGATCACACCACGGTGTTTCAAGCGCTTGTACTTACCGCACAGGCACTCGTAGTCTTTTACTGGCCCGAAAATACGCGCACAGAAAAGGCCGTCACGCTCAGGCTTGAACGTACGGTAGTTGATGGTTTCCGGCTTCTTAACTTCACCAAAAGACCATGAACGGATCATGTCTGGCGAGGCCAGAGCAATTTTGATCGCATCAAACTCTTCGGTTTTAGTTTGCGCTTTCAGAAACTTTAATAAGTCTTTCACGGATTTGCTCCCGTCGGAGTTAGCACATTCCGCTGCCGGGTTTTACCCCGGCAGCAGTGACCTGTTTGAGCGAGAATTACTCGTCTTCCAGTTCGATGTTGATACCCAGCGAACGAATCTCTTTCAACAGTACGTTGAAGGACTCTGGCATACCCGGTTCCATCTGATGGTTGCCGTCCACGATGTTTTTATACATCTTGGTACGACCGTTCACGTCATCAGACTTAACGGTAAGCATTTCTTGCAGGGTGTATGCTGCGCCGTAAGCTTCCAGCGCCCACACTTCCATCTCCCCGAAGCGCTGACCACCGAACTGCGCCTTACCACCCAGCGGCTGCTGAGTAACCAGGCTGTAAGAACCGGTGGAACGCGCATGCATCTTGTCATCAACCAGGTGGTTCAGTTTCAGCATGTACATGTAGCCGACGGTAACCTGGCGCTCGAATTGCTCACCGGTACGACCGTCGAACAGCGTGATCTGACCGGAAGTCGGCAGGCCACCCAACTGTAACAGTTCCTTGATTTCAGACTCTTTCGCACCGTCGAAGACCGGCGTTGCGATCGGCATGCCTTTACGCAGGTTTTCTGCCAGACGCAGAACCTCATCATCGCTGAAGGTGTTCAGGTCAACTTTCTGGCGAACGTCAGCGCCCAGATCGTAGGCACGCTGGATGAATTCGCGCAGTTTGGCGACTTCTTGCTGCTGCTTCAGCATGGCGTTGATCTTATCGCCAATACCTTTAGCAGCCATACCCAGGTGAGTTTCCAGGATCTGACCGATGTTCATACGAGACGGTACGCCCAGCGGGTTCAGTACGATATCTACCGGCGTGCCGTTTTCATCGTAAGGCATATCTTCGATCGGGTTGATCTTGGAGATAACACCTTTGTTACCGTGACGACCTGCCATTTTATCACCCGGCTGGATCTGACGTTTAACGGCCAGATACACCTTAACAATCTTCAGCACGCCCGGTGCCAGATCGTCGCCCTGAGTGATTTTGCGGCGTTTCGCTTCAAGTTTTTTCTCGAACTCGTGTTTCAGTTCGTCATACTGCTCAGCCAGTTGTTCCAGCTGATTTTGTTTCTCTTCGTCGGTCAGGCCCAGTTCCAACCAGCGGTCGCGCGGCAGTTTGTCGAGCTTATCAGCTTCAACACCGCCGGAAACCAGCACGCTGTGGATACGGCTAAACAGGCCAGCTTCGAGGATCTGCAGTTCTTCAGACAGGTCTTTTTTGGCCTGCTTAAGCTGCATTTCTTCGATTTCCAGCGCACGTTTGTCTTTTTCCACGCCATCACGGGTAAAGACCTGAACGTCGATAACAGTACCGGAGACACCGTTTGGTACGCGCAGAGAAGAGTCTTTAACGTCAGACGCTTTCTCGCCGAAGATCGCGCGCAGCAGTTTCTCTTCTGGCGTCAGTTGGGTTTCACCTTTCGGCGTTACCTTACCAACCAGAATGTCGCCGCCGGTCACTTCCGCACCGATGTAAACGATACCGGATTCATCCAGTTTGGAGAGCGCAGCTTCACCCACGTTCGGGATGTCGGCAGTGATCTCTTCCGGCCCCAGTTTGGTGTCACGGGACACGCAAGCCAGTTCCTGGATGTGAATAGTTGTAAAGCGGTCTTCCTGGACCACACGCTCGGAGACGAGGATGGAGTCTTCGAAGTTGTAACCGTTCCACGGCATGAACGCTACGCGCATGTTCTGACCGAGCGCCAGTTCACCGAGGTCGGTGGACGGACCGTCAGCCAGCACGTCGCCGCGCTCAATTGGCTCACCCAGAGAGACACACGGCATCTGGTTGATACAGGTGTTCTGGTTAGAACGGGTGTATTTGGTCAGGTTGTAGATGTCGATACCCGCTTCGCCCGGGTACATCTCGTCTTCGTTAACTTTGATAACGATACGGGACGCATCCACGTACTGAACGGTACCGCCACGTTTAGCAACGGCGGTAACACCGGAGTCAACGGCAACAGCACGTTCCATACCGGTACCAACCAGCGGCTTATCAGAGCGCAGAGTCGGAACCGCCTGACGTTGCATGTTCGCACCCATCAATGCACGGTTGGCGTCATCGTGTTCCAGGAACGGGATCAGGGATGCACCGACGGAAACCACCTGCTGGGTGGAAACGTCCATATAGTCAACCTGGTCTGCGCTGAACAGGCTCGATTCGCCTTTACTACGGCAGGTAACCAGATCTTCTGCGAAACGACCTTCTTCCGTCAGGTTGGTGTTCGCCTGAGCGATAACGTAGTTACCTTCTTCAATTGCAGAAAGGTAATGAATCTCGTCAGTTACAACACCGTCGGTCACTTTACGATACGGGGTTTCGAGGAAACCATATTCGTTAGTCTGCGCGTACACGGACAGGGAGTTGATCAGACCGATGTTCGGACCTTCAGGCGTTTCGATAGGACATACACGACCGTAGTGAGTTGGGTGTACGTCTCGAACTTCAAAGCCTGCGCGTTCACGGGTCAGACCGCCTGGGCCGAGTGCAGAGATACGACGTTTGTGCGTGATCTCAGACAGCGGGTTGTTCTGGTCCATAAACTGAGACAGTTGGCTGGAACCAAAGAACTCTTTCACTGCAGCGGAGATCGGCTTGGCGTTGATCATATCCTGCGGCATCAGGGTATCCAGATCGCCGAGAGACAGACGCTCTTTCACCGCACGTTCTACACGCACCAGGCCAACGCGGAACTGGTTTTCCGCCATTTCGCCCACGGAACGGATACGACGGTTGCCGAGATGGTCGATATCATCCACTTCACCGATACCATTACGGATACCGATGAGTTTTTTCATCACTTCGATGATGTCGTCGTTGCTCAGGATACCGGAACCTTCAATGCTGTCGCGCAGCAGAGAACGGTTGAACTTCATGCGACCAACGGCAGACAGATCGTAGCGGTCTTCAGAGAAGAACAGGTTCTCAAACAGGCTTTCAGCCGCTTCGCGCGTCGGCGGTTCACCCGGGCGCATCATGCGGTAGATTTCTACCAGCGCGCTCAGACGATCGTTGGTCGGGTCGACACGTACAGTTTCAGAAATGTACGGACCGTGGTCCAGATCGTTGGTGAACAGGGTTTCGATACGTTTATGACCAGACTGGCTCAGTTTTGCCAGCAGATCGAGCGACAGCTCCATGTTCGCCGGGCAAATCAGCTCGCCAGTGGATTCATCAATGTAATCTTTCGCAGCAACTTTGCCTGCGATGTATTCAACCGGTACTTCAATATGCTGAATCTCGTCTTTTTCCAACTGACGGATATGGCGCGCGGTGATGCGGCGGCCTTTTTCAACATACATTTTGCCGTTCGCTTCAATGTCGAAAGAAGCAGTTTCGCCACGCAGGCGTTCCGGCACCAGTTCCATCTGCAGCTTGTTGTCACGAATCTCAAAGACAACTTTTTCAAAGAACAGATCGAGAATCTGTTCAGTGGTGTAGTTCAGCGCACGCAGAATGATAGTGGCCGGCAGCTTACGACGGCGGTCGATACGAACGAACAGGTTGTCTTTCGGATCGAACTCAAAGTCCAGCCATGACCCACGGTAAGGAATGATACGTGCGTTATAAAGCACCTTACCAGATGAGTGGGTTTTACCCTTATCGCTGTCAAAGAAGACACCAGGGCTACGGTGCAGCTGAGAAACAATAACGCGTTCGGTACCGTTGATAACAAAGGTACCGTTGTCGGTCATGAGCGGGATTTCGCCCATGTACACTTCTTGCTCTTTGATGTCTTTAACAGTGCCTTCCGGCGCTTCGCGCTCGTAGATCACCAGACGCAGTTTTACGCGCAGCGGAGCAGAGTATGTTACGCCACGGATCTGACATTCTTTAACATCAAAAACAGGTTCGCCAAGACGGTAGCTGACGTATTGCAGTTCCGAATTGCCGCTGTAGCTTTTAATCGGGAACACGGAGCGGAAAGCCGCTTCCAGACCGTACTGCCCTTCAGGATCTTGCTCGATAAACTTCTGGAACGAGTCAAGCTGGATAGAAAGGAGATATGGGACATCCAGAACTTGTGGACGTTTACCAAAATCCTTACGAATACGTTTTTTCTCGGTATAGGAGTAAACCATAGGGTTCCTCAGCTCGCTGACAAGTCGACCCACTCTGTCCGTCGGTAGGACAGTTTATGCAACACTATTTTGTTGGACCGGAAAGTGGAGCACTTTCCGCAATGCTTGTTGCTATCACGCTTAAATCATTTCATTGCGGTTTACACAGAAGATCTCTTCTGCCGCAGTATATTAAGTCGTCGATAGAAACAAGCATTGTAAAGGTTACTGGCAGTCAAACAGTGTGAAACGCTGCCGGCACCTTACAGCGCAAAAAGGCTGGTGACCAAAAAGTCACCAGCCATCAGCCTGATTTCTCAGGCTGCAACCGGAAGGGTTGGCTTATTTAACTTCAACTTCAGCGCCAGCTTCTTCCAGAGATTTTTTCAGAGCTTCAGCGTCATCTTTGCTCACGCCTTCTTTCAGAGCGGCCGGAGCAGATTCTACCAGGTCTTTAGCTTCTTTCAGACCCAGGCCAGTTGCGCCACGTACTGCTTTGATAACAGCAACTTTGTTAGCGCCAGCGGCTTTCAGAATTACGTCGAACTCAGTTTTTTCTTCAGCAGCTTCAGCAGCCGGGCCAGCAGCAACAGCTACAGCGGCAGCAGCAGAAACACCGAATTTTTCTTCCATTGCAGAGATCAGTTCTACAACGTCCATTACGGACATAGCGGCAACTGCTTCAATGATTTGATCTTTAGTGATAGACATTTAAATTGTTCCTGAATATCAGAATAAGTTTATACGTAAGCGAATGCGTTACAAAGAATACTGCGATTAAGCAGCTTCTTTCGCATCGCGTACAGCAGCCAGAGTACGAACCAGTTTGCCAGCAGAGGCTTCTTTCATGGTTGCCATCAGGCGTGCAATTGCTTCTTCGTAGGTCGGCAGGGTTGCCAGGCGATCGATCTGCGACGCCGGGATCAACTCACCTTCAAAGGCAGCGGCTTTGACCTCAAATTTTGCATTCGCTTTCGCGAACTCTTTGAACAGACGAGCAGCTGCGCCCGGGTGTTCCATAGAGTATGCAATCAGGGTCGGACCAACGAACGCGTCTTTCAGGCACTCAAAAGCAGTACCTTCAACAGCACGGCGCAGCAGGGTGTTACGAACAACACGCATGTAAACGCCAGCTTCGCGACCTGCTTTACGCAGTTCGGTCATTTTATCTACGGTAACGCCACGGGAATCCGCAACAACCGCAGACAGCGCGCCTTTGGCTACTTCGCTGACTTCAGCAACAATCGCTTGTTTGTCTTGAAGATTTAAAGCCATTAGCTTTGCTCCTGGATGTTTGCCAGGGCTCATGCCCTGGAACTCACTTCACTCTTCTCAAAGAAAAGAGCGTCTTAATACGGTGAGCAGAAACAAGCCAAAGAGTACTTAAAAAATATTCTTCAGGTTCTGTCACCGTCTACGCAGGGAATTAAGCTTCTAACGAAACACCTGCGGTCTTCGACGGAGGCCTGGATAGGCCAGGCTCCAACGAACAAATCTCTTTTTTTACCAACTCGCGTTAGTAAAACATGGGGGGAAGATTGTAGACAAATCCACCACCCACGTAAAGGCGAATATTAGTTCGCTACTGCGCTCAGACCAGCCTGGTCGACCGCAACACCAGCACCCATGGTGGTGGAGATGCTAACTTTCTTGATGTACACGCCTTTCGCCTGAGTCGGTTTTGCTTTTTTCAGCGCAACCAGCAGGGCTTCCAGGTTTTCTTTCAGTTTGTCAGCGTCGAAGTCCACTTTACCGATGGTGGTGTGGATGATGCCGTTTTTGTCGTTACGGTAACGAATCTGACCGGCTTTAGCGTTTTTAACCGCTTCGGCAACGTTCGGCGTTACAGTACCAACTTTCGGGTTTGGCATCAGGCCACGCGGACCCAGAACCTGGCCCAGCTGGCCAACAACGCGCATTGCATCCGGAGAAGCAATAACAACGTCAAAGTTCATTTCGCCTTTCTTGATCTGCTCAGCCAGATCTTCCATACCTACCAGCTCTGCGCCAGCTGCTTTAGCAGCTTCAGCGTTCGGGCCCTGGGTAAATACGGCAACGCGAACAGAACGGCCAGTACCGTGCGGCAGTACAGTTGCACCACGTACGTTCTGGTCAGATTTACGCGCATCGATGCCGAGGTTAATAGCAACGTCTACGCTTTCTACGAATTTAGCGGTGGCCAGCTCTTTCAGCAGAGCAATGGCTTCGTTGATGTCGTACTGTTTGGTCGCATCAACTTTGTCACGGATCACGCGCATGCGCTTGGTCAGTTTAGCCATTTCTTAGTCCTCCACTACCAGGCCCATGGAACGAGCAGTACCTTCGATCGAGCGAGTCATCGCTTCAATGTCAGCACCAGTCATGTCCGCGGCTTTAGTCTGAGCAATTTCCTGCACCTGAGCGCGAGTCACTTTGCCCACTTTGTCTTTGTTCGGCTTGCCGGAACCAGACTTGATACCAGCCGCTTTTTTCAGCAGAACTGCTGCCGGAGGCGTTTTGGTAACGAAAGTGAAGGAACGGTCAGCGTAAACGGTAATAACTACCGGAATTGGCAGACCTTTTTCGATGGAATCAGTTTTGGCGTTGAACGCTTTACAGAATTCCATGATGTTAACACCCTGCTGACCCAGAGCCGGACCGACCGGCGGGCTCGGGTTTGCCATGCCAGCTGCAACCTGCAGCTTGACGTAGGCCTGGACTTTCTTAGCCATTGCAATTTCCTCGTTTGGGTATAGCGCCCCGAAAGGCTCCCCATGTTTAAATACGTTTTACGGATAGGGAATCCATAAAAACAAAAGGCGCGAAATTGTATGTCAATTTCGCGCCTTGTGCAACGTTTGATCGCCGAATATTTAGGCTTTTTCGACCTGACCGAAATCCAGCTCTACCGGGGTCGCACGACCAAAGATAGAAACAGAAACTTTCAGGCGGGACTTTTCGTAGTCCACTTCTTCAACCACACCGTTAAAGTCAGCAAACGGACCGTCATTAACGCGGACCATCTCGCCCGGCTCAAACAGCGTTTTCGGACGCGGCTTATCACCTACCTGCTGCAGGCGGTTCATGATCGCATCGACTTCTTTATCGCTAATCGGCGCTGGACGATCGGACGTTCCACCGATGAAGCCCATCACGCGCGGGACGCTGCGCACCAGGTGCCAGCTGGCGTCGTTCATCACCATCTGGACAAGTACGTAGCCGGGGAAGAATTTACGTTCGCTTTTGCGACGCTGGCCGCCACGGATCTCAACCACTTCTTCGGTCGGTACCATAACTTCGCCAAATAACTCTTCCATGTTGTGTAATTTGATATGCTCACGCAGCGATGTAGCTACGCGGCCTTCAAAACCGGAAAACGCCTGAACGACGTACCAGCGCTTTTTAGGAGCTTCAGACATCTCAGAACCTCAGGCCAGTGATAAAGGAAACCAGACGAACCAGAATACCATCCAGTCCCCACAGGATCAGTGACATGACTGCGGTTACCGCAGCCACGATCAATGTGGTGTGCAACGTTTCCTGACGAGTAGGCCAAATCACTTTACGTACTTCGGTTCTCGCTTCACGGGCAAAAGCAACGGTTGCTTTACCCTTCGTCGTCAACAGCGCGACACCACCTGCTGCAGCAATCAGAATAACAACTGCCAGCGCGCGGAGCGGCAGCATCATGTCACGATAAAGATAGTTGCCAACGATAGCCACGAGCAGCAGTACTGCAACAACAACCCACTTCATCGCTTCCAGGCCGCGCCCGCTCCCTTGAGCTTCGGTATTCGCACTCATAAACCAACCTGTCACAAGAATTCAGACAAACATTTTTGCCCCGCATAGGCGAGGCAACCAAACCGAAATGCTCTGGCGAGATTCGGACTAACGCCCTCTTCAGAGCCTGTCTCAGCAATGATTATGACAAAAAAAATCACTGATGAGCCAGGTTCTGGTTCGAAAGCGTACAAAAAGGGCATCAAATGATGCCCTCTTATTGCGCATTGCGTCAAATGTTATCAGCGATTAGCTGAGAACTTTTGCTACAACGCCCGCGCCAACGGTACGGCCGCCTTCACGGATTGCGAAACGCAGACCATCGTCCATCGCAATCGGGTGAATCAGGGTAACAACCATTTTGATGTTGTCGCCCGGCATTACCATCTCTACGCCTTCCGGCAGTTCGATGGTGCCAGTCACGTCAGTTGTACGGAAGTAGAACTGCGGACGGTAGCCTTTGAAGAACGGAGTATGACGGCCGCCTTCATCTTTGGACAGGATATAAACTTCTGATTCGAATTTGGTGTGCGGCTTGATTGAACCCGGCTTAGCCAGTACCTGACCACGTTCGATTTCTTCACGTTTGATACCACGCAGCAGAACGCCTACGTTCTCACCAGCACGGCCTTCGTCCAGCAGTTTGCGGAACATTTCAACGCCAGTACAGGTGGATTTCGCGGTGTCTTTGATACCAACGATTTCAACTTCTTCACCTACTTTGATGATACCGCGCTCTACACGACCGGTAACAACGGTACCACGACCGGAGATGGAGAATACGTCTTCGATCGGCAGCAGGAACGGCTTGTCAATCGCACGTTCTGGTTCCGGGATGTAAGAATCCAGGTGGCCAGCCAGTTCGATGATTTTCGCTTCCCACTCTGCTTCGCCTTCCAGCGCTTTCAGTGCAGAACCACGAACGATCGGAGTGTCGTCGCCCGGGAAATCGTACTGAGACAGCAGTTCACGAACTTCCATCTCAACCAGTTCCAGCAGCTCTTCGTCATCAACCATGTCACATTT
>NZ_FMAY01000018.1 GCF_900094925.1 Kosakonia oryzendophytica | reverse complement strand
ACCTGACCCCATGCCGAACTCAGAAGTGAAACGCCGTAGCGCCGATGGTAGTGTGGGGTCTCCCCATGCGAGAGTAGGGAACTGCCAGGCATCAATTAAAACAAAAGGCCTCGTCGAAAGACGGGGCCTTTTGTTTTGTACCGATCTCAGATCGTTGATATACAGGCAATAAAAAAGCCACCTGCACAGGTGGCTTTCACTAAAACGGTTTGACTGACTAATGGATAACCTGCGACAGGAACGCACGAGTACGTTCTGATTTCGGGTTCGCGAAGAATTCTTCTGGTGGTGCCTGCTCCACGATTTCACCGCGATCCATAAAGATCACCCGGTCAGCAACAGTACGGGCAAATCCCATTTCATGCGTTACACACAACATTGTCATGCCTGACTGAGCCAGTCCGATCATTGTATCCAGTACCTCTTTTACCATCTCCGGATCCAGTGCAGAAGTAGGTTCATCGAACAACATAATCTTCGGCTTCATGCAAAGCGAACGGGCAATAGCCACACGCTGCTGCTGCCCACCGGAAATTTGCCCCGGGAACTTATGCGCATGCTCGGCAATACGCACACGTTCCAGGTAGTGCATTGCCAGCGCTTCAGCTTCTTTCTTCGGCATCTTACGCACCCAAACAGGTGCCAGCGTACAGTTTTGCAGTACCGTAAGATGAGGGAATAAATTGAAATGCTGGAACACCATACCGACTTCCTGACGGATTTTCTCAATATTGCGGATATCTTCGTTCAGCTCGATGCCATCTACGACAATCCGTCCTTGTTGATGTTCTTCAAGATGATTAATACATCGGATGGTTGTCGATTTTCCTGAGCCGGAAGGGCCGCAAAGCACAATGCGCTCGCCCTGTTTCACATTCAGATTGATATCTCTCAGGACGTGGAATTGCCCATACCATTTGTTCACATTCTCGAGCGTAATCATCGCGTCGCCAGATTGCATAATTGTATTACTCATGGGGATCCTCAGTGCGGTGTACGCCCGGTGTTAAAGCGCTTCTCCAGATGCTGGCTATAGCGCGACATGCTAAAACAAAAAATCCAGTAAACTAACGCTGCAAAGACATAACCTTCAGTCGACATACCAAGCCATGCGGGATCCACTGTGGCCTGCTGTACGCTACTGAACAGATCAAACAGACCGATGATGATCACCAGACTGGTATCTTTGAACAGTGCAATAATGGTATTCACCAGCCCCGGGATCACCAGCTTCAAGGCCTGCGGTAAAATCACTAAGCCCTGTGTTTTCCAGTAACCCAGCGCCAGTGATTCTGCCGCTTCGTATTGCCCCTTCGGCAGTGCCTGCAAACCGCCACGGACCACTTCAGCCACGTAAGCCGACTGGAACAGGATCACCCCGACCAGCGCACGAATCAGCTTATCTATACTCGTCCCTTCAGACATAAACAGCGGCAGCATGACGGAGGACATAAACAGAACAGTGATCAGCGGAACACCGCGCCAAAACTCAATAAAGACGACAGACAGCACTCGCACAACGGGCATCTTCGAACGACGACCCAACGCCAACAAAATGCCGAGTGGTAATGCGCCTGCAATCCCCACTGACGCAATAATCAGCGTCAGGGTTAAACCGCCCCACTGACGGGTCTCAACACGATCCAACCCAAGAAACCCGCCAAACATCAGCCACCAGACCACAATCGGATAGACGATGGCCCAACAGGCGATATAGCGGCCACGGCGCGGCAACGCTTTCCAGAACATGGGGGCAATAGAGAGCAGACCCACAAGCAACGCCAGGTTAATACGCCAGCGCTGATCGTGAGGATAAAGACCATACATAAACTGGCCAAAACGCTCATGAATAAACACCCAACAGGCTCCCGCTTTCGTACAATCCGCACGGGTGGAACCCACCCAGTTTGCCTGAAATAGCGTCCATTCCAGCAAAGGCGGGATCAATTCCCACATCAACCCCAGACAAAAAAGCGTCAGCAGAGCGTTAGACCAACTGGAAAAGAGGTTTTTCCGCACCCATAACACAATACCGCTACTGCCTGCCGGTGTCGGGCGCGTAGCAGGAGACAGAATAGCTTTTGTCATCTTCGTTCCTTAGCGCTCAATCAGTGCAATGCGACGGTTATAGATGTTCATCAGCAGGGAAATCGACAGGCTGATAAGCAGGTAAACAGACATTGTGATAGCTATTGTTTCAATGGCCTGACCCGTCTGGTTTAGTACCGTACCGGCAAACAGCGACACCATATCCGGGTAGCCGATAGCGGCGGCCAGAGAGGAATTTTTCGCAATATTCAGGTACTGGCTGGTCAGCGGGGGAATAATCACACGCAACGCTTGCGGAATAATGACCTGGCGCAGCGTCACCGGATTCGGCAACCCCAGCGAGCGAGCCGCTTCGTGTTGCCCATGAGGGACAGACTGGATGCCAGAGCGAATAATCTCGGCGATAAACGCAGAGGTATACACCGACAGCGCAATGGTCAGTGCCGCCAGTTCCGGGATCAGCACCATACCACCGCGGAAGTTAAATCCGCGCAGCTCCGGTATTTCCCAATGCAATGCAGCACCGAACACCCAATGTGCCAGCAGCGGCAGTCCAATGATTAACCCCAGCGCAGTCGGCCATGTTCTGCGTAATTGCCCGGTTTTAATCTGGTGTGCTTTATTAAAGCGGAACAGACCGACAGCGGCGATCAACGCAATCACAATGGCGACAATAAATGGCAGTACACCCTCGCCCATCTGGGGGGAAGGAATATACAACCCACGGTTGCTCAGAAAGACGAGATCCATTGCGCTGACTGCCTGGCGGGGGCCTGGCAAATTACGCAGCACCGCAAAGTACCAAAAGAAAATCTGCAATAGCGGCGGGATGTTGCGGAAAGTTTCGATATAAATCGTCGATAACTTACGCAGTAACCAGTTTTCTGAAAGACGCGCAAGGCCCAGGAAAAAGCCAAGGAAAGACGCGAAAACAATACACAATGCGGAGACCAGCAGCGTATTAAGCAGGCCAACAAGAAACACACGGCCATAGGTATCGCCCTGCTCATAATCGATAAGGTGTTGAACAATACCAAAACCGGCGGCGCGGTCGAGGAAGGCAAAGCCGGAGGTGATCCCGCGATTATTCAGGTTAGTAACAGTGTTGTGTATCAAATAGATGGCAATAGCGACCACGGCCACAATCGCAATAATTTGAAACAGCCAGGCGCGAACCGCAGGGTTTGAAAGGGAAATAGCGCCTTTCACGGTTGGGCGGCGATGGGACATAGGGAAAACCTCAGTAACCATGACTCTGGGCTGGGCGTCACGCGGGGTGACGCCCGTTACAGCACTTACAAATTAGCGTACCGGCGGAGCGTACTGGATGCCGCCGTTGTTCCAGAGATTGTTCTGGCCACGTTTGATTTTCAGCGCGCTCTCAGAACCGACGTTACGTTCGAACACTTCAGAGTAGTTACCGACTTTCTTGATGATGTTATAAGCCCATTTATTATCCAGCTTCAGGTCCTTGCCGAAGTCGCCCTCTTTGCCCAGCAGGTGCGCCATATCCGGCGTGGCCGGGTTCGCCGCTTTCTCGTCGACGTTCTTCGAGTTGATGCCCATTTCTTCGGCATTCAGCATGGCGAACAGCGTCCAGCGGACGATGGAGAACCAGTCATCATCACCGCGGCGAACAACCGGACCCAAAGGCTCTTTCGAGATCACTTCCGGCAGTACGATCCACTCGGCAGGGTTGCTCAGTTTAATACGCAATGCATACAGCTGAGACTGGTCAGACGCCAGCGTATCGCAACGACCTGATTCCAGCGCTTTTGCCGATTCGTCGGAGCGGTCAAACGTGACCGGCGTATATTTCATATTGTTGGATTTGAAATAATCCGCCACGTTCAGCTCGGTGTCGGTGCCAGCCTGAATACAAACGGTTGCGCCATCAAGCTCTTTGGCGCTTTTCAGACCCGCTTTGTTATGCGTCAGAAAGCCGATACCGTCATAATAGGTGACGCCAGTAAAGGAAAGACCCATACCGCCGTCGCGTGAGGAAGTCCAGGTGGTGTTACGTGAGAGCATATCCACTTCGCCGGACTGCAACGCCGTAAAACGCTCTTTTGCGGTCAGCGGGGTGTATTTAACTTTTGTATCGTCACCGAATACGGCGGCGGCAACGCCGCGGCAAACGTCCACGTCGATACCGGTGAATTTACCGCTCGCATCCGCGTAGGAGAAGCCAGGCAGACCGTCGCTGATACCGCATTGTACAAAGCCTTTCTTTTTCACGGCATCCAGCGTTGTGCCCGCGTGCGCCTGGTTTGCAATGGCAAACAGCACGCTGGCGGCGGCCAGGCTGGCGATCATCATCTTTTTCATAATGCATCCTGTGTGGCGAAAATTTATCGTTATATAAGGCGTCCGGGAAACGCCTGAAACCTGTCTGTGGCTATGGCCATACTCTTTAAAGCAAAGGTAGTGCCAGTTTTGCGGACAGCACATTTGAGGGTGCTGAACACGCAATATTGAGAGTGTAGACAGTAAAAAATAAAACTTTTGCCCTGTGCTGGTGCAAAACTATAACCTGCGCCACAAAATGGAGCAAAAAAGGAACATCTGTTACCTGGAATTAACAGACAAGTTTCCAGGGTGAATATAAGCAAAATATTGAATGGCATCGCTTTGTGAAATGAATCACGTCCTGGCGCAAAGGAAATAAAAAAGAGGGGGTTTTACCGGCAGGATGAAAAGGATGTTTTCTTTTATTGCTTCTTTGTGAAGCCAAAAATTTACGCCTGAGGAAATCGTTGCACTGTTATAAAGCAAAAGCGCGGGGGCGCCGCGCTTTCGTGAGATCATTTGGTTAAGGCCACGATACCCAACGTCAGGCCTGCCAGTGCGGCTGCGCCACCGGCTATTGCCCCGGCGGTTTCCCAATTGTCCTGGGTGGTCCCTTTCATACAGGTATTGGTGTGTACCAGACGGCCTTGATCGTCGTAAACCGGTACACAAGGAGAATCGTGAGCGCAGCCAGCCAGAACAGTAGACAGCAACGCAATGGAAATGAATTTTTTCATGATGTTACCTCGAAATAATCACGATTCCCGGTATCGATAATAGCGATACCCGTCCAGAACCGATGCCATTATTTTACCATTGGCATAGTGGCTTGCTGTGTAGTAATAATCTCAAAGTATGTGCAGTGTAAACATCATGGAGGTAAAACCGGATAGTAGGAACAATCGTGCAGAAAAGATGAATCGTAAATAAACGATATATCCTTTAGTGGCATTAATGACAGTCTGGTGAGACATAAATCCCTTGTTACCGCGAGAATAATAAAAAAATATCCGCCCAGGTTAAATAACAACGCCACAGGCGTTTTTATTTAACCTGTTCATTTTCCTTCGTGAATATTTTCATCGGGATGTATGTAGGCTTCTGCGGTAATGGATTCAGCGCTCACAGGCTTCCCCAGTAAATAACCTTGCAGGGTATTACAGCCGAGTTCGGTGAGGAACGCGCGCTGCTCTTCCGTTTCCACCCCTTCGGCGACCACTTTCAGATTCAGCGTTTTTGCCAGCGCCACGATGGCAGAGACTATCGTGGCGTCATCGCCTTTACGACTGAGTTCACGTACAAATGCGCGATCGATTTTTAACTCACTGGCCGGCAGGCGTTTCAGATACAGCAGGCTGGAGTAACCAGTACCGAAATCATCAATAGACGCCTTCACACCCAATTCAGTCAGTTTTGTTAGCACCCGCACGCTCTCGTCCGGGTTGTTCATCGCAGTGGTTTCCGTCACTTCAAGGATCAGCTTGTCCGCTGGCACATCATGCTTCTTGAGCGTGGCAATAATGGTCTCGACCAGTGCGGATTGCTCAAACTGAAGCGTTGAGAGATTCACTGCAATTGACCATACCAGACGGCCCTGCTTGCGCCATTCGCTAAGCTGTCGGCAGGCTTCGTCTACCACCCAGTTGCCCAAGGGGACAATGAGCCCGGTTTTTTCGGCCAAAGGGAGAAACACATCCGGCGTCAGGCGACCCCTTTGTGGATGATCCCAGCGCAGGAGCGCCTCAAAACCAATCACCGGGCCTGAAGGGGCGTTGAATTTAGGTTGATACACCAGACGAAATTCCTGATGTTCCAGCGCAGACCATAAATCATTGAGCAAGTGGAGTTGCGTTTGCGCCAGCGCATTCATTGACGGCTGGAAAAAATGATAGCCATTACGCCCCATATGCTTAGTGTGGTACATCGCTGCATCGGCGTTGAACATCATCTCACGCTCATTCTTACCGTCATGCGGATACAGCGCGATGCCCACGCTTAGCGTGACCATGACATCATAGGGATCGATGTTGAACGGTTTATCAATAACGTGCACCAGGGAATTGGCAAGGGTGGCCGCTTCATCAGGCGCACTGACTTCGACCAGTAAGACAAATTCGTCGCCGCCGATTCGCGCCAGCGTATATTGTCCTTTTAGCTGTTGCGTCAGGCGGTCAGTCACTGCAATCAGAAGCTTATCGCCGACATCATGGCCCCAGGCGTCGTTGACGGTTTTAAAACCATCAAGATCCATAAACATCAGGGCAAAACAGGATCTTTCGCGGTTGGCTTTCGTAATGGCCTGCTCAAGGCGGTCTTCCAGTAATACGCGGTTAGGTAAACGGGTAAGCGTATCGTGCAGGGCCAGGCGCGCCAGTTCACGATTAGCTGCAGCCAGTGACGTCGCAAGCAACGACGTGCGGGCCTGCAGACGCGCATCGAACATCGACACCAGTAACGTAATGCCCAGCACCGAGAACGCCATCATACTGACCAGAATCGCCAGCCAGTTATTGCTAAAACCGCTATTCCCCATGATGTGCTGCTGGGGAAATTGCGCAGCTGTCATCCCGGTGTAATGCATTCCGGCAATCGCAATCCCCATCAGAATGGCGGCACCAAAGCGCATTAATGCCACTTGCGCGGCCTCATGGCGTAAACGGAAAGTGAGCCACAACGCGGCAAAAGATGCCGCCAGTGCAATCACTACCGACAAGGCGACCCAGTTCATATTCCAGACAATAGCCGGTGAGACCTGCAAGGCGGCCATCCCGGTATAATGCATCGCGACAATGCCAAGCCCCATCACAATAGAACCGGGGATCAGGCGCTGTAGATTGAGTCGTGGCGCGCTAACCAGCCAAAGCGCGAACAGTGAGGAGCCAATGGCAATGAACATGGATATAACGGTAAGCAGCGGTTCGTAGCGCATACTCATTGATATATCCATGGCCAGCATACCGATAAAATGCATCGCCCAGATGCCGATCCCCATTGCGATACCGCCGCCTGTTAACCAGATCCAGGCTGACGCACCCGTACTGGTGGAGACGCGACCGGCCATGTTCAATGCAGTATAAGAGGCCAGGATGGCGACGATAAAAGAAACAACAACCAGGATATAGTCGTATTGGCTAACCAGCATGATGTCATCAACTCATTCACTAAGGGCGTTACGCATTACTGCCGTCGTCGGGCGAAAAGGGCTGAGACATTGTCATCGTAAGGGATGGCTCAAAGCGATTTAAACCCCAGCGTTAGCCGGGGCGAAAGCGGTATTGTCGCGAGTTTCCACCACTTACAAGCTTTCGCAGTTCACCAGTTTGAGTGGGTTCACGGAGTTCATATTGCGGCACTTATCCATTTCGGTCGTCAGATACTCAATCCACTGCATGATTACGACATCCAGAATCAGGATCGACAGAGCGAAAGCTACCAGCCACCAATATTTGCGAATCATCCCGTGTTTCCCTATCTTGCAACCATTTGCTGAAAATATACATGAAACCACGACGGTGAAAAGACGAGGAAAGCGGGGTTTTGTGGGGTATTTCAGGCAATAAAAAAGGCGCTTCCCCATGCCGGTTAGCGCCTTTTTATCAATACAACTCACTGATTGAAAATCAGTTCATGCCGTATTTTTTCAGTTTTTTACGCAGCGTGCCGCGGTTGATGCCCATCATCAGCGCCGCGCGGGTCTGATTACCACGGGTGTATTGCATCACCATGTCCAACAGTGGCTGTTCTACTTCAGCCAGTACCAGCTCATACAGGTCATTAACATCCTGACCATTCAGTTGAGCAAAATAGTTCTTCAGTGCCTGTTTTACCGAATCACGGAGCGGTTTTTGGGTTACCTGATCCTGAGAGTTAACGGTAGAAACGGTCAGTACGTCAGAATTTACGCGTTGTTCGAACATAGTTCTGTCAGCTCTTTATTTCTGTTTACGCAAAATTTTCGAAGTATGCCTCCAACGCCTCCAGCTGTTCGCTGGCATTCTCAATGGCGTTGAATGTGCGCCGAAACTGGTCATTCGGAGCGTGCTCCTGGAGATACCAGGAGACGTGTTTACGCGCGATTCGGTAACCTTTTGCCTGACCATAAAAGTCATGCAGTTCCCGAACGTGCGCGCAAAGCAAGCGCTTAACCTCTGCCAAAGGCAGCGGGGCCAGCAGCTCCCCAGTGTCCAGATAATGCTGGATTTCCCGAAAGATCCAGGGTCTTCCCTGAGCTGCACGGCCTATCATCAGGGCATCCGCCCCCGTATAGTCGAGCACAGCTCTGGCTTTAAGCGGGTCAGTAATGTCGCCATTCGCGATAATCGGAATGGAAACTTTCTGCTTAACTGCCCGAATACTGTCGTACTCAGCTTCTCCATTGAACAAACAGGCGCGGGTGCGTCCATGAATGGTCAGAGCCTGGATACCACAATCTTCAGCCAGTTGGGCAATTTCTACGCAGTTACGGTGTTCCGGAGCCCAACCCGTGCGAATCTTCAGCGTAACGGGTACATCCACTGCATTCACCACCGCGGACAGGATCGACTTCACCAGATCCGGGTATTGCAGCAGGGCTGAACCTGCCAGCTTACGATTCACCTTTTTGGCCGGGCAGCCCATATTGATATCAATAATTTGGGCGCCGCTTTCCACGTTAATACGTGCGGCTTCCGCCATTTCATCCGGGTCGCTACCTGCAATTTGCACGGTGCGAATACCGGGTTCATCAATGTGCACCATCCGCAATCGGGACTTGTCGCTTTCCCAAACCTGCGGGTTAGACGACATCATCTCGGATACGGTCAGACCGGCTCCCATCTCGTAGCACAACGTCCGGAATGGCCTGTCAGTAATGCCAGCCATCGGCGCTGCGATCAGGCGATTTCTGAGCTGGTGGTGTCCGATGCGCATGAGTTAAGAAATGACCATACTGTGACTGCAAGGCGGCGTATATTACGCATTTTTCGCACGAGATGAAAGGCCAAACTTTGAGCAATCCTCTGTTGTAGATCAAGGAATCGCCAGCAATGGCAGGGGTTCAAAATATTAAACCATATTTTTCATTAGGTTACTGGAAAGAGAAAAATTTTGTTAAGGAGATAAATTCACACAAGTAATCGTTTTTTACCGGGGAATAAGCAGGGGGATTGCTTTTATTTCGCGCAAAAAAGGCGGGTTTTGCGAACCTGCTCGCAATTTTTGACCTGACATTTTTTGGGATTATTCGACAACCCTGTGGCGTTTGAGGATGACTTGCGGTTGGGGAAAGGCGAAAAAGACGAAGCGACATGAAAACGTGGCCCGCAGGCCACGCTGAGAAGATTATTTTTTCTGACCGGTGATGCGGCACCACTCCTCTTTCTCCACCACCGGATCGAGGGTGAAGATGTCGGCATAGGCTTCACAGACACTATCTGCCTGGCTGGCAAGGATACCAGAAAGGCCCAGTAAACCGCCCTCAACGGGCAGCACGCTGATTAACGGTGCCAGTTCACGCAACGGGCCTGCCAAGATATTGGCGACCACGACGTCGGCCTGCATCGCTTCTGGCTGATCGTGTGGCAGATAGAGTTCCAGACGTTCTGATACCCCATTACGCTCTGCATTATCGCGGCTTGCCTGGATGGCCTGCGGATCGATATCAATACCGATCGCTTTTGCTGCGCCAAGCTTGAGGGCGGCGATCGCGAGGATCCCTGAGCCACAACCAAAGTCGATCACTGTCTTGCCTGCCAGATCCAGGCTATCGAGCCATTGCAGACAGAGTGACGTTGTTGGGTGGGTGCCCGTGCCAAAGGCCAGGCCCGGATCGAGCATCACATTAACCGCATTAGGGTCCGGGACATCGCGCCAGCTTGGGCAGATCCACAAACGCTCGCCAAAACGCATCGGGTGGAAGTTATCCATCCATTCGCGCTCCCAGTCTTTATCTTCCAGTTGCTCAATCTTGTGGACGAAACCTTCACCCAGTAGTGGGTGGCAAGCGAGTTGGGCGATAACGTCATTCATCTCGGTTTCGGCATCGAACAGGCCGATAACATCGGTATCGCCCCACAGGCGCGTTTCGCCCGGCAATGGCTCGAACACCGGCGTATCATGCGTGTCCTGGAAAGTAATGGAAACGGCACCCGCTTCCATCAGGGCATCGCTCAGCTCTTCGGCGTTAGCGCCAGTGGTGTTCAGTTTCAGTTGGATCCAGGGCATGTCTTAACTCTTTATTGATTAACAGAGATAGTCGGAGCCTGCGACGCCGGTTGACCAAAACGGTTCCCGACAACGAAAGCCAGCAAACTTAACAGTAACGAGGGCACAATCGGGTGGAAGCCCAAGTATTGAATATTAAAGGTGGCGAGCACGGCATACAGCACACCGCCGACAATCATCGCGCTGAGCGCGCCCACCGCGTTCGCGCGTTCCCAGTAAAGCCCCAGCACCAGCGGCCACAAGAACACGGCTTCCAGCCCGCCAAATGCCAGCAGGTTTAGCCAAATGATCATTTCCGGCGGGCGCCATGCCGCCAGCATCATCAGGATCCCAAGCACCAGGGTGGTGATCGTGGAGATGCGTTTCAGACGCTGCTCATGATGTATTTTAGTCGGCTGCGCGTTGAGCCAGAGATCTTTCACGATCGTTGCAGAAGCCTGTAACAGATGCGCATTCACGTTCGACATGATCGCCGCCATCGGTGCTGCGAGGAACAGACCCGCCGCCCATGGTGGCAGCACTTCAACCATCAACGTCGGGATCACGAGATCCGGTACCGACAGATGTGGCAGCACGGCACGGCCCAGTGCGCCCGCCAGATGCATACCGAGCATTAACAGTGCAATGACAACAGTGCCAATGACAATGCCGCGATGCACGGATTTACTGTCTTTATACGAGATGCAGCGTACAGCGGTATGTGGCAGGCCAATCACACCGAAACAGACCAGCACCCAGAATGAGGTCATAAATGCCGGCGTGAGAATATCCGATGCGCCATGCGGGCTGACCAGTTTGGGATCGATATGTTGCAGGGTGTCGACTGCATTATGCAGGCCTCCTGCGGCATGGATCACACCGACCAGCAGCACCAGAGTGCCGATCAGCATCACCATCCCTTGCATTGTGTCGTTCAAAACGCTGGCGCGGAAGCCGCCAAACGCGGTGTACAGTGCAATCGTAATGCCGAAGATCAGCAGCCCGGTTTCATATTTAATGCCGGCAGCGGTTTCCAGTAAACGCGCGCCGCCAATAAACTGCACCGCAATGGCGCCAACAAACGCCACCAACAGACTGACGCTGGCAATCCAGACCACCGCGCGGTTTTGGTAGCGCGCCATCAACATATCATTCAGGGTGATGGCGTTATAGCGGCGCGCCAGTATGGCGAACTTCTTGCCAAGAATACCCAGCGACAACCAGATTGTCGGCACCTGGATCATCGCCAGCAGTACCCACCCCAGCCCGAATTTATAGGCAGCGCCTGGCCCGCCAATAAAAGAGCTGGCACTGACATAGGTGGCGGTCAACGTCATCGCCAGCACAAAGCCACCCATTGAACGGCTACCGAGGAAATACTCGCTCAGGAAGGTTCCACTGCTGCGCTGACGCATGGCGTAAAAAGAGAGGCCAAAAACCACAATTAAATAGATGACCAGTACGGCAATGATTTCATTCTGCATCGTTATCCTCCAGGGCGATATCGCGGAAGATAAAACGCACCATTCCCCAGCACAGCAAAATAAACACCAATGGCGTGAGCAGGCAGGCCAGCTCAAACCAGCGCGGCAGCCCGGTGAATCCCTGTACGGAATCGGGTATGTAAGCACATACTAACCAGGCAGCCAGATAAAGAAGGGTCAGCCACAGCGCCCAACGGGCTTCTTTGTGGGCCTGAACAAAACGCTTGTCCATTGTATTCCCTTGTGGATGAAGAAAGCGGGGATTGTACCCTATGGAAAAGATGAGGGGAGAGAAAAAGAAAAAAGGCCGGAAAATCCGGCCTGTTGCGCTGTTTACAGATTATTTTTCCTGCAAACCGAGTTTTTTCTCCAGGTAGTGGATATTGGTTCCACCGCGCTGGAAATTCTCGTCGCTCATAATACGCATCTGCAGATCAACGTTGGTTTTAATGCCGTCGATAATCAGCTCCTGCAACGCATTCTTCATACGTGCAATTGCCACTTCGCGGGTTTCACCAAAGCAAATCAGTTTGCCGATCATTGAATCGTAATACGGCGGGACAGTGTACCCGGCGTAAATGTGCGATTCCCAGCGTACACCAAAACCGCCCGGCGCGTGGAAACGCGTGATTTTACCCGGACTTGGCAGGAAGGTGTTCGGATCTTCGGCGTTGATACGGCACTCTACCGCATGGCCTTTAACCATCACGTCTTCCTGTTTGATGGACAGCGGCTGACCGGCGGCAATACGCAACTGCTCTTTGATCAGGTCAACGCCGGTGATCATTTCCGTTACCGGGTGTTCAACCTGAATACGGGTGTTCATCTCAATGAAGTAGAACTCACCGTTTTCGAACAGGAACTCGAACGTACCCGCTCCGCGATAACCGATTTCAACACAGGCTTTCGCACAGCGTTCACCGATAAAGCGACGCAGTTCCGGTGTAATGCCCGGTGCAGGTGCTTCTTCAACCACTTTCTGGTGACGACGCTGCATAGAGCAGTCGCGCTCAGCCAGATAGATAGCGTTGCCCTGGCCGTCAGCCAGTACCTGGATCTCGACGTGGCGAGGATTTTCCAGGTATTTCTCCATGTACACCATGTCGTTGTTGAAAGCGGCTTTCGCTTCCGCACGGGTCATGGCGATAGACTGCGCCAGATCGGCATCTTTACGCACAACGCGCATACCGCGACCGCCACCGCCGCCGGAGGCCTTGATGATCACCGGGTAACCAATGCGTTTCGCATGGGCGCGGTTCACCTCGGTGTCATCGCCCAGCGGGCCATCAGAGCCCGGTACACATGGTACGCCAGCTTGTTTCATCGCGTTAATTGCCGACACTTTGTCGCCCATCAGGCGGATGGTTTCTGCTTTCGGACCGATGAAGATAAAGCCGGAACGCTCAACCTGCTCAGCAAAGTTAGCGTTTTCGGAAAGGAAGCCATACCCCGGGTGAATCGCAGCCGCACCGGTGATTTCGGCAGCGGAGATGATTGCCGGGATATTCAGATAACTTTTTACGGACGGCGCCGGACCGATACAGACTGTTTCGTCCGCCAGCAGTACGTGTTTTAAATCGCGATCCGCAGTGGAATGCACAGCGACAGTCTTGATGCCCAGTTCTTTACAGGCACGAAGAATACGCAGTGCAATCTCGCCGCGGTTGGCGATAACAATTTTATCCAGCATGTGCGCCTCGTTACTCGATGACGACCAGCGGCTCGTCAAATTCAACCGGTTGGCCACTTTCAACCAGAATGGCTTTCACCACGCCTGCTTTATCGGCTTCAATCTGGTTCATCATTTTCATCGCTTCAACGATGCACAGGGTGTCGCCCACGTTGACTTTCTGGCCAACTTCACAGAACGCTTTCGCGTCCGGGCTCGGGGTACGATAGAAAGTCCCGACCATCGGGGAACGTACGATGTGACCACTGATTTCTGTCGCTGCCGGTGCTTCCATTGCTGGAGCAGCTGTCGGTGCTACAGCGTTAGACAGTGCAGGTTGTTGCATCATCGGTGCGGCATAAGCCTGCTGCATCACCGGGAAACCTGCATTCGGCGCGCTACGGCTGATGCGTACTGACTCTTCGCCTTCAGAAATTTCCAGTTCAGAGATGCCTGATTCTTCAACCAGCTCGATCAGTTTTTTAATCTTACGAATATCCATGAGTGGGTTCCGTACTCTTGTTTAGTGTGATTGTGACAAGCGTTTTACCGCTGTCTGTAAAGCGTATGAATAACCATCCGCACCCAATCCGCAGATAACGCCAGCGGCGATATCAGACAGATAAGAGTGGTGGCGGAATGGCTCCCGCGCATACACATTGCTGAGGTGGATCTCGATAAACGGGATGCCCACCGCCAGCAATGCATCGCGGATAGCGACGCTGGTGTGCGTAAATGCGGCCGGATTGATCAGGATAGAGTCCACGGTATCTTTAGCCTGATGAATACGGTCGATAATTGCGTACTCCGCGTTAGACTGAAAATGCGTCAGTTCCACATCAAGTGCTGCTGCTTCTGTACTCAACTGCTTAACAATATCGTTCAGCGTTAGCGAGCCATACGTCTCCGGCTCACGGGCACCGAGCATGTTAAGGTTCGGTCCGTTCAAAAGCAAAATGTGGAACTTGTCAGCCATTATGCTGCTATCTCCTGCGATTCGCCGGTAAAAAACAAAATATACCTTCGATGCGCGATTGTCACCTTTTCAGAGGCTAAAAACCCCTGTCAGGAAAACCAAAGTCGCACATTATAACGATTTCGTAGCATTTGGCAGCTAAATACTGGTCTTATCAGGGAAGATTATCCATCACCGCCAGCAACATGGCTGTGAATGATAGAAGATCTGCGGGAAAGTGCACAGAATGAGACGTTAATGCCACCATTGGCGGAACTTCTTATAACGCCATGCTAATAGCGCCACGGCGATGATGGCATAGATCACGGGCTGTGGTGAGAGAATCTTCACTGACCAGAGATAGTGAATGGGGGCGAGGATCGCCACCAGATAGACGAAGTTATGCAATTGCTGCCAGCGTTTGCCCAATTTACGTTGCGCCCACTGCGTTGAGGTGACTGCCAGCGCCAGTAAAATGAGCCAGCTTATCGCGCCGAGCATTAAATAGGGCCGCGTGGTCAGCTCCTGACCCAGTAACGTCAGATTGTTGATACCCAGTTCCAACAAGGTATAACTGGTCAGGTGCAGCGTCGCCCAGGCAAAGCACCATAATCCCAGCAGCCTGCGGGTGCGAATTAATAAAGGTTGTTTTGCATAACGCGCTAAAGGAGTGACCAGCAGCGTGGCTAACAGGAATTTTAGCGCCATTCTCCCGGTAAAATGCTGAATATCTTTTGCCGGATCGGCGCTGAAATAGCCCTGGCTGGCAGCCCAAAACAGCCAGATAAAAGGCAATAACCCCGCCAGATGGAGGAGGACTTTAAGCCAGGTCACCTGTTTTGCCGTTAAACGCACTCAGAAATTCTCCCGTAAATCTAACCCACGATACAGCGAAGCTACCTCTTCAGCGTAGCCGTTAAAGAGTAACGTTGGCTGGCGTTTTACATCCAGCGCACCACCTGAACCAATAAAGCGTTCGGTGGCCTGCGACCAGCGAGGGTGGTCAACATGCGGATTCACGTTGGCGAAAAAACCATACTCATCGGGTGCCGACAGGTTCCATGTCGTGGGCGGGCGCTGGCTGGTCAGTTTAATACTGACAATCGACTTGATGCCTTTAAAACCGTATTTCCACGGCACCGTCAGGCGAATAGGTGCACCATTTTGCGGCGGCAGCGCTTTACCGTAAACGCCAACGGTGAGGAGTGTTAGCGGATGCATGGCTTCATCTATACGTAATCCTTCGACGTAAGGATACGCCAGGCCGCCGCCAATAAAGCGATCCTTCTGCCCTGGCATCTCTTCTGGCGCGTAGCGCGTCTGGAAGGCAACGTATTTTGCCTTGCTGGTGGGTTCAACCTGCGCCAGCAGTTTATGGAGCGGGAAGCCAATCCACGGCACCACCATTGACCAGGCTTCCACGCAACGCATCCTGTAAATGCGCTCTTCCAGCGGGAAGCGCGACGTCAGCGCATCATGGTCAAGAGTTAATGGTTTCGCGACTTCGCCATCAATGGTTAATGTCCAGGGGTCGGTTTTCATCCCGCCAGCGTTGGCAGCAGGGTCGGCTTTGTCCAGACCAAATTCGTAGAAGTTGTTATAACCGGTGACCTTATCTTCCGGCGTCAGCGCCAACGTGGATTGCCAGGCGTCCGGTTTACTGAAATCAAGGGCTTTACCGGATGGGGCTTTCGGGCGGTCATGGCCTTTAAACCAGTCCAGTAAATCAGCATGGCCGCTGGCAGGAAGGGTTAGCGCTGTTGCGCCAATGCCCAATATCTTCAGTACCTGTCGGCGTTGTAACATAAAAACGGATTCGGCAGTTACGTCGGCTTCGGTCAATTTTTTCTTCATGGCATCCTCCGCTACTTTCCTCTTAAGCATGGTGGAAACAATGCGTTAGTGCGAGTAGGAGTGTGTTACCAAACATTGTAAATTTAGCGTCTTAACTATCTCTTTGACCTATTGATGATTGGCAAATAATTTCTGAGGTCTATACTCGCAATAATGAAATACGGTGCCATTTTATTGCCAGTCTCAGCAGGCTATCTCGGGGGCGTCACTACGCCGAAGTTAGTACTTACCAGGGTAACGTTATCCCGGCTGGAACCGTCTTGTTCTTTATATAAACGGAGTTAACACAGGGATGCGATTAACGACGAAATTCTCCGCATTTGTAACACTACTGACGGGATTGGCGATCTTCGTTACCCTGATTGGCTGTTCACTCAGTTTTTATACTGCTATCCAGAATAAGGTTGCTAACCGCGTACAAGCGGTAGCGGCCGTTGTTGATGCGCGTTTGATCTCCTCCTCTCCCTCAGCTCTGTTGCATCAGCTTGATGAATTAATGGTGCCGGTAGACATCATCGGTATTGATGTCAAACAGGGCGAGCACGTTATCCTCAGTTACACTCGTAAAAGCACTTACCGCCCGGCAGGCAGCAATTATCAATACCGGGAGTTGCAGATTCCTTCGGTGAAAAACCCAGGATTTGTGATAACACTGGTCTATCAGGATCCAATGGCGAACTATTTTCGTTCGCTGCTGACGACCGCGCCGCTAACGCTGGCGATCGGCTTTATGATTGTCATTATCTTTTTGTCGGTGCGCTGGTTGCGCCGACAACTTTCCGGGCAGGAGTTGCTGGAAACACGCGCCACGCGGATCCTCAATGGCGAGCGAGGCCCGCAAGTCCGCGGCAGCATTTATGAATGGCCGTCGCGCACCAGCAGCGCGCTGGATGTGCTGCTGACGGATATCCAGTTCGCCAGCGATCAGCGTAGTCGTATGGATACGTTAATCCGCTCTTATGCCGCGCAAGATACCCGCACTGGCCTCAATAACCGTCTGTTTTTTGATAATCAGTTGGCGACCTTACTGGAGGACCAGGAAAAAGTCGGAGCGCATGGTGTGGTGATGATGATCCGCCTGCCGGATTTTGACCTGCTACGCGATAGCTGGGGATTGTCGGCGGTCCAGGAGCACCTCTTTGCGCTGATCAATTTACTCTCCACCTTTATTATGCGTTATCCTGGCGCGCTGCTGGCCCGTTATCATCGTAGTGATTTTGCGGTTCTGCTCCCACACCGCACGTTAAAAGAAGCGGAAAGTATCGCCGGGCAGATCCTCAACGCGGTGGATGGCTTGCCGCCGAGCAAAATGTTGACCCGCGAAGATATGATGCATATCGGGATTTGCGCCTGGCGCAGCGGGCAGTCCACCGAGCAGGTTATGGAGCACAGTGAAGCCGCCGCGCGCAATGCGGTGCTGCAAGGTGGTAATAGCTGGTCAGTGTATGATGACTCGTTACCAGAACAAGGGCGTGGCAATGTTCGCTGGCGCACGCTGATTGAGCAAATGTTAAGCCGGGGTGGGCCGCGTGTTTACCAGAAACCGGCGGTGAATCGTGACGGACAGGTGCATCATCGGGAATTAATGTGCCGTATTTACGACGGCGAGCAGGAAGTGATTGCCGAAGAGTATATGCCGATGGTGCTGCAATTTGGTTTATCCGAAGAGTATGACCGTCAGCAGGTGACACGACTGATTCCGTTTATCCGTTTCTGGCCAGAAGAAAACCTTGCTATGCAAGTGACGGTTGAGTCGCTGATCCGCCCGCGTTTTCAGCGCTGGGTGCGTGATACGCTAATGCAGTGCGAAAAATCGCAACGTAAACGGATTATTTTTGAACTTGCCGAGGCGGATGTTTGTCAACACATCAGCCGATTACAGTCAGTTGTGCGTTTGATCAATGCATTAGGCGCTCGCGTGGTGGTTAATCAGGCGGGGCTGACGTTGGTTAGCACCAGTTGGATTAAAGCGTTGGATGTTGAGTTATTAAAGCTGCATCCGGGGTTGGTCAGGAACATTGAAAAACGCACGGAAAACCAGTTGCTGGTTCAAAGCCTTGTGGAGGTGTGCAAAGGCACGCGTACGCGGGTTTTCGCCACGGGCGTTCGCTCCCGGGGGGAATGGCAGACGCTGGTGGAATGTGGCGTTGCGGGTGCGCAGGGGGATTTCTTCGCCGCTTCTCAACCGCTCGATACCAATGTGAAAAAATATTCGCAAAGATATTCGGTTTGAACTGCTGTTTGAGCCGTTTTCACGTAGAATAATGCGCGCTGCTTTGTATGGGGGTGTGCTTGCCTGCCCGCCGGATCGTTGCGGCGTTTAAAAAGCCGGTTTGACCTTTGACAGGTTGTAAACGCAGGGTACTGGAACAGTTGGATTTTATCGCTTCCGGACGAAGTCATGTCGTTTTGCAACAAAGGAAACAAACTGCACTAATTTTCACCGTAGCAGACAGTTTTTGCGCCTTGTCGCTGCTGCGTGTGGTTGGTAAAGTAAGCGGATTTTGTTTCCGCCCCAGCTTTCAGGATTATCCCTCAGTATGTTGAAAAAATTTCGTGGCATGTTTTCCAATGACCTGTCCATTGACCTGGGTACCGCGAATACCCTGATTTATGTAAAAGGACAAGGCATCGTATTGAATGAGCCTTCCGTGGTGGCCATTCGCCAGGATCGTGCCGGTTCACCGAAAAGTGTAGCCGCTGTAGGTCATGAAGCGAAACAGATGCTTGGTCGTACGCCAGGCAATATCGCCGCTATCCGCCCGATGAAAGACGGCGTTATTGCTGACTTCTTCGTGACCGAAAAAATGCTGCAGCACTTTATTAAACAAGTGCACAGCAACAGCTTTATGCGTCCGAGCCCGCGTGTACTGGTTTGTGTTCCGGTTGGCGCGACCCAGGTTGAACGCCGTGCAATTCGTGAATCTGCTCAGGGTGCTGGCGCCCGTGAAGTGTTTCTGATTGAAGAACCGATGGCTGCCGCGATTGGCGCAGGCTTACCGGTTTCTGAAGCGACCGGTTCAATGGTTGTGGATATCGGTGGTGGTACCACCGAAGTGGCGGTTATCTCCCTGAACGGTGTGGTGTACTCCTCTTCCGTGCGTATCGGTGGTGACCGTTTTGATGAAGCGATTATTAATTATGTGCGCCGTAACTACGGTTCTCTGATTGGTGAAGCAACGGCAGAGCGCATCAAGCATGAAATCGGTTCTGCGTACCCGGGTGATGAAGTGCGCGAAATTGAAGTCCGTGGCCGTAACCTGGCTGAAGGCGTACCGCGTGGCTTCACGCTGAACTCCAACGAAATTCTGGAAGCGTTGCAGGAACCGTTGACGGGCATCGTAAGCGCTGTGATGGTCGCACTGGAACAGTGCCCACCGGAACTGGCGTCCGATATCTCCGAACGAGGTATGGTATTGACCGGCGGCGGCGCGCTGCTGCGTAACCTCGATCGCCTGTTGATGGAAGAGACAGGTATTCCAGTTGTAGTTGCAGAAGATCCACTGACTTGCGTAGCGCGTGGCGGCGGCAAGGCGCTGGAAATGATCGACATGCACGGCGGCGACCTGTTCAGCGAAGAATAGTCCGTGTCAGATTCGGAGCGCTATGTCGCTCCGAATCTGGCTGGCCTGAGAATACGCAAAGCCTATGAAGCCAATTTTTAGCCGTGGCCCGTCACTGCAGATTCGTCTTTTCCTGGCGGTCCTGGTGGCGCTCGGAGTCATTATTGCCGACAGCCGCCTCGGTACGTTCAGTCAAATCAGAACGTACATGGATACTGCCGTCAGTCCTTTCTATTTTATTTCTAACGGTCCTCGCGAATTATTAGACAGCGTTTCGCAAACGCTGGCCTCGCGCGATCAGCTTGAGCTTGAAAATCGGGCATTGCGTCAGGAATTGCTGCTGAAAAACAGCGAGCTGCTAATGTTAGGGCAGTATAAGCAGGAGAACGCGCGCCTGCGTGAACTGCTGGGTTCACCGCTGCGTCAGGATGAGCAAAAAATGGTGACCCAGGTTATTTCAACGGTGAATGACCCTTATAGCGATCAGGTGGTTATCGATAAAGGCAGCGTCAACGGCGTATATGAAGGTCAGCCGGTGATCAGCGATAAAGGCGTGGTGGGGCAGGTTGTCGCGGTAGCGAAACTCACCAGTCGGGTGCTGCTGATTTGCGATGCGACCCACGCATTGCCCATCCAGGTACTGCGTAATGATATCCGCGTGATTGCCGCTGGTAACGGTTGCACCGATGATCTCCAACTGGAACATCTGCCCGCGAACACCGATATCCGTGTCGGCGACGTGCTGGTGACCTCTGGCCTTGGGGGGCGTTTCCCGGAAGGTTATCCGGTGGCGGTCGTTTCCTCGGTCAAACTGGATACACAGCGTGCTTACACGGTGATTCAGGCGCGTCCAACCGCAGGTCTGCAACGTCTGCGTTATCTGCTGCTGTTATGGGGCGCGGATCGTAATGGTTCTAACCCAAGAACGCCGGAAGATGTCCATCGCGTCGCGAATGAACGTCTGCTGCAAATGATGCCGCAGGTGCTGCCTTCTCCGGATGTGATGGGGCCGCCAGCACCCATGCCAGCTCCTGCGACCGGCATGACGCAACCACCTCCCTCAGCCTCGACGGGAGGGCAATAGTGGCAAGTTACCGTAGCCAGGGGCGCTGGGTTATCTGGCTCTCGTTTTTCATTGCTCTGTTGCTTCAAATTATGCCCTGGCCGGATGACATCATTGTCTACCGGCCAAACTGGGTGCTGCTTATTCTGCTTTACTGGATCCTGGCGTTGCCGCACCGCGTAAATGTCGGTACGGGTTTCGCCATGGGTGCCATACTGGATCTGATTAGCGGATCCACACTTGGCGTACGTGCGTTGTCATTAAGCATTGTCGCCTATCTGGTCGCACTGAAATTTCAGTTATTCCGTAATCTGGCGCTCTGGCAACAGGCGCTGGTGGTGATGTTGTTGTCGTTGGCTACCGAAGTGATTGTCTTCTGGGCGGAATTTTTGGTGATTAACGTTTCGTTCAAGCCTGATATTTTCTGGAGCAGTCTTGTCAATGGCGTGCTCTGGCCATGGCTGTTCCTGTTAATGCGTAAAATTCGCCAGCAGTTCGCGGTGCAATAAAGGTTTTTATGACAGATATCTGGCTTGCTTCCGGCTCCCCTCGTCGTCAGGAACTGCTCACCCAGTTGGGCGTAACGTTCAGGCGCATTATTCCGGGCATTGAAGAACAGCGTCAGGCGCAGGAATCCGCCCGGCAATACGTAACGCGGCTGGCGCGAGAAAAAGCGCAGGCGGGCGTGGCGATGGCAACGCAGGATCTGCCGGTGTTGGGTGCCGATACCATCGTGATATTTAATGGTGAAGTGCTTGAAAAACCGAAAAACTCCTCGCATGCTGCCAGTATGTTGCGTCAGCTTTCCGGGCAAACACATCAGGTGATGACCGCGGTGGCGCTGGCGGACAGCCAGTATCTGCTCGATTGCCTGGTGGAAACGGAAGTGACCTTCAGAGTGTTGTCAGACGCGGATATCGCCGCTTATGTTGCCAGCGGCGAGCCACTGGATAAAGCGGGCGCCTACGGTATTCAGGGCGCTGGCGGCTGTTTCGTCAGGAAGATTAACGGTAGCTATCATGCCGTTATGGGGTTACCGCTGGTAGAAACCTGGGAATTGCTGAGCAATTTTAACGCACTGCGCGAGGGAAGAGATAATCATGACGGCTGAATTACTGGTCAACGTAACACCATCGGAAACACGCGTCGCGTATATTGACGGCGGTATCCTTCAGGAAATTCACATCGAGCGTGAAGCACGGCGCGGGATAGTAGGCAATATCTACAAAGGTCGGGTTAGCCGGGTTCTGCCGGGTATGCAGGCGGCTTTTGTAGATATTGGTCTGGAAAAGGCGGCATTCCTTCACGCTTCCGACATTATGCCGCACACTGAATGCGTCGCCGGAGAAGAGCAGAAGAACTTCACCGTCCGCGATATTTCCGAGCTGGTTCGTCAGGGACAGGATCTGATGGTGCAGGTGGTGAAAGATCCCCTCGGTACGAAAGGTGCACGCCTGACCACGGACATTACCCTCCCTTCACGTTATCTGGTGTTTATGCCAGGTGCTGCACATGTGGGGGTTTCCCAACGTATTGAAAGTGAAGCCGAGCGCGAGCGCCTCAAGCAGGTCGTGGCAGCCTATTGCGATGAGCAGGGTGGTTTTATCATTCGCACGGCGGCGGAGGGCGTATGTGAAGAGGATCTCGCCTCTGATGCGGCCTACCTGAAGCGCGTCTGGACCAAGGTGATGGAGCGCAAAAAGCGCCAGCAGTCGCGCTGCAAACTGTATGGCGAACTGGCGCTGGCACAGCGTGTGCTGCGCGATTTCGCCGATGCCCATCTCGACCGTATTCGCGTTGACTCCCGGCTGACATTTGAAGCGTTGCTGGAGTTTACTGCGGAGTACATCCCGGAGATGACCAGCAAGCTTGAGCACTACAGCGGGCGGCAGCCGATTTTCGATCTCTTTGATGTGGAAAACGAAATTCAGCGGGCGCTGGAGCGGAAAGTTGAGCTGAAATCGGGCGGTTATTTGATCATTGATCAGACCGAGGCGATGACCACGGTGGATATCAATACCGGTGCGTTTGTCGGCCATCGTAATCTCGACGACACTATCTTCAACACTAACATTGAAGCCACGCAGGCGATCGCCCGCCAGCTGCGTTTACGCAACCTCGGCGGCATTATCATTATCGATTTTATCGACATGAATAATGAGGATCATCGCCGTCGCGTACTGCATTCTCTGGAGCAGGCATTGAGCAAGGATCGGGTGAAAACCAGCATCAATGGTTTCTCCCAACTTGGGCTGGTGGAAATGACCCGCAAGCGCACGCGTGAAAGCGTGGAACATGTTCTGTGTAATGAGTGTCCGACCTGTCATGGCCGTGGCACCGTAAAAACGGTGGAAACCGTATGCTATGAAATCATGCGCGAGATTGTGCGTGTGCATCATGCTTACGATTCCGATCGCTTCCTGGTTTACGCTTCTCCGGCGGTGGCCGAGACACTGAAAGGCGAAGAGTCACACGCGCTGGCGGAGGTGGAAATCTTCGTCGGTAAACAGGTCAAAGTACAAATCGAGCCGCTCTATAATCAGGAACAGTTCGACGTAGTAATGATGTGATTGCGCAGCGCGCTGCGACACGAGCGGGTCTGGTTGTTGGGTTGACAAGGAGAGAGGCGTGAGGCGACTGCCGGGGATATTGCTGCTTACAGGAGCGACGCTGATTGTCATCGTGGCGCTGCTGGTGAGTGGGTTACGCCTTGTCCTTCCCCATCTGGATAACTGGCGCCCGCAGATTCTGGCGCAGATCGAAGCCCGCACGGGGATAGTGGTACAGGCCGGGCAGATTCAGGCGCGCTGGGAGAATTTCGGCCCTGAGCTGGAAGTGCGCGATATCCACGCCGCGATGAAAGACGGCAGCGACCTCTCCATTAAACGTGTAACCCTGGCGCTGGATATCTGGCAAAGCCTGCTGCACCTGCGCTGGCAGTTCCGCAATCTTACCTTCTGGCAACTGGTCGCACATACCAATACGCCGCTGCAACGTAACGATACGAGCGACACCCTTGAGACGGATCGCATGAGCGATCTGTTCCTGCGTCAGTTCGATCACTTTGATCTGCGTGACAGCCGCATCAGCTTCCTGACCCTTTCCGGCCAACGTGCCGAACTGGCGATCCCGCAATTAACCTGGCTCAACAGTAACGATAGACACCGTGCAGAAGGGCAAGTCAGTCTTTCCAGTCTGACCGGCCAACACGGCATTATGCAGGTGCGAATGGACCTGCGTGATGACAACGGGTTACTGAACAATGGGCGTGTCTGGTTGCAGGCGGATGATATCGATGTCAAACCCTGGCTTGGCGAATGGATGCGCGACAACGTTGCGCTCAATAGCGCGCGTTTCAGCCTGGAAGGCTGGATGGCGCTGAATAAAGGCGTGGTCGAAAGCGGCGATGTCTGGTTAAAGCGGGGCGGTGCCAGCTGGCAAGGGGATAACACGGTACACCGGATGACGGTGGATAACCTTACGGTACATGTGTCGCGCCAGCAGCAGGGGTGGCAGTTTGATGTACCTGCCACACGCATTGCCATTGACGATCGTGCCTGGCCGCAAGGTTCGCTGAGTTTTGCCTGGGTTCCGGCACAGGAGACTGGCGGGGCAGGTGGCGTTCAGAGCGATGAGTTACGCGTGCGTGCCAGCAATCTTGAGCTCAGCAGGCTGGAAGGATTGCTGCCGATTGCCGAAAAAATCTCGCCACAGCTCTACAACATCTGGGGCACGATGCAGCCCAGCGGACTGCTGGAACAGTTAGCGCTGGATATTCCGTTGCAGTCTCCCGGTAAAACGCGTTTCCAGGCGCGTTGGAAAGATATCGCCTGGAAACAGTGGCAGCTACTGCCAGGTGTGGAGCATCTGGGCGGAACACTTGAAGGGAGCATGGACGACGGGCGGTTGACCGTGAATATGGCGAAAGCAAAGATGCCGTATGAGACCGTGTTCCGCGCGCCGCTGGAGATTGAAAAGGGCGAGGCTACGCTGAACTGGCAGCAGAACGAGCACGGTTTTCAACTCGATGGGCGCAACATCGATGTGCAGGCCAATGCCATTCATGCTCATGGTGGTTTCCGTTATCTTCAGCCGCAGGATGATGAGCCCTGGCTCGGCATTCTGGCAGGGATCAACGTTACGGATGGCGGTCAGGCATGGCGTTATTTCCCGGAAAACTTGATGGGTAAAGCGTTAGTGGATTATCTCAGCGCCGCCATTCAGGGGGGGCAGGCGCAAGATGCCACGCTGGTCTATGGCGGCAACCCGCGTCTCTTCCCTTATAAACACAATGAAGGCCAGTTTGAAGTACTGGTACCGCTGCGTAACGCGACGTTTGCTTTCCAGCCTGACTGGCCGGCGCTGAAAAATCTCGATATTCAGCTCGATTTTGTTAACGATGGCCTGTGGATGAAGAGCGATAACGTTGCGCTCGGCGGCGTGACGGCCAGTAATCTGACCGCGAATATCCCGGACTATGTAAAAGAAAAACTGCTCATCGATGCGGATATCAACGGGCCTGGCAAGGCGGTGGGACCCTATTTTAAAGAGACGCCGCTGCATGACTCTCTTGGCAACGCGCTGGAAGAGCTGCAAGTTGATGGCGACGTGAATGCTCGTTTACATCTTGATATCCCGCTGGACGGCGAGAGGACTACCGCCAAAGGCGAGGTCATGTTGCGTAATAACGGCCTGTTTATCAAACCGCTTAATAGCACTCTGAAAGATCTCAGCGGCAAGTTCAGCTTTGTGAACGGCAATCTGCAGAGCGAGCCACTACAGGCCACCTGGTTTAACCAGCCGCTAAATGTGAATTTCTCAACCACCGAAGGCGACAAAGCCTATCAGGTGGCGGTGAATCTGGACGGTAACTGGCAACCTGCGCGCACCGGCGTTTTACCCTCACAGCTCAATGATGCGCTGCGCGGCAGTGTCGCGTGGAAAGGCGATGTCGGCATTGAGTTACCGTATAAGTCTGGTGCGACCTATAAAGTTAACATTGATGGCAATCTGAATAATCTCGCCAGTACCTTACCGCCGCCGCTGGACAAACCGGCGGGCAAAGCGCTGCCGGTCAAGCTGAAGGTGGAAGGGAATCTGCACAGTTTTGATCTCACCGGGAACGCGGGCAGCACCAACCATTTTAATAGCCGCTGGTTGCTGAGTAACAAGCTGGGGCTCGATCGTGGGATCTGGACGTCAGACAGCCGAACCGTGCCTCCGCTACCGGATCAGAGCGGACTGGAATTAAACCTTCCGGCGATGAATGGCGCGCAATGGCTGGGCTTGTTACGCCAGGGGGTGGCGAACAATGTCAGTAATACCACCACGTTCCCACAAAGCATCACCCTGCGTACGCCGGCGCTGACGCTGGGCGGACAGCAGTGGAATAACCTGAGTATCGTGTCGCAACCGCAGGCTTCCGGCTCGCTGATCGAAGCGCAAGGGCGGGAGATTAGCGGGACACTGACCCTGCGTGATAATGCGCCGTGGCTGGCTGCAATTCGTTATCTCTACTACAACCCGTCAAGCACCGAGCCCAATGATGATGATATTTCGTCGCCTTCAACGCTGCTGCGTGGCAAAACCCGGGTGGATTTCACCGGCTGGCCCGATTTGCAGTTACGCTGCGCAGAGTGCTGGCTGTGGGGGCAAAAATATGGCCGCATTGACGGCGATTTCGCCATTAAAGGCGAGACGATGACGCTGGTTGGTGGCCTGGTCGATAGCGGTCTTGCACGCCTGACAGCTGAAGGCGAGTGGGTGAACAAAGCCGGTGATGAGCGTACCTCCATCAAAGGCGCTCTGCGCGGCGATAAGCTCGATTCGGCAATGGGTTTCTTCGGCGTGCCAACGCCTGTACGGGGTTCCTCTTTCGATATCAACTATGACCTGCACTGGCGTAACCCACCCTGGGAGCCGCAGGAGGAGTCGCTCAACGGTATCCTGCGTACGCGGTTGGGCAAGGGGCAAATCACCGATATCAGCACCGGCCATGCCGGGCAGCTATTGCGTCTGTTCAGTGTTGATTCGTTATTGCGAAAGTTGCGTCTGGATTTTAGTGACACATTCAGCAGTGAGGGTTTCTGGTTCGACTCGATTCGCAGTACTGCGTGGATCAAAGATGGTGTGCTGCACAGCGACGATACGCTGGTGGACGGCCTGGAAGCGGATATCGCCATGAAAGGTTCGGTGGACCTGGTCCGGCGGGAACTGGATGTTGAAGCGGTCGTCGCACCGGAAATTTCCGCTACCGTTGGCGTCGCGGCGGCATTTGCGGTTAACCCGATTGTTGGCGCAGCGGTGTTTGCCGCCAGCAAAGTTCTGGGGCCGCTGTGGAATAAAGTCTCGATTCTGCGTTACCGCATTACCGGTCCGGTGGATCAGCCGCAGATCAACGAAGTCCTGCGCCAGGCGCGGACGGATAAAAAGCAATGATTTGACGGCATCAGCGAATTGCCTCAAGCTCCTTATATCGCATTTTTTATTGCCCGAAGTGGCGGCAACGACGAGAAAATAATGATGAGTCTTAATCTGGTGAGTGAACAACTGCTGGCAGCGAATGGCCTGAGCCATCAGGATCTGTTTACCATTCTTGGCCAACTGACCGCGCGTCGTCTTGACTACGGCGATCTCTATTTTCAGTCGAGCTATCACGAATCCTGGGTTCTGGAAGACCGCATCATCAAAGATGGTTCTTATAACATCGACCAGGGCGTGGGTGTGCGGGCCGTGAGTGGAGAGAAAACCGGTTTCGCCTATGCTGACCAAATCAGCCTGCTGGCGCTGGAGCAGAGCGCACAGGCGGCACGTACCATCGTGCGTGAAGAGGGCGACGGGAAGGTGAAAACCCTGGGGGCGGTGGAGCATCAGCGCCTTTATACCAGCATCGATCCGCTGCAAAGTATGAGCCGCGAAGAGAAACTGGATATTCTGCGCCGTGTGGATAACGTTGCCCGGGCGGCGGACAACCGCGTGCAGGAAGTTTCCGCCAGTCTGACCGGTGTTTATGAGCTGATTCTGGTGGCGGCAACCGATGGTACGCTGGCGGCGGATGTGCGTCCGCTGGTGCGTCTCTCGGTTAGCGTCCAGGTTGAAGATGATGGCAAGCGCGAGCGTGGTTCCAGCGGCGGCGGTGGTCGTTTTGGTTATGACTGGTTCCTGCAAGAGGTCGATGGCGACGTACGCGCAGATGCGTGGGCCAAAGAAGCCGTACGTATGGCGTTGGTCAATCTTTCTGCTGTTGCTGCGCCCGCGGGCACGTTGCCGGTGGTATTGGGCGCTGGCTGGCCTGGCGTGCTGCTGCACGAAGCGGTCGGTCACGGTCTGGAAGGCGATTTCAACCGTCGCGGCACATCAGTGTTCAGTGGTCAGATGGGGCAACTGGTCGCCTCTGAACTTTGTACCGTGGTGGATGATGGCACCATTGTCGACCGCCGCGGCTCGGTTGCTATTGACGATGAAGGTACGCCGGGCCAGTACAATGTGCTGATCGAAAACGGTGTGTTGAAAGGGTATATGCAGGACAAAATGAACGCGCGTCTGATGGGGGTTAAACCTACCGGTAACGGGCGTCGTGAGTCTTATGCGCATCTGCCGATGCCGCGCATGACCAATACCTATATGTTGGCAGGTAAATCCACGCCGCAGGAAATTATTGAATCGGTGGATTATGGTATCTATGCGCCGAACTTTGGCGGCGGCCAGGTGGATATCACCTCCGGCAAGTTCGTGTTCTCGACCTCTGAAGCCTACCTGATCGAAAAAGGCAAAGTCACCAAAGCGGTAAAAGGCGCGACGCTGATTGGCTCCGGCATTGAAGCGATGCAGCAGATCTCCATGGTGGGTAATGACCTGAAGCTGGACAACGGCGTTGGCGTTTGCGGCAAAGAGGGCCAGAGCTTACCGGTCGGCGTGGGACAGCCGACGCTGAAAGTGGACAAACTCACCGTCGGCGGCACGGCATAATGGCTCACCGCTCCTCTCCTTTACGGGAGGGGAGCATCACACACTGCGGCCTTGCATACTCTGGTAAACCTTTGCCACATCGATAAAGTAATCCGTCAGATAGTTAATACACACCTGCACCTTGAGCGGCAGCTTATCCTTTTCCGTATACAGCGCATAAACCGGGCGGGGATCCGATTGATAACGCGGCAGCAGGATCTCCAGCGTGCCATTGTTGATCTCATCGATCACCCACATTAACGGCACAAATGCGATCCCGGCTCCGGCGGTCAGCCAGCGCGTCAGCGTCATCGGATCGTTGGTGACAAAACGCCCCTGCGGGATCAACCGCGTGGAGATCCCCTCCGGCGCGACCAACTCAAACTCATTATCCGGGCGCACGCTGTACTCCAGCCAGGAGTGATTTGCCAGATCGGCGGGTTTTTCAGGAATGCCGTATTGGGCAAGATAGTTTTTGGCAGCGCAGACCACCATCGGCATTGCGCCAAGACGGCGGGAGAAGAGACTGGAATCCTGCAATGCTCCAACGCGGATCACCACATCCAGCCCGTCGGCGATCAGATCCGGCGCAGGGATACCGGTCACCAGGTTAACCGACAACCCCGGATGCTCTTTCAGCATATCCGCTGTCATTTTTGCCAGCACATTTTGCGCCATGGTTGAAGAACTCCCAATGCGCAGCGTGCCGATAGGTGTGTTGTTAAACGCATAAAGTTGCTCGTGTACATCCTGTACCTCATGCAGCATCCTTCGACAGCCCTGGTAGTAAATTTTACCGGCTTCGGTCAGCCCCAGGCTGCGCGTGCTGCGGTTAAGCAGCTTTACCTGCAACTCATCTTCCAGCTTTGCCACCGTCTGGCTGATGGACGAAACGCTCATTTGTAACTGTCGGGCAGCGGCGGTAAAAGAGCCCAGCTCCACCACTTTGGCAAATACCGACATCCGCTTTAGTCGTTCCATTATTCACTCTGGCTTAAAAGTGATTTAGATCACATTATATAGATAACAGCATAACAGTTACGTTAATATACTGTTAGCTGAATAATCACCCTGGGGCGGCTAAGCCCGATCAGGGTAAGAAAAAACGCGTCACTCTCGCCTGGCTTTCCTTGCCCTTACTCCTGCGGTGACGTGAGAAAAATTGTCACCTGCGTGCTCTCTAATCAAGGTCAACATGAGTCTGTTTCCCGTAATCGTGGTGTTCGGTTTATCGTTCCCACCGATTTTTTTCGAATTAATTTTGTCACTGGCGATCTTCTGGCTGGTGCGCCGTGTGCTGGTCCCGACCGGGATCTACGACTTTGTCTGGCACCCGGCGTTATTTAATACCGCGCTCTACTGCTGCCTGTTTTATCTGCTGTCGCGCCTGTTTGTTTGAGGTAGATGTGAAAACACTAACAAGAAATATCACCCGTACCGCCATCACGATGGTACTGGTTATCCTGGCATTCATCGCAATCTTCCGCGCCTGGGTTTATTACACTGAATCGCCCTGGACGCGCGATGCACGTTTTAGCGCTGACGTCGTCGCCATCGCGCCGGATGTCACCGGTCTGGTAACGTCAGTCAATGTGCATGACAACCAACTGGTGAAACAGGGACAAGTTCTGTTCACTATCGATCAGCCGCGCTATCAAAAAGCCCTGGAACAAGACGAGGCGGATGTCGCCTATTACGAAGCGCTGGTCAGCGAAAAACGCCGTGAAGCCGGGCGTCGTAACCAATTGGGCGTGCAGGCGATGTCGCGAGAGGAAATCGACCAGGCCAATAATACGCTGCAAACCGAACTGCATCAGTTAGCAAAAGCCGTTGCGACCCGCGACCTGGCGAAGCTGGATCTAGAACGCACGATTATTCGCGCCCCGGCGGATGGCTGGGTCACCAACCTTAACGTTTACGCCGGTGAGTTTATCACCCGTGGTTCTACCGCTGTGGCATTGGTGAAGCAGAACACGTTCTATGTTCTGGCTTATATGGAAGAGACCAAACTGGAAGGTGTGCGCGCGGGTTACCGGGCGGAAGTGACCCCATTGGGCAGTAATCAGGTATTGAAAGGAACCGTGGACAGCATTGCCGCCGGGGTAACGAATGCCAGTAGCAGCAATGACAGCAAAGGAATGGCAACCATTGACTCCAATCTGGAGTGGGTTCGTCTGGCACAGCGTGTGCCGGTGCGTATCCGCCTCGATCAGCAACAGGGGAACCTGTGGCCGTCGGGCACGACCGCGACAGTGGTGGTGACGGGGCAATCCGATCGCGATGAAAGCCAGGACTCTTTCTTCCGCAAAATGGCGCATCGTCTGCGTGAGCTGGGGTAATCGCTATGGGGCTGTTCTCAATTGCCAGCCAGCATCTGCGTTTTGCCTTCAAACTGGCCTTTGCCGTGGTGCTGGCGTTGTTCGTCGGTTTTCACTTTCAACTTGAAACGCCACGCTGGGCGGTGCTGACCGCTGCTATTGTTGCTGCGGGGCCGGCCTTTGCCGCTGGCGGCGAACCTTATTCCGGTGCGATCCGTTATCGCGGGATGTTGCGCATTGTCGGCACCTTTATTGGTTGTATTGCCGGATTAACCATTATTATCACGCTGATCCGCACCCCGCTGCTGATGCTGATGGTGTGCTGTATCTGGGCCGGGTTTTGCACCTGGGTCTCTTCGCTGGTGCGCGTCGAAAACTCCTATGCCTGGGGACTGGCGGGTTACACCGCGTTAATTATTGTCGTCACCATTCAAACTGAACCGCTGCTGGCCCCGCAATTTGCCGTTGAACGTTGCAGCGAAATTGTCGTGGGTATTCTCTGTGCGATTGTCGCCGATCTGCTGTTTTCCCCGCGCTCAATTAAGCAGGAAATTGACCGTGAACTGGATAGCCTGCTGGTGGCGCACTATCAACTGATGCAGTTGTGCATCAAACATGGCGACAGTGAAGAAGTCGACAAAGCCTGGGCCGCCCTGGTGCGCCGGACGACCGCGCTGGAGGGCATGCGCACCAACCTGAAAATTGAGTCTTCCCGCTGGGGGCGTGCTAACCGACGCCTGAAGGTGATAAATACTCTGTCGCTGACATTAATCACGCAGGCGTGCGAAACGTACCTGATTCAAAATACTCGCCCGGAACTGATCACGGACACCTTCCGCGAGTTGTTCAATGAGCCGGTCGACAGTGTGCAGGATGTTCACAAACAGATGAAAAGAATGCGTCGCGTGATCGCCTGGACCGGTGAGCGGGAGACGCCGGTGACTATTTATAGCTGGGTTGGCGCGGCAACCCGCTATCTGCTGCTGAAACGTGGCGTGATGGGTAATGCGAAGATCAGCACCATTGAAGAAGAGGTGTTGCAGGGCGAAACGGTGGTGAAACCGGAATCGGCGGAGCGCCATCATGCGATGGTTAACTTCTGGCGCACGACATTATCATGCATGCTCGGGACGCTGTTCTGGTTATGGACGGGCTGGACATCTGGCAGCGGTTCGATGGTGATGATTGCCGTTGTCACCTCACTGGCGATGCGTTTGCCTAATCCGAAAATGGTGGCAAAAGACTTTATATACGGCATGTTATGGGCGTTGCCTATCGGGTCGTTCTATTACTTAGTGATCCTGCCTTCTACCCAGCAAAGCATGCTGCTGCTCTGTATCAGTATGGCGGTGCTTGCGTTCTTCATTGGCATAGAAGTGCAGAAACGGCGTTTGGGCTCGATGGCGACACTGGCGGGAACCATTAATATCCTGGTGCTGGATAACCCTATGACCTTTAAGTTCAGCCAGTTTCTGGATAATGCGCTGGGGCAACTGGTGGGTGTGGTGCTGGCGATGCTGGTGCTGCTGCTGGTGCGGGATAATTCGCAAGCACGCACCGGACGCATGTTGTTGAATCAGTTTGTGTCGGCGGCGGTGTCGGCGATGACCACCAATGCTGCGCGCCGTAAAGAGAACCATTTGCCTGCGCTGTACCAGCAGCTTTTTCTGCTGTTGAACAAATTTCCCGGCGATATAGCGAAGTTTCGTCTGGCATTAACGCTGATTATTGCTCACCAGCGCCTGCGCGATGCGCCTGTACCGATTAATGACGATCTCTCGGCGTTTCACCGGCAGCTACGTCGTACCGCCGCGCAGGTCATTTCTGCCAGTAACGATAATAAGCGCCAGCTCAGTTTTACGCAGTTACTGGATGAGCTGGACATTTACCAGCATAAATTGCACCACTGGGATGCTCCGCCGCAGGTTACAGAGCCTGTACACCGGCTGACAGGCATGTTACGGAAATACCAGCATGCGCTTACCCGCAGTTAAACGCAGAACCGACGCCAAAAGCGTCGGTTTTTTTATGTCTATACTTGGGAAGAGATTTCACATATCACCGATCAGGAGGACAAATGACCACGCAGGCACTGCAGGATAACGCGCTTTTTCAGACCGGTTATCTGGTTGATGGCGTCTGGAAATCGCTGGCTACCACATTTGACGTTCTGAACCCCGCCACCGGTGAAGTCATTGCGAAAGTTGCTAAAGCAGGCAAAAAAGAGACGGAAGAGGCTATTGCCGCTGCGAGCCGGGCCTTCCCCGCATGGCGGGCGAAAACCGCGAAAGAACGTTCCACCATTCTTTATCGCTGGTATGAATTGATCATTGAAAATAAAAGCTGGCTGGGTCGGTTGATGACCACCGAACAGGGCAAGCCTTTGAAAGAAGCCGAAGGCGAAGTGGAATATGCCGCCAGCTTTATTCAGTGGTTTGCGGAGCAGGCCAAACGCGCCAACGGGGAGATTATTCCCCCGATTAAGCCCGGTTCGCGGATCCTGGCGACCCGAGAACCCGTCGGTGTGGTGGCGGCTATTACGCCGTGGAACTTCCCGATGGCGATGCTGACGCGCAAACTGGGACCGGCGCTGGCGGCGGGTTGTACCGGGGTCATCAAGCCTGCCAATAACACGCCGCTTAGCGCGTTTGCCTTGCTGACGTTGGCAAAAAAAGCGGGAGTACCGGATGGTGTGCTGAATGCCGTTGCCGGCAATACCGCTGAAATCAGCGATGCTATTATGGCCAGCCATGACGTGCGCAAGATTTCGTTCACTGGCTCGACCGCTGTCGGTAAAACGCTGGTGCGCAATGCCGCCGAAACGATGAAGAAAGTGTCGATGGAGCTTGGCGGGAACGCACCTTATATCGTGTTTGAAGATGCGGACATCGACGCGGCGGTGCAGGGGGCGATTGCTAATAAATTCCGTAATGCCGGTCAGGTTTGTGTCAGCGTTAATCGTTTTTATATCCATGAATCGGTCTATGAGCAGTTTACCCAGAAGTTGAGCGCAGCAGTGAGCGCGCTGAAGGTTGGGAATGGTCTGGATGAGGGGGTAGTCGTTGGCCCGCTTATTGAACCTGCCGCCGTGGAGAAAGTGCGCGAGCATGTGGACGATGCGGTGGCCAAAGGCGCGAAAGTGCTGACGGGCGGCAAACCTCATAGCCTCGGGGGTAATTTCTGGCTTCCCACGGTTCTGGGCGATTGCAGTGACGGTATGAAACTGGCGCAGGAAGAGACATTTGGTCCGGTGGCGGCCTGTTTCCGGTTTACCTCGGAGGAGGAGGTCGTGACGCGGGCTAATGCCACGCCTTTTGGTCTTGCGGCCTACTTCTATACGCAGAATCTGCAGCGGGTATTCCGTGTTTCGCAGGCGCTTGAGAGCGGGATGATTGGCATTAACGAATGCGCTGTATCAACGGAACTGGGGCCATTTGGCGGGGTGAAGGAGTCGGGGCTGGGCCGTGAAGGATCGGTGCTGGGACTGGAGGAATTCCTTGAAGTGAAAACCCTGCATCTCGGGGGACTGTAACGTTACGGGCGGCGGATGCCGCCCCGTTGGCGGGGGGCGGAGACCATGAAAACCTATACGTTCGATTTTAAAAACATTGTTGATCAACGTGCTTTCTATCGTGAATTTACCCACCAGTTCGCTATTGATCGCGAGAAAATTCACGATCTGGATTCATTGTGGGACGTGGTGATGGAAGGGGAGTTACCGTTACCGGTGGAGATTGAGTTTACGCATTTACCGGAAAAACAGCGTCGCCGTTTTGGTGCGTTGATATTGCTGTTCGACGAAGCTGAAGAGGAGTTGGAAGGTCAGTTGCGCTTTAACGTTCGCTGAAGGCAAAAAAAAGCCCCTGACAGGCAGGGGCAAGTCGTCGGACAAGACGACGAGGGTTTATTTATACAGTTCCGCCGTTACGTGCGTATGGTCGCCCGTACGTGCTTCGATAATGCGATAGCTGCTGGCACCCGCCTCGTCAGCTTTTGCGGACAGTTCCTGGCGAATATCCATCGGCACACCGGCTACCTGCGATACAGAGACGCTGCCCATAGGTTGCAGGTTGCTGGCCTGATCGTTAGTGACCAGGGTGGCGGCGCTTGCGCCAAAAGAGATCAGTGAAGCAAGGCCAAGGGATGCGATGATCAGATTACGTTTCATTGTCAGTCTCCTTAAGAGCGTCTCAACAGCGAGAAGGATTGAACCACTTTTTTTATGCCTGGTGCTGTTGAGCGACATTACATAGGGTTTATTGGTAAAACTTATTTGTACAGTTCAGCAGTAGCGTGCCACTGGTCACCGGTACGGGCTTCGATGATGCGGTAAGCCGATGCGCCTTGTGCTTCCGCTTTTTTGTTCAGCTCAGCACGCATATCCATCGGAGAAGAGGCGATCGCGCCAACAGAAACGGTGCCCAGAGACTGGCGGGATTGTGCCTGATCAGCATTGATGGAATCAGCGGCGAATGCGCCGAATGACAGTGCTGACAGCAGGCTCAGTGTTGCTACAGTTGATTTGATATTCATGATGCTTACCTCGTCGTATTCTTTGCTTTAATTTCTTCGGGGGTCTTATTTCGTGACCCTCATCACAAAATCAAGTATACACTAATCACGCAAAGAATTAATACCAAGCTAATTATAACTCTCAATTATCGGAATAAAGGATGTGCTTTTTTATTACCTTGAGGCATAAAAAATCACCGCTGCGTCATAAATTACTTAACGATAGTTAATAAAATCATATGGATATCTGGATTTGATTTTTTGTGCGGTGGTATGCGCTGGAGCGGTCAAGCGAAACGATAAATCGCACTAACTGTTAAAGTAAGCGTGGTGAAATGTCGGGGTGAGAGGAGGAAAAGCCGAACATTCCCCCACGGTAAAAACCGGGGGGGAAAGCGATTAAAGCTCCTGTTCGAAGACTTGCAGGATCGCTTCGTACAGTTGTTTAACGGTAAAGTTGCTGGAAGGCGTAGTAAAGATGGTGTCGTCACCGGCGATGGTGCCGAGGATCCCTTCTGCTTTACCCAGAGAATCCAACAGACGTGCAATAAGCTGCGCAGCACCCGGGCTGGTGTGGATCACGACCACCGCGTCGTTATAGTCGATATCCAGCACAAGGTTTTTCAGCGGACTGGACGTGGTCGGGACGCCAAGTTCAACCGGCAGGCAGTAAACCATTTCCATTTTTGCGTTGCGTGTGCGCACCGCACCGAATTTAGTCAGCATGCGGGATACTTTGGACTGATTAATATTGTCGAAGCCTTCATCCTGCAAAGCCTGGACAATTTCTCCCTGAGAACTGAATTTCTCTTCTTTAAGCAGCGCTTTGAACGCTTTAACTAATTCTTCTTGTTTTGCCGAGCTTCGCATAAGTCACCCGTATTATGGCCATGAAAACAACATCATTATGCATATTGATGAATTTTTATGCAAATAATCTGCTGAGGTAAATTCTGAAAAAAACCGTGGAAGGCGCGGAGTTTATCAAAAACTGCCATGAAGGACAGTGGCTTGTGTCCTGCGTCGCAAATAACATTTGAAAGTAAAGTAAATGTTATAAAGTTGATGTAATTTTGGTGAACAACAGAGCTATATTATAAACTCTCTGTGTTAGTTGCTTAGTTTGCCGATCTGTCGGTCGTATCCACCTACTATAAGATCTAACAGTGTGCCAGTCCGCAGAATTTTTGCAGGGTCATTGTCATAATTATCAGGGTGAATTAAGGTCGCCGCAACGGAGTAACAAAATATTTAGCTAACCATAATAAGGAGTTTAGGATGAAAGTCGCAGTCCTCGGCGCGGCCGGCGGTATCGGTCAGGCGCTAGCCCTACTACTGAAAACACAACTGCCTTCTGGTTCAGAACTCTCACTCTATGATATTGCCCCTGTTACGCCAGGGGTCGCTGTGGATCTCAGCCATATTCCGACCGATGTGAACATTCAAGGCTTTGCCGGCGAAGACGCTACCCCTGCGCTGGTCGGGGCTGATGTCGTCCTGATTTCGGCTGGCGTCGCACGTAAACCGGGTATGGATCGCTCCGATCTGTTCAACGTGAATGCGGGTATCGTCAAAAATCTGGTGGCGCAGGTGGCGAAAACCGCGCCAAAAGCCTGCATTGGCATTATCACCAACCCGGTGAACACCACCGTGGCTATTGCTGCTGAAGTGCTGAAAAAAGCCGGTGTCTATGATAAGAACAAGCTGTTTGGCGTGACCACGCTGGATATCATCCGTTCTAATACCTTTGTCGCCGAACTGAAGAACAAACAGCCAGGCACTATTGAAGTGCCGGTGATCGGTGGCCACTCTGGCGTCACCATCCTGCCGCTGCTGTCACAGATTCCGGGCGTGAGTTTTACTGAGCAGGAAGTCGCTGATCTGACCAAACGTATCCAGAATGCGGGTACAGAAGTGGTTGAAGCGAAAGCGGGTGGCGGCTCTGCAACACTTTCTATGGGCCAGGCCGCTGCGCGTTTTGGTCTGTCGCTGGTGCGCGCGCTACAAGGTGAACAAGGCGTGGTGGAATGTGCGTATGTTGAAGGTGACGGCGAGTATGCGCGTTTCTTTGCACAACCGCTGCGTCTGGGGAAAAACGGTATCGAAGAGCGTCATGCTATCGGTAAGCTCAGCGCATTTGAGCAGCAGTCGCTTGAAGGCATGCTGGAGACGCTACATAAAGACATCCAGCTTGGCGTTGACTTCGTTAACCGCTAAAAGCTGTAGCCCCGCGATGGCGGGAAGCGAAAAAAAACCGGAGCCTGTCGCTCCGGTTTTTTGTTGTCGTCAATTGGTCGACGGGTATTCCTGAATCGTGACTTTGAAGGTCAACTTCTTATCATCACGCATCACTTCCACCGGGATTTCCGAACCCGGGCGAATTTCCGCGACCTGATCCATGGTTTCGAGAGCTGAAACCGCAGGTTTACCGTTCACGGACGTAATCACATCATTCACCTGGATGCCTGCGCGCGCGGCTGGCCCATCGGTTGAGACTTCGTTAACGACAATCCCCTGAATCGGATCGATGCCACCGCCCTGCGAATGCAATGGAGCGATTTCCCGACCGCCAATACCGATATAGCCCCTGATTACCCGGCCATCGCGAATCAACTTATCCATAATCTTGGTAGCCAGCTGGAAGGGGATCGCAAAACCAATGCCTTCTGGCGTCTCACCATCATTACTTTTATCGAAGGAAAGGGTGTTGATGCCCATCAGTTCACCCAGCGAGTTAACCAATGCACCACCGGAGTTGCCGTGGTTGATGGAGGCATCGGTTTGCAGGAAATTTTGCCGACCGGTAGGGTTCAGGCCGATACGACCGGTGGCGCTGATAATCCCCTGGGTAATGGTTTGCCCGAGGTTATACGGGTTGCCGATAGCCAAAACCACATCACCGATATGCGGTGTGCGTTTGGCATTGATGGGGATCACCGGCAGTCCGCCGGTGGCGTTAACCTTCAGTACCGCCAAATCGGTCAGTGAATCCGAACCGACCAGCAGCGCCTCAAACACACGACCATCCTGCAACGCGACGATGATCTGGTCTGCGTCGTTAATCACGTGTTTGTTGGTAATGATATAGCCGCGTTGATCCATGATTACGCCAGAACCGAGGGTGCGGATTTCGAGGCGGTCATGGGTGGAGCTATTCAGGCTGCGGTTATAGACATTCACCACTGCGGGCGCCGCGCGACGAACCGCCTGGTTATAACTGGCGGGTGTTTCGTCTGCGCTGTCGAATTGACGTGACATCAGAGGGTTATGCTGGCGTAACGAAGGCATGGCGGCGATGATCAGGCCACCCACGACAACACCGATTGCAACCGAGCGTAAAAGCTTCACATACATGATGGGATAGTCATTAATAAGAGGGAACGGCAGCAGCATACCATGAGTTACCCGGACATCACATGCGGCGGTGATGCCCGGGAAGGGGAAACGCTTAACGCAGCAATAAATAGATGCTGTCGTTTCCGCGGATGATATGCAACGCCATTACCGAAGGTTTCGTTTCCAGCACTTTGCGCATTTCCGCGATGGATTGCACACGATCGCGGTTCACGCCAATTATCACATCATCTTTGTGCAGACCGGCCTGCGCAGCGGCGCTGCCTTTCTCTACCTCGCCAATGGTAATGCCTTTGGTGCCGTCTTTAAGCTGGCCATCGCTTAACTCCGCACCCTGCAAGGAGGGAGAAATCAGCTCCGCGCTGGCGGAAGAGGAGGTGCTTTTATCCAGCGTCACTTCCACATCCAGCGGTTTACCATCGCGTAGAATGCCGAGTTTCACTTTTGAACCGGGTTCTGTGGTGGCAATACGTGAACGCAGCTCAGCAAAGCTGTTTAAAGACTTCCCGTTCAGGCTAACAATCACATCACCGGATTTGATTCCTGCTTTTGCAGATCCGGAATTCGGTAACACTTCGCTGACAAATGCGCCACGCTGAACATTGAGATTAAAGGCTTTGGCGATGTCTGCGCTCATCTCCGTGCCTTTAATACCGAGCAGGCCGCGTTTTATCTCACCAAACTGAATCAGTTGCTTAGAGAGCGTTTGCGCCATATTGCTGGGAATGGCAAAGCCAATGCCTACGCTACCGCCGCCCGGTGCGAGGATCGCCGTATTAATACCGATCAGCTCACCGTTAAGATTCAGCAGTGCGCCGCCGGAGTTGCCGCGGTTGATAGAGGCGTCGGTTTGAATAAAGTTTTCCAGCCCTTCAAGATTCAGACCGCTTCGCCCAAGCGCAGAGACAATGCCGGATGTCGCCGTCTGACCCAGGCCGAACGGGTTGCCAACAGCGACAACGAAATCGCCCACGCGCAACGTATCCGAATCGGCAATAGCGATTTGCGTCAGGTTAGACGCGTTTTGCAGCTGCAGCAGAGCAATATCGCTCTGATCGTCGCTGCCAATCAGTTTGGCTTCGAACTCGCGTCCATCGTTCAGTTGCACATTGATTTTTTGCGCCTGATTGATGACGTGGTTATTGGTCAACACATAACCTTTGGCGGCATCGATAATGACGCCGGAACCCAGACCTTCAAAGGGTTGCGGTTGCTGCTGCTGATCCGGCATCTCTTCGCCGAAATATTTCTTCAGTTCCTCAGGGATTTTCCGACCCTGTACGGCCGTGCCTTCAACCTGCACACTCACCACGGCGGGCAGAACCTTTTCCAGAACCGGCGCAAGGCTTGGTAGCGCACCCTGGCCAGGCACTTGTGATGGCATCGCCGCCATCGCCTGGAATGGTGCCGAGAGAGTTAACCCGACACTTAACGCAAACGCACTCAACAGCTGGGTTGGTTTCTTCATTGATGCTGGCTCTCGTTACCTGAAGTGAAAGGAATGACGCTCCAAAACAATTTGATGTTATTGAAATTTCAACCGCGTAACAATGAGGTGAACGACTAAATAATAGCTGCGATGCAGAAGAAGGGACGGGCGCGCGATACGCGCCCGTAAAAATAAGGAAAAGGAGCGATTATTTGCGGTTTGCGCTGCCGCGCAGCAGGCCGGATGCGCCTTCTGAATAGTCGCGCGGGATCTGTACCGGCGCCTGATCGTTGCTGGCTTCGGATTCAGCCAGACGGTTACGGAACGGGTTTTCTTCCGCGGACATTTCCGGCAGCAGGCTGGAGGAGCTTTTGGCCATGTGCTGGTAAAGCTGGCGGTAGTCGTGTGCCATGTTATCCAGAAGCTCTGCGCTGCGAGCAAAGTGGCTCACCAGCTCTTCGCGGTACTCTTCCAGTTCGGCTTTGTTTTTTTCCAGTTCGTACTGCAAGGCCTGTTGTTGGCGCAATTTGCGGTTTCCGAAACGCATGCCCACGGCACCGATAATAATGCCGACAACCAACCCAATTAGCGCATATTCCCAGGTCATGAACTTCTCCCGTTGTTTTGTGATTCCGTAGGGTCCCGGCAGCAAGCTCCTGCCTGCGCCTGATAGTGCCACTATAACCGCTAATAGTGCAGAAGTGGAATCCTGCCGCAGCATCGCGTAGTGTAGAACGGCCTTTTTTTCGTCAACCCTGTGGGGGCGGATCGATTTTCAAGGAACAACAATAACACCATGCAAAGCCTTTCCCCGACATCGCGATATTTAAATGCCCTGCACGAGGGTAGTCATCAGCCGGATGATGTGCAAAAAGAAGCGGTTAATAGACTGGATATTATTTACCAGGCGTTAATCGACCGTAGCGAAACTGCCGCGCCGCAGAACAGCGGACTGCTGACAACGTTCAGCAAATGGCTGGGTAAGCGCGATACGCGCACGTTAGCACCAGTACGCGGCCTGTATATGTGGGGCGGTGTAGGGCGCGGGAAGACCTGGCTGATGGATCTGTTCTATCAAAGCCTGCCCGGAGCCCGTAAGCAGCGCCTGCATTTCCACCGTTTTATGCTTCGTGTGCACGAAGAGCTCACTTCGCTGCAAGGGCAAACAGACCCACTGGAAATTGTGGCTGATCGCTTTAAAGCCGAAACCGATGTGCTGTGTTTCGATGAATTTTTCGTGTCGGATATCACCGACGCAATGTTACTTGGCGGATTGATGAAAGCGCTGTTCGCGCGTGGGATCACGCTGGTTGCCACCTCGAATATTCCGCCAGATGAGCTGTATCGCAACGGCTTGCAGCGTTCGCGTTTCCTGCCCGCTATCGATGCAATCAAGCAGTTCTGCGACATTATGAATGTCGATGCGGGTGTGGATTATCGCCTGCGTACGTTAACGCAGGCGCATCTGTGGCTGACGCCACTTAATGATGAAACTCACCAGCAGATGGACAAACTCTGGCTGGCGCTGGCGGGTGCAAAACGCGAGCGAGCGCCGGAGCTGGAAATTAATCACCGGCCGTTGCCAACCCTGGGCGTGGAAAACCAGACGCTGGCGGTGTCGTTTGCCACGCTCTGTGTGGATGCGCGTAGTCAGCACGACTACATTGCACTCTCACGGCTGTTCCATACCGTTCTGTTATTTGATGTGCCCGTGATGACGCCGCTGATGGAAAGTGAGGCTCGGCGCTTTATTGCGCTGGTGGATGAGTTTTACGAGCGTCACGTCAAACTGGTGGTGAGCGCCGCGACGCCGCTGCATGAGATTTATCAAGGTGAACGCCTGAAGTTTGAATTTCAGCGCTGCTTATCGCGTCTGCAGGAGATGCAGAGCGAGGAGTATCTGAAACGCACACATATGCCGTAGTGAGGCGGGAAAAGACGCGACAAATCCCAATCCAAATCACAAAAAGGGGTCGATCTTTGACCCCGACTTCTCTATAATCCTGCGACCCCACGTTACAACAAGGTTTTTTTCCCGAAACACTTGTGTGCCGGCTAAACATATCCGAAGGGGTGGGTTTACTGGACAATGTCGTGTGAACCTCACTTGTATTTAAGCGTTTGGGTGTTCACCAACGTGTAACTAATTTATTTGGGTAAGCTTTTAATGAAAACTTTTACAGCTAAACCAGAAACCGTAAAACGCGACTGGTATGTTGTTGACGCGACCGGTAAAACTCTGGGCCGTCTGGCTTCCGAACTGGCTCGTCGCCTGCGCGGTAAGCATAAAGCGGAATACACTCCGCACGTTGATACTGGTGATTACATCATCGTTCTGAACGCAGAAAAAGTTGCTGTAACCGGCAACAAGCGTGAAGACAAAATGTACTACCACCACACCGGCCACATCGGTGGTATCAAAGAAGCGACCTTTGAAGAGATGATTGCCCGCCGTCCTGAGCGTGTGATTGAAATCGCGGTTAAAGGCATGTTGCCAAAAGGCCCGTTGGGTCGTGCTATGTACCGTAAACTGAAAGTTTACGCAGGCAACGAGCACAACCACGCGGCACAGCAACCGCAAGTTCTTGACATCTAATCGGGATTATAGGCAATGGCTGAAAATCAATACTACGGCACTGGTCGCCGCAAAAGCTCCGCCGCTCGCGTGTTCATCAAACCGGGCAACGGTAAAATCGTTATTAACCAGCGTTCTCTGGAACAGTACTTCGGTCGCGAAACTGCTCGCATGGTAGTTCGCCAGCCGCTGGAACTGGTTGATATGGTAGAAAAACTGGACCTGTACATCACTGTTAAAGGTGGTGGTATCTCTGGTCAGGCCGGCGCGATCCGTCACGGTATCACCCGCGCTCTGATGGAGTACGACGAGTCTCTGCGTTCCGAACTGCGTAAAGCTGGCTTCGTCACTCGTGACGCTCGTCAGGTTGAACGTAAAAAAGTCGGTCTGCGCAAAGCACGTCGTCGTCCGCAGTTCTCCAAACGTTAATTGGTTTCTGCTTCGGCAGAACGATTGGCGAAAAAACCCGGTGCAAACCGGGTTTTTTTATGGATAAAAATCATCTTATCCACAGTAATTGATTGATTATCTCTTCTTTTTCAGCATTTCCAGAATCCCCTCACCACAAAGCCCGCAAAATCTGGTAAACTATCATCCAATTTTCTGCCCAAATGGCTGGGATTGTTCATTTTTTGTTTGCTTTTTAAACGAGAGTGACAGTACGCGCGGGTGGTTAACTCAACATCTGACCGGTCGATTAGGTCCGGTAGTAGTAAATACTGAATATACCTGGAGGTTTTCATGGCTGTCGCTGCCAACAAACGTTCGGTAATGACGCTGTTTTCTGGTCCTGTGGACATCTATAGCCATCAGGTCCGTATCGTGCTGGCCGAAAAAGGTGTCAGCTTCGAAATTGAGCACGTGGAAAAGGATAATCCTCCTCAGGATCTGATTGACCTCAACCCGAATCAAAGCGTACCGACACTTGTAGATCGTGAGCTCACTCTGTGGGAATCACGCATCATTATGGAATATCTGGATGAGCGTTTCCCGCACCCGCCGTTGATGCCGGTTTATCCGGTCGCACGCGGTGAAAGCCGTCTGTACATGCACCGTATTGAGAAGGATTGGTATTCGCTGATGAATACTATCCAGAACAGCAGCGGTGCGCAGGCTGACGCAGCGCGTAAACAACTCCGTGAAGAACTGCTGGCGATTGGCCCGCTGTTCACTCAGAAACCTTACTTCCTGAATGACGAATTCAGCCTGGTGGATTGCTACCTTGCTCCGCTGCTGTGGCGTTTGCCGGTATTGGGTATCGAGCTGAGCGGCACAGGTGCTAAAGAGCTGAAAGGATATATGACGCGGGTATTTGAACGCGACTCTTTCCTCGCCTCTCTGACAGAAGCCGAGCGCGAAATGCGCCTGGGCCGGGGTTAATTGCATGGATTTGTCACAACTGTCTCCACGCCGTCCGTACCTATTACGGGCCTTTTACGAATGGCTGCTGGATAACCAGCTTACGCCGCATCTGGTTGTTGATGTGACGATGCCGGGCGTACGCGTGCCGATGGAGTATGCGCGTGACGGGCAAATCGTGTTAAACATCGCGCCGCGCGCGGTCGGAAACCTGGAGCTGGCCAATGACGAAGTGCGCTTCAGCGCTCGCTTCGGTGGTGTACCTCGCCAGGTCTCTGTGCCGCTTGCCGCTGTACTGGCGATTTATGCCCGTGAAAACGGCGCTGGCACCATGTTTGAACCAGAAGCTGCATACGACGAAGACGCCGTTAGTCTGAACGATGATGGCGAGGCTTCTGCGCAGGAAAGCGAGACGGTAATGTCGGTTATCGACGGTGATAAACCTGACCACGCAGACGATCAGGATAACAATCCTGACGATGATCCGCCGCCGCGCGGCGGGCGTCCGTCGCTGCGGGTAGTGAAATAAAACAAACAGGGCCGGTTGGCCCTGTTTTGCTATCGGTAGTTCCTGAATGCTTCCCTGAAAAGAGACAATAAAAAAGGAGGCCGAAGCCTCCTTTTGGGCACTACATGGATATTACACTTCAAGGAAATTCATGATGCCCTCAGCCGCCTTACGGCCTTCGGCGATGGCGGTAACGACCAAATCGGAACCCCGCACGATATCACCACCGGCAAAGATTTTCGGGTTGCTGGTCTGGAAGGCATTTTCGCTACCTTCAGGTGCGATAATACGGCCCTGAGAGTCCAGCTCAACGCTGTGCTTCGCCAGCCACTCCATGCTGTGAGGACGGAAACCAAACGCCATAACAACTGCATCCGCAGGCACCACATGCTCTGAACCTGCAACGATCTCTGCACGACGACGGCCTTTCGCATCCGGTGCCCCCATCTCGGTACGCGCCATTTTCACGCCGCAGACCTTTCCGTTGGCATTAATCTCAATGCCCAGCGGCTGCACGTTAAACTGGAATTCCACACCCTCTTCGCGTGCGTTTTTCACTTCGCGTTTCGAGCCCGGCATGTTCTCTTCGTCACGGCGATAGGCGCAGATGACGTGCGTGGCACCCTGGCGAACCGAAGTGCGTACGCAGTCCATCGCGGTGTCACCCCCGCCAAGCACCACGACGCGTTTACCTTCCATGCTGACGTAAGGTGCGTCCGGTGTTTCGCCATAGCCCATAAGCTGTTTGGTATTGGCGATCAGGAACGGCAATGCATCATAGACACCCTGCGCATCTTCATTCTCAAGGCCACCACGCATGGACTGGTAGGTTCCCACGCCCAGGAAGACGGAGTCATACTCTTTCAGCAGATCTTCCAACTGTACGTCACGACCGACTTCTGTATTCAGTTTGAATTCGATGCCCATGCCGGTGAAGATTTCACGACGACGCGTCATTACCTCTTTTTCCAGCTTAAATGCCGGGATCCCAAAGGTCAGAAGGCCGCCGATCTCCGGGTGACGATCAAAGACGACCGCTTTTACACCATTGCGGGTCAGCACGTCGGCACACGCCAGCCCGGCCGGACCTGCACCGATGATGGCGACACGCTTGTCTGTCTGCTTCACGCCCGTTAAATCCGGACGCCAGCCCATTTCGAAGGCTTTATCGTTGATATAGCGCTCGATATTACCGATGGTCACGGCACCAAATTCGTCATTCAGCGTACAGGAGCCTTCGCACAGACGATCCTGCGGGCATACGCGCCCGCACACCTCCGGCAGGGTGTTGGTCTGATGCGACAGCTCTGCGGCTTCGAAAATACGCCCTTCGTTAGCCAGCTTCAGCCAGTTCGGAATGTAGTTATGAACCGGGCATTTCCACTCGCAGTAAGGGTTGCCGCAGGAGAGGCAGCGATCTGCCTGCGCCTTGGCCTGACCTTCAGAGAAGGGCTCATAGATCTCAACAAATTCAATTTTACGCAGTTTCAGCGGTTTTTTTGCCGGGTCAACGCGCTGTAGGTCGATAAATTGGTAAACATTCTGACTCATCTGAATTCCTTACTGCGCCTGCACGCGCAACTCAGCCGCGCTGCGACTACGGTGACCTAACAGGGCTTTCACATCGCTGGATTTCGGCTTAACCAGAGCGAATTTCGCCGCAAATGCTGGCCAGTTCGCCAGGATCTCTTCGCCGCGCTGAGAACCGGTATGCTGCACATGCTCGGTGATCAGACCGCGCAGATGCTCTTCATGGATGGCGAGGTCATCGACGCTCAACACTTCCACCAGTTCCGGGTTAACGCGTTTACGGAATTCACCGTCTTCATCCAGCACATAGCCGAAGCCGCCTGTCATACCCGCACCGAAGTTGACGCCGGTTTTACCCAGTACGCAAACAATACCGCCGGTCATGTATTCACAACCGTTATCGCCAATGCCTTCCACTACGGTGATAGCCCCCGAGTTACGCACAGCGAAACGCTCGCCCGCACGCCCTGCGGCATACAGGCGGCCACCGGTAGCGCCATAAAGACAGGTGTTACCGATAATGCTCGCTTCATGGCTGCGGAACGCCGAACCCACCGGAGGACGAATGGCCAGCAGACCGCCCGCCATACCTTTACCGACGTAGTCGTTGGCATCGCCGGTCAGGTAAAGCTCAACCCCGCCTGCGTTCCACACGCCGAAGCTCTGGCCTGCGGTGCCGCTAAAGTGGGCTTTAATCGGATCGGCCGCCAGACCCTGGTCGCCATGCGTCTGCGCAATATAGCCAGACAACAATGCGCCAACGGAACGGTCGGTGTTGCGGATATCGAACCAGAAGGTTTTGCTCTGTTTTTCATCCACATACGGTTTCGCCTGCTGCAGCAATTGCGCATTCAGCACGCCATTATCAAACGGCGGGTTGTTTTCGGTGCAGTACAGCGCTTTACCCGGATGGGGTTCAGCGGTTTCCAGCAGTTTCGCCAGATCCAGTTTTTGTTGCTTCGCGGTGAAGCCTTCCAGCTCTTTGAGTAAGTCAGTGCGGCCAATCAGGTCGACCAGACGTTTCACACCCAGTTGCGCCATCAACTCACGGGTTTCACGTGCGATGAATTCGAAGTAGTTCGTTACTTTGAACGGCAGGCCGTGATAGTGGTTCTTACGCAGTTTATCGTCCTGCGTTGCTACGCCGGTTGCGCAGTTGTTCAGGTGACAGATACGCAGATATTTACAGCCCAGCGCCACCATCGGGCCGGTGCCGAAGCCAAAGCTTTCTGCGCCCAGGATCGCCGCTTTAATGATGTCCTGCCCGGTTTTCAGACCGCCATCCACCTGCAAACGGATCTTATGACGCAGACCGTTGGCAACCAGCGCCTGTTGGGTTTCCACCAGCCCCAGTTCCCACGGGCAACCAGCATATTTCACGGAGGAGAGCGGGCTCGCACCCGTGCCGCCATCGTAACCGGCGATAGTGATCAAGTCGGCGTATGCTTTTGCCACACCGGTTGCGATGGTGCCGACGCCTGGTTCGGAAACCAGCTTCACGGAGATCATCGCTTTCGGGTTGACCTGTTTCAGGTCAAAAATGAGCTGTGCCAAATCCTCAATCGAGTAAATATCGTGGTGCGGCGGCGGAGAAATCAGCGTGACGCCAGGTACGGAGTAGCGCAGTTTCGCGATGTACGGCGTGACTTTATCACCCGGTAACTGACCGCCTTCACCTGGTTTAGCCCCCTGAGCGACTTTGATCTGGATAACATCAGCGTTTACCAGATAAGCCGGTGTGACGCCGAAGCGACCAGAAGCAACCTGCTTAATACGCGAGACTTTGTTGGTGCCGTAACGCGCTGGATCCTCACCACCTTCACCAGAGTTCGAGAATCCGCCAAGGCTGTTCATGGCTTCAGCCAGCGCTTCATGTGCTTCCGGACTCAATGCACCGATAGACATGGCCGCAGTATCAAAGCGTTTAAACAACTCACTCGCCGGTTCCACGTCCTTCAGATTGACCGCTTCGCCGTTTGGCGTGATGGATAACAGGTCGCGCAGCGTTGCCGCTGGACGTTCGTTCACCAGCTTCGCATATTCCTGATAGTCACTATACTCGCCGCTCTGTACTGCCTGTTGCAGCGTACGCACCACGTCCGGGTTGTAAGCGTGATATTCGCCGCCGTGAACATACTTCAGCAAACCGCCTTGCGAAAGCGGCTTACGCGCCAGCCAGGCGACTTTAGAGAGGTTCAGCAGATCCTGCTGGAAGTCGCTAAAGCCAGCGCCGCCAATACGGCTAATCACACCCTGGAAGCACAGTGCGGCGACATCGTCGTGCAGACCGACGGCTTCGAACAGTTTTGAACAGCGATAAGAGGCAATGGTCGAGATGCCCATTTTGGACATGATCTTGTACAGACCTTTGTTGATGCCGTTACGGTAGTTCAGCATCACCGTGCGGTAGTTTTTCTCGATGGCTTTATTGTCAACCAGTTTGGCCAGCGTTTCATATGCCAGATACGGGTAGATTGCCGTCGCGCCGAAGCCCAACAACACAGCGAAGTGGTGCGGGTCGCGAGCGCTGGCCGTTTCGACAATAATGTTGGCGTCACAGCGCAGGCTCTTCTCAACCAGACGTGTCTGGATGGCGCCCACTGCCATTGGCGCTGGCACCGGCAGGCGATTTTTGGCGATATTGCGATCGGAGAGCACCAGCAGCACAGTGCCGTTACGCACCATCTGTTCAGCTTTATCACACAGCGCCTTAACGGTCTCTTCCAGCGTCACTTCGGTGACGTCAAAAGTGATATCCAGCGTATCAGCGCGGTAGTGCTCCTCTTTTATCGTCGTGAGCTGTTTGAAATCGGAATAGAGCAGGATCGGCGATTTAAAGCTCAGACGGTGCGCCTGGCCTTCAGCTTCGCAGAAGACGTTCATTTCGCGGCCAATACTGGTGGCCAGCGACATCACGTGCGCTTCACGCAGCGGATCGATAGGCGGGTTGGTTACCTGCGCAAACTGCTGACGGAAGTAGTCATAAATAATGCGCGGCTGGCTGGAGAGCACGGCGAATGGTGTGTCATCACCCATTGATCCGACTGCTTCCTGGCCATTTTCACCCAGTACGCGGATAACGGAGTCCAGTTCTTCAAAACTGTAGTTAAACTGTTTCTGATAGCTGGCCAGCAGGTCATCATCCATTTCACGAGTGCCAACTTCTTCATCCGGCAGATCTTCAAATGGCACAAGACGGCGGACATTTTTCTCCATCCACTCTTTGTACGGGTGGCGGCTTTTCAGGTCGTCATCGGTTTCTGCCGAGTGCAGGATGCGCCCGCCGCGGGTATCGATAACCATCAACTCGCCTGGACCAACGCGGCCTTTTTCCACCACTTCGTCCGGCTGGTAATCCCAGATGCCCACTTCAGAAGCACAGGTGATCAGCTTGTCTTTGGTGATGACATAGCGCGCCGGACGCAGACCATTACGGTCGAGGTTACAGGCGGCGAAACGACCGTCGGACATCACAATGCCCGCCGGGCCGTCCCACGGTTCCATATGCATGGAGTTAAAGTCGAAGAAGCTGCGCAGGTCCGGATCCATATCCGGGTTGTTTTGCCATGCTGGCGGTACCAGCAGACGCATCGCGCGCACGATATCCATCCCACCTGCCAGAAGCAGTTCGAGCATATTATCCATCGAACTGGAGTCTGAGCCGGTTTCGTTGACGAACGGCGCGGCATCATGGAGATCCGGAATCAGCGGCGTTTGGAATTTATAGGTACGCGCACGCGCCCACTGGCGGTTACCGGTGATGGTGTTAATTTCACCGTTGTGCGCCAGGTAGCGGAACGGCTGCGCCAGCGGCCAGCGCGGTACGGTATTGGTGGAGAAGCGCTGGTGGAAGAGGCAAATGGCCGATTCCAGACGCAGGTCCGCCAGGTCCAGGTAGAAGCGCGGCAGGTCAGCCGGCATACACAGACCTTTATAGATGTTCACCAGGTTCGAAAGGCTACAAACGTAGAACTCTTTATCTTCCTGCAGGCGTTTTTCAATACGGCGACGGGCGATAAACAGACGACGCTCCATATCGCGCGGACGCCAGCCTGCCGGGGCGTTAACAAAAATTTGCTCAATACGAGGCAGCGAGGAGAGGGCTATTTCACCGAGCACCCCGTCGTTCGTCGGCACATCGCGCCAGCCAACAATGGACAAGGTCTCACGTTGAAGCTCTTCTTCAACAACACGGCGCGATGCGCTGGCCTTTTCCGGATCCTGGTTCAGGAATAGCATGCCCACGGCGTAATTTTTGGCTAAACGCCAGCCGCGCTCTTCCGCCACAATCCGGAAGAAACGATCGGGTTTTTGCAGCAACAGGCCGCAACCATCACCGGTCTTACCGTCGGCGAGAATAGCGCCACGGTGCTGCATTCTGGCCAGTGCGTGAATAGCGGTGCGCACTACCTTGTGGCTAGGTTCGCCTTCTATGTGGGCGATCAGGCCGAAACCACAGTTATCCCTCTCAAGGGATTTATCGTACAACATATCAGTGAACCTCCCCAGGCTCTACGGGAGCCCCTCCTGAACGATGCGCACAGGCGTAAAAAGAGCATGGCGACGGGGCATTTGCCTCGCATGTCGCCCTCTTTTAATTTCCTTTTCGCATCGATACACAAGTGTTGAGGACTTGCTTAAGAGGGAATCTCAATTACTGCATAAATATGATGAGCAGACTGCTCATCCAGAAAGCTTCCAGCGGATTTCCAAGTTATCGGGAATCCGTACACAGGTCAAATGCCGAGCTTATTTATACAAAAAAGTGCTAAACATGAATTAACTTTTTGATAAATAAGTTAATTTAACTATTTTTACATTGAGTAAACGGCAGACTAAGCGGCAGCAGAGTGTGATCTGACTCACTATACAAAAGCGCCCTTTATGACGTTATGTTCTGATTGTTGAATTAATGGCAGATTTTTATTCTGCATCAGAGTCTGGACCCGCATAAAGTCACTGTTTTTCACCGGTGTTCGTATTTCTGCAAAATAATGCAGGAACATAAGGAAAAGTAATTGCTTGTAGCGTGAATGAAATTGCGATTATATTGACTGTTTATGCAATAGATAAAGGCCTTCCCGGGCGATTGATCCAAGTCATCGCCGACGAAAGCTAAAAGTGGCAGGCTACACCCTTTCTTCAGGGCGGCCTTCCAGATTATGCAGTTACAGAAATTAGTCAATATGTTTGGTGGGGATCTTGCTCGCCGTTATGGGCAAAAAGTTCACAAACTGACGCTGCATGGCGGTTTTAGTTGCCCTAACCGCGATGGCACGATTGGTCGTGGGGGATGCACTTTTTGTAATGTGGCTTCCTTTGCTGACGAGGCGCAGCAGCATCGCTCCATTGCCGAACAACTGGCCCATCAGGCCATGCTTGTTAATCGTGCCAGGCGCTATCTTGCGTATTTCCAGGCCTATACCAGCACCTGGGCTGAAGTGCAGGTGCTGCGCTCGATGTACCAGCAGGCTGTCAGCCAGGCGAGCATTGTCGGGTTGTGCGTCGGCACTCGCCCGGACTGCGTTCCGGACGCGGTGCTGGATCTGCTGTGCGAATATCACTACCAGGGTTATGAAGTCTGGCTGGAACTGGGTCTGCAAACCGCGCACGATAAAACACTGCACCGCATTAACCGCGGCCACGATTTCGCCTGTTATCAGAAAACCACGCAACTGGCTCGTGAACGCGGCCTGAAAGTGTGTACCCATCTGATTGTGGGATTGCCTGGCGAACGTCAGCCGGACTGTCTGCAAACCATTGAACGCGTTGTCGAGACCGGCGTCGACGGTATTAAGCTTCATCCGCTGCATATTGTGAAAGGCAGCATTATGGCGAAAGCATGGGAAGCCGGTCGTCTTAATGGCATTGGGCTTGAGGAGTACACCGTGATTGCCGGTGAAATGATCCGCCACACGCCACCAGAGGTGATTTATCACCGCGTTTCTGCCAGCGCGCGTCGCCCGACGTTGCTGGCGCCGCTATGGTGCGAAAACCGTTGGACGGGTATGGTGGAGCTCGATCGTTATCTGACCGCCCACGGTGCGCAAGGCTCTGCATTAGGTCGCTGTTGGCAGTCTCCCGCGTAACACGCTCTGCTTCTTTCGTATTTTTTCATCGGATCGCGAATTACCACCGCATTTTTCGCACTCGCTTCAACCCTTTGCTCAGAATTGGGTATTATTGAGCGGACTTGTTCGAGGAAATCTCTATGAAGCAAATCCGTTTACTGGCGCAATATTATGTAGACCTGATGATGAAACTGGGTCTGGTGCGTTTTTCCCTCCTGCTGGCGCTGGCCCTGGTAGTGACTGCGATTGTGGTGCAGATGGCCGTTACCATGGTGTTGCAAGGGGAGGTGGAAAGCATTGACGTTATCCGCTCCATTTTCTTTGGTCTGTTGATTACGCCCTGGGCGGTCTATTTCCTGTCGGTGGTGGTGGAGCAGCTTGAAGAGTCGCGCCAGCGCTTGTCTCGCCTGGTGGATAAGCTGGAAGAGATGCGTGAGCGTGATCTCCAGCTCAATGTGCAACTGAAAGACAATATTACGCAGCTCAATCAGGAAATCAGCGATCGCGAAAAGGCGGAGGCTGAACGGCAGTCCACGTTTGAGCAACTCAAAATAGAGATGCAGGAGCGCGAACAAACGCAGATCCAGCTCGAACAGCAATCTTCTTTCCTGCGCTCTTTCCTTGATGCCTCCCCGGATTTGGTGTTTTACCGCAATGAAGACAAAGAGTTTTCTGGCTGTAACCGGGCGATGGAGCTGCTTACGGGAAAAAGCGAAAAGCAGTTGATCAATCTGAAGCCGCAGGACGTTTACTCGCCGGAAGCAGCGGAAAAAGTGATCGAGACCGATGAGAAAGTCTTCCGCCATAACGTGTCACTGACCTATGAGCAGTGGCTTGACTATCCTGACGGGCGTAAAGCCTGTTTCGAAATCCGCAAAGTGCCCTATTACGACCGTGTCGGTAAACGCCACGGGCTGATGGGCTTTGGCCGCGATATTACCGAGCGTAAGCGCTATCAGGATGCGCTGGAGCGCGCCAGCCGGGATAAGACAACCTTTATCTCAACGATCAGCCACGAGCTGCGTACACCGCTTAACGGGATTGTCGGGCTGAGCCGCATTTTGCTCGATACCGAATTGACAGAAGAGCAAGAAAAATACCTGAAAACTATCCATGTCTCTGCGGTCACGCTGGGGAATATATTTAACGATATTATCGACATGGATAAGATGGAGCGCCGTAAGGTGCAACTGGATAACCAGCCTCTCGACTTCACCAGTTTCCTGGCGGATCTGGAAAACCTCTCCGGTTTGCAGGCGCATCAGAAAGGGCTGCGTTTTGTGCTTGAGCCGACGCTGCCATTGCCGCATCAGGTTATCGCTGATGGTACGCGCCTGCGGCAGATCCTGTGGAATCTTATCAGTAACGCCGTCAAGTTTACCCGCGAAGGCCAGGTTGTGGTGCGTGTGCGCTATGACGAAGGCGAGATGTTGCACTTTGAGGTGCAGGATTCCGGTATCGGTATTCCCCGTGAAGAGCAGGATAAAATTTTCGCCATGTACTATCAGGTCAAAGATAGCCATGGCGGAAAACCGGCAACCGGGACCGGTATCGGTCTGGCCGTATCACGCAGGTTGGCAAAAAATATGGGGGGCGATATTACCGTCAGCAGTGAGCCGGGAGCCGGTTCCGTCTTTACCCTGACCATCCATGCTCCGGCGGTGGCGGAAGAAGTCGAAGACGCGTTTGACGAGGATGACATGCCGCTTCCAGCGCTACATGTGCTGTTGGTGGAGGACATTGAGCTGAACGTGATTGTTGCACGTTCTGTGCTGGAAAAACTGGGCAGCAGCGTAGACGTGGCGATGACGGGGACGGCTGCGCTGGAGATGTTCACGCCGGGTGAATATGACCTGGTGCTGCTGGATATCCAGTTGCCGGATATGACCGGTCTGGATATTTCCCGGGCGCTGACCAGCCGTTATCCCCGCGAAGATCTCCCTCCATTGGTGGCGTTAACTGCCAACGTGCTGAAAGACAAACGGGAATATCTCGATGCGGGTATGGATGATGTGCTAAGCAAACCGCTGGCGGTCCCGGCATTAACTGCCATGATTAAAAAGTTCTGGGATGCCGGTAATGACGAGGAGGAGCAAGTGACGACCACGGATAACAGTAAAGCGCAAACATTGCTTGATATCGCCATGCTTGAGCAATACATCGAGCTGGTCGGGCCGAAGCTGATCACTGACGGGCTGGCGGTGTTCGAGAAAATGATGCCGGGTTACCTGAGTGTACTGGAGTCGAATCTGACTGCGCGCGATCAAAAAGGGATCGTCGATGAAGGGCACAAAATCAAAGGCGCGGCAGGCTCTGTTGGGTTACGCCATTTGCAGCAGTTGGGTCAGCAGATCCAGTCGCCGGATCTTCCGGCCTGGTCAGACAATGTCGGAGACTGGGTAGAAGAGATGAAACAAGAGTGGCGCAACGACGTTGCGGTATTGAAAGCCTGGGTTGCAGACGCTGGAAAAAAATGACCCCGGATTAACCGGGGTGCGCGAATACTGCGCCAACACCAGGGAAACCGTGGCTGCGCCGTAATTTTTAGATTTTTTTGCAAGGGCGTAGTCAGAAAAAATTCGACTGCACGCACATAAGATAGCAAATCTTAAATGATTTGTTACATCAATCAGTGAAATGTGTGAAGCACGGCGCTCTTATCAAAATTTTTAATTATCGACAGTACGTTGCATAAGGGATGAGCAAAATGAAAAAAGTGGGCGTTATTCTCAGCGGCGCAGGTGTTTATGATGGATCAGAAATTCATGAGGCTGTCATAACCCTGCTGGCTATCGCACGCAGTGGTGCACAGGCTGTCTGTTTTGCGCCTGATAAAAGCCAGAGCGACGTTATCAATCACCTTACTGGTGAAGCGCTGGCTGGTAGCCGTAATGTACTGATTGAGTCCGCCCGTATTGCGCGTGGCGCGATCCAAAATCTGGCACAGGCATCAGCAAACGATCTGGATGCGCTGATTGTTCCGGGCGGTTTTGGCGCGGCCAAAAATCTGAGTAATTTTGCCAGCCAGGGCAGCGAATGCGTGGTCGATAGTACGTTAAAACAACTGGTGCTTGAGATGCACAAGGCGGGGAAACCGCTGGGTTTTATGTGTATTGCCCCTGCGATGCTGCCGAAGATTTTCGATTTTCCGCTACGTCTAACCATTGGAACAGATATCGATACCGCTGAGGTGCTGGAAGAGATGGGGGCGGAACACGTTCCCTGCCCGGTGGACGATATTGTTGTCGATGAAGAGAACAAAGTGGTGACCACGCCTGCATATATGCTGGCGGAAGATATCGCACAGGCGGCGACAGGTATCGAAAAACTGGTGGCGCGGGTGCTGGTGCTGACCGAATGAAGACGGTGTTTCGCGGCCCGCTGAAAACTATCCTTAAGCGACTTCTCCTGCGGTTTTTACTGATGCTGGCTATCTTCTGGGGCGGCAGCATTGTGCTGTTCAGTTTCCTGCCCGTGCCATTCTCTGCGGTGATGGTGGAGCGCCAGCTGGGTGCGTGGTTAACCGGCGACTTCGGTTACGTGGCGCATTCTGACTGGGTCAGTATGGATGACATTTCTCCGTCGATGGCGCTGGCGGTGATCGCGGCAGAAGATCAGCGTTTCCCCGAACACTGGGGGCTGGATCTTCCGGCGATCCAAAAAGCGCTTTCCCACAATGAGCGCCATGAAAATCGCATCCGCGGCGCATCGACGATTTCTCAGCAAACGGTAAAAAACCTACTGCTCTGGGATGGAAAGAGCTGGGTGCGTAAAGGACTGGAAGCGGGGCTGACGCTAGGCATGGAAACCGTCTGGAGCAAACGTCGGATCCTCACTGTTTATCTGAATATCGCCGAATTTGGCGAGGGAATTTTTGGCGTAGAAGAGGCGGCTCAGCGCTATTTCCATAAACCCGCCAGTCGGTTGTCGATGTCTGAAGCGGCGCTGCTGGCCGCGGTGTTACCCAATCCCATTCGCTTTAATGCAGGCGCGCCGTCAGGTTATGTTCGTAGCCGACAGGCATGGATCATGCGTCAGATGCGCCAGTTAGGGGGCGAGGAATTCTTGCAGCGTAACAAGCTGTATTGACTAGTCTTCGTCAAAGCCCGCATTAAACAGGGCAATCACTGCCGCCAGGGCTTCAACTTCCTGGGGACCGTTTGCCACAATTTCTATCTGCCGCCCTTTCGCGGAGTCCAGCATCAGCAAGGCAATAACGCTGCTGGCTTCCGCCTCGGTGCCTTCATCATTTCGCAGCAGTACTTCTGCATCGAAGCCCTGCACCAGTTCAAACAGTTTCATCGCCGGGCGCGCGTGCATGCCCAGCTTATTGGTGATTTCAACAGTTTGTTTTACGGTCATGTTTTGCGTTTTTCCAGCGTACGGTGACGGGATTGAACGTTTTTACCGCGCGAACGGAAATAATCCGCGAGCTGTTCGGCGACATACACAGAGCGGTGTTTACCACCGGTACAACCGATAGCCACGGTCAGGTAGCTGCGGTTATTGGTTTCCAGCATCGGCAGCCACAACTCAAGGTAGCTGCGTGTCTGGTAGATAAAGTTGTGGACTTCGGTATGACGATCAAGAAACGCGGCGACAGGTTTGTCGAGACCGGTCATCGGGCGCAGTTTGGGATCCCAATGTGGGTTAGGCAGAAAACGCACGTCAAACACATAGTCTGCATCAATAGGGATGCCATGTTTAAAGCCGAACGATTCAAACACCATCGTCAGTTCACGCTCACGTTTACCCAACAGGCGCGTGCGTAGCATTTCTGCCAGCTCATGCACCGACATCTCAGAGGTATCGACGATCAGATCCGCGCGGGAACGCAGCGGCTCCAACAGGTTACTTTCTTCGTCGATGGCGCTTTCCAACGACAGATTTTTACTGGAAAGCGGGTGCAGACGACGGGTGTCGCTGTAACGACGGATCAGGGTGTTGCGATCGGCATCCAGAAACAGTAATTGAGGAGAGAAGGCGTCCGGCAGGCTGCTCATCGCCTGCTCAAAGATTTCCGGGGATTCCGGCATATTGCGCACATCAATACTGACGGCTGCGGAAGTCTGACGGTCGGCAAGCGTGCGCGCCAAATCCGGCAATAACACGACCGGCAGGTTATCGACACAATAAAAACCCATGTCTTCCAGGGCGCGTAGCGCCACTGATTTGCCTGAACCCGAACGACCACTGACGATCATCAGGACCATGAACCATTTCTCCTCAGGACGACTGATAAAAAAGCGGCCTTTCCGTTACGCATCATCACCTTCGCCTTCTGTCTGCGTGATGATCTGATACAGATCTTCATCACTTTGCGCGCTGCGCAGGCGCCGACAAATTGTTTTATCCGCCAGGCGCTTAGCGACCAGCGAGAGCGTATGCAAGTGCGTTTTGGTTTGATCTGCCGGCACCAATAATGCAAACAGCAGATCGACGGGCTGATTATCGATAGCGTCGAAAGCAATGGGCGTTTCGAGTTGGACAAAAACGCCGACGGCGCGAAGCGTGTCTTCTTCGAGCTTACCGTGTGGAATGGCGATACCGTTACCAATACCGGTACTGCCCATTTTTTCACGGGTAAGGATGGCCTCGAAGACGACCTGCGGCGGCAGGCCTAACTGTTTTGCCGCCAGTTCACTGATGATTTCCAGAGCACGTTTTTTACTCTGACAGTGAACGCCGCTACGGGTGCATTCCTGGTTAAGGACATTGCTCAGTTGAAGAGCGGAATCGTTATTCATCATAATTTCACCTAAGCGACGCCAGTGCAGACACCCTACCGGGTTGCGGTAGGGTGCGACGCACCAGGCTGACGCCCGGACAATTAGTGTTGTTTCAGTTTATCTTTATGTTTCGTTAGTTGCCGCGCCAGTTTATCAATTAAACCGTCGATTGCAGCATACATATCCTGCCCTTCCGCACTGGCATGAAGCTCCCCTCCATTAACATGGAGCGTTGCATCCGAAGTGTGAGTCACTTTCTCCACTTTCAACACAATATAGACCTGATTAATCCTGTCGAAATACTGTTCAAGCTTGGCGAATTTGCTATTTACAAAGTCGCGGAGAGCATCAGTGATCTCGACGTTCTGTCCTGTGATGTTAAGCTGCATAGTGTCTTCCTTATCGGTTTTGGTCAAACCAGTTGTTTGCGCTGGTTTGACGGCGGAATGGATAAAGATTCTCGATACTTCGCAACGGTTCGCCGCGCCACCATAATTCCTTGATCGGAAAGCAGTGTCGTCAGCTTACTGTCGCTCAGTGGTTTCGCAGGGTTTTCTGCGGCGATTAACTTCTTCACCAGCGCGCGAATAGCCGTAGACGAGGCTTCGCCGCCGCCTTCGGTGCTTACATGGCTGGAGAAGAAATATTTAAGTTCAAAAATGCCGCGCGGACTGTGCAGGTACTTCTGGGTCGTCACACGTGAAATGGTGGACTCGTGCATTTCGACGGCCTGTGCGATATCCGCCAGGACCATCGGTTTCATAAACTCTTCACCCTGCTCAAAGAAGGCTTGCTGCTGCTCAACAATGCAGCGGCTAACCCGGAGCAGGGTATCATTACGGCTTTCCAGACTTTTGATCAGCCATTTCGCATCCTGCAAATTGCTGCGGATAAACTGGCTGTCGGCATCGTTACGTGCTCCGGCGCACATGGAAGCGTAGTGCTGGTTGATTTGTAAGCGCGGAATACTGTCGGAGTTCAGCTCCACAGTCCAACGGCCGTTGTGCTTACGCACGAGCACGTCCGGGATCACGTATTCCGGTTCACCGGTCTGGATAGACTGGCCAGGGCGCGGATCCAGCGATTGAATCAGGTTAACCGCTTCTTTCAGCACGTCCTCTTTCAGACGCGTCATACGCATTAGCGTACGGAAGTCATGGTTAGCCAGCAGATCAAGGTGATCGCTAATGATCAATCGTGCTTCTTCACACCACGGTGTCTCTTTCGAAAACTGCGAAAGCTGGATCAGCAAGCAGTCGCGCAGATCCCGCGCAGCTACGCCAACCGGATCGAAACGCTGTATGCGTTTAAGTACGGCTTCGACTTCGTCAAGACCCACCTCTTCATTGCCCATGCTTTCGAGGATATCTTCGAGCGATACAGTCAGATAGCCCGTATCGTCAACAGCATCCACAATGGATGTTGCAATTGCGCGATCGGTGTCGGAGAACGGCGTCAGTTCTACCTGCCACATCAGGTAGTCCTGCAGCGACTGGGTGGTTTCACCTTGATAAATGGGCAGTTCATCATCAAGGTAATCATTGCTGCTGCCGGAGGGGGTTCCTGCGGTGTAGATCTCGTCCCAGCTTGCATCCAGCGGCAGTTCGTCGGGCATCTCTTTTTGTTCAAGCGCGTCGACGGTATCCAGGCCTTCATTATCCTGGTTTTGTTGGGCATCCACTTCTTCGTGAAGATCGGTTTGCTCCAGCAATGGATTACTCTCCAGCGCCTGCTGAAGTTCCTGCTGAAGTTCCAACGTGGACAACTGCAACAAACGAATTGCCTGCTGCAGTTGTGGCGTCATGGCTAGCTGTTGGCTAAGCCTTAGTTGCAAACCTTGCTTCATATTCAGAGCAGCACTCTCCGACAAAAAACGTCAATAATCTCTACCCTATCAGAGTCTGAAGTCTTCCCCAAGATATACGCGCTTAACGTGTTCGTCTTCAAGGATTTGCTGCGGTGTCCCGTGAGCAATTAAATGCCCCTGGCTGACGATGTAAGCGCGTTCGCACACTGCCAATGTTTCGCGGACATTATGGTCGGTAATCAGCACGCCCAGGCCGCTGTCGCGCAGGTGTTCGATGATACGTTTAATATCAATGACCGAAATGGGGTCAACGCCCGCAAACGGTTCATCCAGCAGAATAAATTTCGGGTTAGCCGCCAGCGCGCGGGCAATTTCCACACGACGACGTTCACCACCGGACAACGCCTGCCCCATGCTGTCTCGCAGATGCTCAATATGGAACTCTTCCATCAACTCTTTGGCACGATCATCACGCTGTTCAGCCGTCAGGTCATCACGAATTTGCAATACTGCCATCAGGTTGTCGTACACGCTCAGGCGGCGAAAAATAGAGGCTTCCTGCGGTAAATAGCCAATGCCACGACGCGCGCGCGCATGCAGCGGCAGCAGACTGATATCTTCCTCATCAATAATGATGTTGCCTGCATCGCGCGGCACAATGCCTACCACCATGTAGAATGTGGTGGTTTTCCCTGCACCGTTAGGACCGAGAAGGCCGACGATTTCGCCAGAGTTTACCGTCAGACTGACGTCTTCAACAACGCGGCGGCCTTTATAGGCTTTGGCGAGATTCTTTGCAGTTAATGTTGCCATAACGAATTAGTTACTCTTTTTTTGCGCCGGAGCCGGGGTTTTGCTGTTGCTCTTATCCTGCAACTGCGATGGCACCAGCACGGTGGTCACGCGTTTACCTTTGTCGCTGAATGCCTGCATTTTCTGCTCTTTCACCAGGTAGGTGATTTTGTCGCCCTTGATATTGCTATCCAACTGTTCAAGGTAGGCGTTGCCGGTCAGCACAACGAAATCGTTCGCCAGTTCGTAATGCATCTGCGATGCGTGGCCTTTCACCGGTTTGCCGTTGTCCTGCATTTGATAGAAGGTGGCCGGATTACCGTAACCGTCGATGATCTCTTTTCCTTGCTCACCGCCAGGACGTGTAACGACGACTTTGTCGGCATTAATTTTGATAGTGCCTTGCGTAACCACCACGTTGCCTGTGAAGGTCACAATATTGCCCTGCATATCTAACGATTGCTGGTCTGAATCGATGTGAATGGGCTGTTCAGTATCACCGGTTACGGCAAGCGCCGGAAGCGCAGCGGCTAAAAGTGTACTGGCCAGGATAAGATTAAGGCTGAGTTTGTTTGTTTTGGATTTCATAGAAGCTTCTAACCTTTTCAATCAGCTCGGCGTTTTTGCTGCGTAAATTGCCGCGCATTTTCAGGCCGGTGGAATTAAATGTTGTACCGTACAACGTGACCTGATCATCGGAGGTAACATCCTGCGTTACCAGATTGATCTGGGCGTTATCCGTGGTGATTTTTCGTAATTGGGCATCCGCTGTCAGGGCATTAACCTCAACATGTCCATAAAGATAAAGCATTCTGTCATCGGTCAGCTTCGCTTTATCCGCCTTAATTGACCAGGTCGGAATTTTGTCTTTATCAAAGGTCGTCAGCAGCGGTTGGGCGAACCAGCTCACGCCGTCGGCGGAAAAATATTCAACATTTTGCGCCACCAGGCGATAGTTCAGCGCTCCTTCCGGGCTGTAAACCAGGGAGTCCGTATGCTGGCTCTTATAAGTTGGATCCGTGCTGCTGGTCGTCACCTGTTCCGGTGCATCCTGAGTGGTCAGGTTGATGCCAATCAGCACCAGGGCGGCCAGCGACAGCAGAATGATCACCCAACGTCTGGTTTTACTCATATTGATTGCCCTTTGGCCTCGTCCAGCTTGCCCTGAGCCAGCAACAATAAATCGCAGACTTCACGAACCGCGCCGCGTCCTCCGTTGATACGGGTGACATAATCTGCACGCGGAATCAGTAACGGGTGTGCATCCGCGACGGCAACGCTTAAACCAATTTCCGCCATCACGGGCCAGTCGATCAAATCATCGCCGACATAAGCAACCTGATCCGCAGCCAGATCCAGTTTCGCCAGTAATTCTCTGTAAGCCAAAAGTTTATCAGACTGTCCCTGATACAGATGCGTGATACCCAGTGTTTCACAACGATCTTCCACCAGTTTAGCTTTTCGCCCGGTAATGATAGCAATCTCAATGCCAGACGTGAGCGCGCTGCGGATCCCATACCCATCACGAACGTTGAACGCTTTTAACTCTTCTCCGTTGTTGCCCATATAAATGAGCCCATCGGATAACACACCATCGACATCCAGGATTAACAGACGGATCTTCCCGGCTTTTGCCATGACTTGCGCGCTTACCGGCCCATAGCAGGTGGCAAGCGATGCGCCAGCATTACTCATTCTTCAGTCCTTCTTTACACTACGCCTGCGCGCAGCAGATCATGCATATGTAACACACCCAGCAACTGGTCGCCATCGGCAACCATGACGGAAGTGATATGCCGGGATTGCATCAGGTTAAGCGCGTCGACGGCCAGCGTATTCGGACGCACGCGAATGCCGCCAGGCGTCATGACTTCCGCGATGCCCATATTGCGGACATCGCTACCCATATCGAACACGCGACGCAAGTCGCCATCGGTGAAGATCCCTTCGATCTTCATCAGGTCATCGCAGATAACCGTCATGCCTAAATTTTTGCGCGTAATCTCCAACAGGGCATCGCGCAGACTGGCCTTTTTGCTGACGTGTGGGATCTCATCACCCGTGTGCATAATATCGTTAACCCGCAGCAGCAGTTTACGGCCCAGTGCGCCACCTGGGTGCGACAGGGCGAAATCTTCTGCGGTGAAACCACGGGCTTTCAGTAGCGCCACGGCTAATGCGTCGCCCATGACCAGCGCCGCTGTGGTACTGGAGGTGGGGGCCAGGCCGAGCGGGCAGGCCTCTTTCGGCACTTTCACGCAGAGATGAATATCTGCCGCGCGCGCCATACTGCTTTCTGGTCGGCTGGTCATGCAGATCAACGACACTTTTAACCGTTTCAACACCGGGATCAGGGCGAGGATCTCATTGGATTCGCCGGAATTAGACAGCGCTATTACGATATCTTGCGGGCTAACCATCCCCAAATCGCCGTGGGCGGCTTCGCCGGGGTGCACAAAGAATGAAGAGGTGCCGGTACTGGCAAACGTGGCGGCCATTTTCCGGCCAATATGCCCGGATTTGCCCATGCCCATAACCACCACTTTGCCCGCGCAATAGAACATCTTTTCGCACGCTTGTGCAAAGTCCTCATTGATGTACTGATCCAGTTCAGCGAGGCCTTCACGTTCAATCTCCAGGACCTCTTTTCCTGCCTGTTGAAAGTCAAAACCCGGCTGCAAATCTATCTGCGACATAATGCGTATCCGATTATCCTGTTAAAAGCGGCGACAGCCAGTAAAGCAGCGCCAGCCATACGATAAACCCGCTCAGCAATAGCGCGCCAATGCCCCGGGTGATTTGCTTATGCTTCCAGCAAATGAGAGCAAAAATGGCGCTGACCAGCAACATCACACCGTAATCACGTGTAAAAGCCATCGGGTTAAAGGCGCCCGGTGCAATCATCGCCGGTAAGCCCAGTACGATGGCAATGTTAAAAATGTTTGAACCAATAATATTGCCAATGGCGATATCGTCTTCGCCTTTGCGCGCGCCTGCAATCGCGGTCGCCAATTCAGGGAGGCCGGTGCCGATTGCAATGACCGTCAGGCCAATGGTTAGCTCGCTAATCGCGAAATAATTCGCCACGACAGTTGCGTTATCCACCACCATGCGGGTTGCCATCGGCATGATGATCAACGCCACCCCAAGCCACAGACATGCCACCGAGAGACTTCCTTCACGCGGCAGTTCAGCCAACTGTTCCCGGGTCAGGCTGTCGTTGCCTTGTCGTTCGGCAAGGCGGGCAATTTTAACAATGAACACCAGCCATAGCACGGCTAATAACAGTAAAATAATGCCGTCAACGCGTGTGATCTGACCATCATACAGCACGAGGCCCGCCAGCAGGCTGGCGACAAGGGTGAACGGCAATTCGCGACGCAGGATATCGGAATGCACGGTAAAAGGGTGGAGCAGGGCGGCAACACCCAGGATCAGCAAAATATTGGTGATGTTAGAACCGATGGCTGTACCAATCGCCAGATCCAACTGGCCATGCAGTGAGGCTGCGACAGCGGTAATGATCTCCGGCAACGAGGTGCCAATGCTGACCACGGTCATACCAATAATCAGTGGAGGTACGCCGAGTGTCCGGCAGAGAATAGAGGCAGCAAAAACCAGACGATCGGCGCTGTAGACCACCAAAAGCAAACCAATTATCAATAGCGCTGTCGCTAAGAGCATCTAACGTCCTTTCTTCAGGTATAATCCGCCGGTTCGCAGGCTGCCATGCCGGAAGAGACCGGGTGTTCCGCGTAGCGTAATGATTCCTAATTTTGACTTTATGCGGCTCAAAAGTAAAACAAATGCCAGCTTTCGCTAACCCCAGCAGGTAATATTCTGTAAAAATGTTGGGTTCGTGATGTTATCCAGCGTCATGCTTATACCCGATAAGGCTTATAAGGAAGAGTCAATGAGCCAGAATATGGCGAATTTGGTCGATGTTCGTGGCGTCAGCTTCTCCCGTGGCAGTCACCCTATCTTCGACAATATTTCACTGACGGTGCCACGCGGCAAAATCACCGCCATTATGGGGCCGTCCGGTATCGGCAAAACAACATTGTTACGCCTTATCGGTGGGCAGATCCCTCCGGATAGCGGCGAAATCTTGTTTGATGGCGAAAACGTGCCGGGGATGACCCGTTCGCGTCTGTTCACCGTGCGTAAAAGAATGAGCATGCTGTTTCAGTCTGGCGCGTTGTTTACCGACATGAACGTTTTCGACAACGTCGCTTACCCCCTTCGCGAACATACGGATTTGCCCGAAGCGCTGTTGCATACCACCGTTATGATGAAGTTGGAAGCCGTCGGGTTACGTGGTGCGGCCTGGCTAATGCCGTCAGAGCTTTCTGGCGGTATGGCGCGTCGAGCCGCGCTTGCCCGCTCAATTGCGCTGGAACCGGATCTGATCATGTTTGATGAGCCTTTTGTGGGGCAGGATCCAATCACCATGGGTGTGCTGGTGAAATTGATTTCTGAACTCAACAGTGCGTTAGGCGTCACATGTATCGTTGTTTCTCACGATGTACCGGAAGTGCTGAGTATTGCGGATTACGCCTACATCGTGGCGGAGAGGAAAATCATCGCCCACGGTAGCGCGCAAGGTCTGCAGGAAAACAGCGATCCCCGGGTGCGTCAGTTCCTTGATGGTATCGCCGACGGGCCGGTTCCGTTCCGTTATCCTGCAGGCGATTATCGTCTCGATTTATTAAAAACAGGGAGTTAAGCACTCATGCTGTTAAATGCACTGGCGTCGCTAGGGCATCGCGGGATTAAAACCATCGCGACGTTCGGGCGGGCTGGTTTAATGCTGTTCAACGCGGTGGTCGGTAAGCCGGAATTTCGCAAGCATGCGCCATTGCTGGTGCGCCAGCTCTATAACGTGGGCGTGCTGTCGATGCTCATTATTATTGTTTCTGGCGTCTTTATCGGTATGGTGCTTGGTTTGCAGGGATACCTGGTGCTGACAACTTACAGTGCGGAGACGAGCCTTGGCATGCTGGTGGCGCTGTCGCTGCTGCGCGAACTGGGGCCGGTTGTCGCTGCATTGTTGTTTGCCGGGCGAGCCGGATCAGCATTAACAGCCGAAATCGGTTTGATGCGCGCGACGGAACAGCTTTCCAGTCTGGAGATGATGGCGGTCGATCCGTTGCGGCGTGTCATCTCTCCGCGCTTTTGGGCGGGCGTGATCTCACTGCCGCTGTTGACGATAATCTTTGTTGCCGTCGGGATTTGGGGCGGTTCTCTGGTTGGCGTTAACTGGAAAGGTATTGATACCGGCTTTTTCTGGACCGCGATGCAAAACGCCGTCGAATGGCGGATGGATTTAGTCAACTGTCTGGTTAAAAGCGTGGTGTTTGCCATCACTGTGACATGGATTGCGCTGTTTAACGGTTACGACGCGATTCCAACGTCGGCCGGGATCAGCCGCGCGACAACACGCACCGTTGTGCACTCATCGTTGGCCGTACTGGGCCTTGATTTTGTGCTCACCGCATTGATGTTTGGGAATTGAGTTCATGCAAACGAAAAAAAGTGAAATTTGGGTAGGTGTTTTTCTGTTGCTGGCGCTGCTGGCCGCACTCTTTATTTGCCTGAAAGCGGCAGATGTCGCCTCAATGCGTACAGAACCGACTTACCGCGTATACGCGACATTCGACAATATTGGCGGCCTTAAAGTGCGTTCGCCAGTCCGTATTGGCGGGGTGGTGATTGGCCGCGTTGCTGATATCTCTCTTGATCCCAAAACGTATCTGCCGCGCGTCGCGCTGGATATAGAAGAACGTTACAACCAAATCCCCGATACCAGTTCACTGGCGATCCGGACGTCAGGCTTGCTGGGTGAGCAATATCTGGCACTGAATGTCGGCTTTGATGATCCTGAACTGGGGACTTCTATGCTTAAAGAGGGCAGTACTATCCAGGATACGAAATCCGCAATGGTGCTGGAGGATCTGATAGGACAATTCCTTTACAGCAGTAAAGGCAGTGACAATAAGAATTCAGGCGATGCGGCGGCGCATAGCGAAGGGAATAATCAAGCCGCACCGTCTGCTGGTCAGGCGAATTAACGAGGAGATGCGACGTATGTTTAAACGTCTATTGATGGTTGCTCTGCTGGTGGTTGCACCGTTGGGCGCGGCCGTAGCGGCCGATCAAAGTAACCCTTATGCCGCGATGAAAGCTGCGGCGCAGAAAACATTTGATCGCCTTAAAAACGAACAGCCGCAGATCCGCGCAAACCCGGACCACTTGCGTGATGTGGTGGATCAGGAACTGCTGCCCTATGTGCAGGTGAAATACGCCGGTGCGTTGGTGCTGGGGCGTTACTATAAGGACGCCACACCTGCACAGCGTGATGCCTATTTTGCGGCATTTCGTGAATACCTGAAACAGGCTTACGGTCAGGCGCTGGCGTTGTATCATGGCCAGACTTATGAGATTGCGCCGGAACAACCACTGGGCGATGCCACAATTGTGCCCATCCGCGTCACGATTATCGATCCGAACGGGCGTCCGCCGGTGCGTCTTGATTTCCAGTGGCGTAAAAACACACAAACCGGAAACTGGCAGGCTTACGACATGATCGCAGAGGGGGTGAGCATGATCACCACCAAGCAGAATGAATGGAGCGACTTGCTGCGTACTAAAGGCATCGATGGTCTGACCGCGCAACTACAGTCCATTTCCCGCCAGAAAATTACGCTGGACGAGAAGAAATAATGACGCAGCGGCTGAGTTGGTCGCGTGACGGCGAACGTCTGGCATTGCAAGGCGAGCTGGATCAGGATGTGTTAAATCCGCTCTGGGACGCCCGAATTGAAGCAATGAAGGGGGTCACCTGTATCGACTTGCAAGGCGTGACGCGCGTGGACACAGCGGGCGTCGCATTGCTGGTTCATCTTGTCGAGCAGGGGAAAAAGCAGGGCGTGAGCGTGATGCTTGATGGCGTGAGCGAGAATGTTGTCACGCTGGCGGCACTCTATAATTTGCCCCAGGATGTATTGTCTCGCTAATTTTTTCAATGCGTTACTACCTGAAGCCCCATCCTTTATTGCGATGGGGCTTTTTGCTTGTTTAAGCCAGCGCCACTTTCCTCTAAGATGTGTGACTGTTTTCACTTTTAGATGATATTTACGCCCATGGAAAATCATGAAATTCAGACAGTGCTGATGAACGCACTTTCTCTCCAGGAAGCCCACGTCACTGGCGATGGCAGTCACTTTCAGGTTATTGCTGTGGGTGAAATTTTTGACGGCATGAGTCGGGTCAAAAAGCAGCAGACCATTTACGGTCCGCTGATGGAATATATCGCGGATAACCGTATTCATGCCCTGTCGATCAAAGCGTTCACGCCTGCTGAGTGGGCGCGGGATCGCAAACTTAACGGTTTTTGAGCGTCGGGAGCATTTTCCCCGCGCGTGTGAATTCTAAACAGAGATCAGATGAATGGATAAGTTTCGTGTACAGGGGCCGACGCGTCTCGAGGGCGAAGTGACAATTTCAGGCGCAAAAAACGCTGCGCTGCCGATCCTTTTTGCTGCATTACTGGCGGAAGAGCCGGTTGAAATTCGTAACGTCCCGAAACTGAAAGATATTGATACCACCATGAAGTTGCTCAGTCAGTTGGGCACGAAGGTGGAGCGTAACGGATCCGTATGGATCGATGCCAGCGAAGTGAATGTGTTCTGTGCGCCTTACGATCTGGTGAAAACCATGCGCGCGTCGATTTGGGCGCTTGGCCCGCTGGTGGCGCGTTTTGGTCAAGGGCAGGTTTCTTTGCCGGGCGGTTGTGCGATCGGTGCACGCCCGGTTGATTTGCACATCTCCGGTCTGGAGCAACTGGGCGCCGAAATCACTTTAGAAGAGGGCTACGTTAAAGCCTCCGTCAATGGCCGTCTGAAAGGCGCGCATATCGTGATGGATAAAGTGAGTGTTGGCGCAACGGTGACCATTATGTCGGCAGCCACGCTGGCTGAAGGCACAACCATTATTGAGAACGCTGCGCGTGAGCCAGAAATTGTTGATACGGCGAATTTCCTCAATACCCTTGGTGCGAAAATTACCGGTATGGGAACCGATCGTATCACCATTGAAGGTGTGAAACGTCTGGGGGGCGGGGTTTACCGTGTTCTGCCGGATCGTATCGAAACCGGTACCTTCCTGGTGGCTGCGGCAATCTCTGGCGGGAAAATCGTTTGCCGCAATGCACAGCCGGATACGCTTGATGCAGTGCTGGCGAAGCTGCGTGATGCGGGCGCGGATATTGAAGTTGGCGAAGATTGGATCAGCCTGGATATGCACGGTAAACGCCCGAAAGCGGTCAATGTACGTACGGCTCCGCACCCGGGATTCCCGACGGATATGCAGGCACAGTTCACCTTGCTGAACCTGGTGGCGGAAGGGACCGGCGTGATCACTGAAACCATCTTTGAAAACCGGTTTATGCACATTCCGGAGCTGATCCGTATGGGTGCGCACGCAGAAATCGAAAGCAATACGGCTATCTGCCACGGCGTGGAAAAACTCTCCGGCGCTCAGGTGATGGCAACCGATCTGCGCGCATCCGCAAGCCTCGTGCTGGCGGGGTGTATTGCAGAAGGAACCACCCTTGTCGATCGTATCTATCATATCGATCGTGGTTACGAACGTATTGAAGATAAGCTCAGCGCCCTGGGGGCCAATATTGAGCGCGTAAAAGGCGAATAACCTTTTTTTGATGCTTATACAGGGGAGCTTCGGCTCCCCTTTTTACTGATTTTTCTGAAAGGATATCTGGATGATGGGAACTACACCGTTTGCCGGTTTTGACTTCACCGCTTTTTGGGATGACCGGGAATATGCGCGCGAAGCGTATATCAATGACCCTTTTAGCGAAGATGAGTTGGCGGCCATTGAATCGACATTAGGTTATCGCTTGCCTGCCTCTTATGTCTGGCTAATGCGGCAACACAATGGCGGGATCCCTCGAAACCAGAATTTCCCAACCAATGAATTTACCAGTTGGGCAGAAGATCACATTGCTATCACGGGTATTATGGGGATTGGCAATAAGCGCTATTCGTTGGGTAGTGATTACGGCAGCCGTTTCTGGATCGAACACTGGGGTTATCCTGATATTGGCGTAGCGATTTGCACCTGTCCATCAGCAGGACATGATATGGTTTTTCTTGATTATCGACAGTGCCTGACAGCAGATGATGAGCCTGCGGTTGTGCATATTGATCAAGAGCAGGATTACAGGATCGTGCACCTTGCTGATAATTTCGAAGCGTTTATCCGTGGTTTAGTCGGTGATGACGCTTTTGAGCTGTAACGATGTAGTCCTGCCCTTCTTCGGCCATCAATTCGAGCCAGGCAGCCCCCTGCCAGATGCGCAAGGGGGATTGCTGGTTGATATAGCCTTTACTCTGAGCCTCGTTTTTTCCGCATCAACTTGGTTTTGTCAATAAACTCATGCGTGATCGGATCATGGTAACGCGATGGCCAGATGACCCAGGGGTCGGTATCCAATGCCTGAGCGATAATCCATTCCCCTTTCGGCCATGCACGGGTCAAGGCATTGGCGAGTGTTGAAGAACTGAGACCATGCTTGCGTGATTCTGCGGCGAGCGATGTTCCCTTTTTACGCAGCCCCGCAATGATATCGGCCTGGTGCCAGTCATTGAATTTTGTTTCCATAATATCTCCCTGATAGTAAAACACACCAGCATTTGAGTATCTGCACACTGCTTACTATACGCATACAAACTCACTTGCTCTAAAAAGTTCATGTAATGTTTGTGCGTTTTAGGATTACACCAGGATGAATAATCAGTGTTTTTTGTGAGTTTTTGATTTTATGGGAACTTGTTGGAGCTTCCCGCGACAAGCGCGGGACAGGCATATTAGCGATCGCGTTGAACAGCGATATGTGCAAGGCCAATCAGAGCATCGCGCCATGGCGAATCTGGCAGCACTTGCAGAGCGGAGATGGCCTTATCTGCTTCTTCTTCAGCGCGCTGACGTGTCCATTCCAACGAACCGCACTCGGCCATCGCTTCCAGTACAGGTTCAAGAAGATGGCGACCATTACCCTGCTCAATAGCGTCGCGGATCATTTGGGATTGTTTCGGTGTGCCGTGGTGCATGGCATGCAGCAAAGGCAGTGTTGGCTTGCCTTCATTGAGATCATCCCCCGTATTTTTACCGAGTGTTTCGCCGTCTGCGCTGTAATCAAGCAGATCGTCGATTAACTGGAATGCGGTACCAAGGTAGCGTCCATAATCCTGCAATGCTTTTTCCTGCACATCGCTACATCCAGCAAGCAGACCGGAACATTGCGCAGCGGCTTCAAACAGACGCGCCGTTTTGCTGTAAATGACGCGCATATAGTTTTCTTCAGTGATGTTCGGATCGTTCACGTTCATCAACTGCAGGACTTCCCCTTCGGCAATGACATTCACGGCTTCCGACATTACCTCCAGCACTTTCAATGACCCGAGACTGGTCATCATCTGAAAAGCGCGGGTGTAGATGAAATCGCCGACCAAAACGCTGGCCGCATTACCGAATGCCGCGTTGGCGGTGGCTTTGCCGCGTCGCATATCGGACTCGTCCACGACATCGTCATGTAATAGCGTCGCGGTGTGAATAAATTCGATTAGCGCAGCGATAGTGACATGCGAATTGCCTTCATAGCCCACGGCGCGAGCCGCCAGCACGGCAATCATTGGACGGATGCGTTTGCCGCCCCCGCTGACAATGTAATAACCCAACTGGTTGATTAGCTGAACATCCGAGTTGAGCTGTTGCAAAATCGTCGCATTCACACCCGCCATGTCTTGCGCGGTTAACTCATTGATTTTTTCTAAATTCATCGCAAAAGCCGAGCTTTCAGTCCTGTTTACCACATATCAAAATGGGATAACGAAGGGTTACGGGTTAGAATAGTATTGCTGATTGTACTGAAAAAACGCGCCAGATAAACGTTACCTTACACGTTGTGTTTTTTTTCTGCATGTATTGACGATCGTACTTGTCAAAGGCTCGCGACTTGCGTAATATTCGCGCCCTATTGTGAATATTTTTAGCGCGCTCTGAATTATTCAGAAGAAGTGCGCGGAAGCGGAGTTTTATATGTACGCGGTTTTCCAAAGTGGTGGTAAACAACACCGAGTAAGCGAAGGTCAAACCGTTCGCTTGGAAAAGCTGGACATCGCAACTGGCGAAACTGTTGAGTTCGCAGAAGTTCTGATGATCGCAAACGGTGAAGAAGTCAAAATCGGCGTTCCTTTCGTTGATGGCGGCGTAATCAAAGCTGAAATTGTTGCTCATGGTCGTGGCGAGAAAGTTAAAATCGTTAAGTTTCGTCGTCGTAAACACTACCGTAAGCAGCAAGGTCACCGTCAGTGGTTCACTGATGTGAAAATCACTGGCATCAGCGCCTAAGACCTGAGGAGAGATTTAAATGGCACATAAAAAGGCTGGCGGCTCAACTCGTAACGGTCGCGATTCAGAAGCTAAACGTCTGGGCGTTAAACGCTTTGGCGGTGAAGCAGTTCTGGCAGGTAGCATCATCGTTCGTCAGCGTGGCACCAAGTTCCACGCAGGTACCAACGTTGGTTGCGGCCGTGACCACACTCTGTTCGCTTTGACTGACGGTAAAGTTAAGTTCGAAGTTAAAGGCCCGAAAAATCGTAAATTCATCAGCATCGTTGCTGAATAAGTTTTTCGAGTCCCGGTAACGGAAGAAAGCCCCGCAACACGTTGCGGGGCTTTTTACATTAGAAGTCCGGCAAATTTCTGGCAGGAAATAGGGCATGAAACAGCAGGCAGGCATCGGTATCGTCCTGGCGCTCATTACGGCCATGTGCTGGGGGGCGTTACCTATTGCGATGAAACAGGTGCTGGAAGTGATGGAGCCACCGACCGTGGTGTTTTATCGCTTTTTGATGGCAGCCGTTGGCCTCGGCCTGATCCTGGCCTGCAAAAGAAAACTTCCGCCAATGCGTATTTTTCGCACGCCGCGCTGGTTAATCCTGCTTGCCATTGCCACGGGGGGACTGTTTGGGAACTTCATATTGTTCAGTTCTTCCCTGCAATATGTTAGCCCTACGGCGTCGCAGGTGATTGGTCAACTGTCCCCTGTGGGCATGATGGTTGCCAGCGTCTTTATTCTTAAAGAGAAGATGCGTAGCACCCAGGTGATTGGCGCCCTGATGCTTATTTGTGGTCTGGTACTGTTTTTTAACACCAGTCTGGTGGAGATTTTTACCCGGCTGACGGACTACACCTGGGGCGTTATTTTCGGTGTTGGCGCAGCAACAGTATGGGTCAGTTACGGCGTGGCGCAAAAAGTATTATTGCGTCGCCTGGCTTCCCAGCAGATCCTTTTTTTGCTGTACACTTTGTGTACGATTGCATTGTTGCCGCTGGCTAAGCCGGGAGTATTATTGCAGTTAAGCAATTGGCAACTGGCCTGTCTGATTTTTTGTGGACTGAACACGCTGGTAGGCTACGGCGCGCTGGCGGAAGCCATGGCCCGTTGGCAGGCGGCACAGGTTAGCGCGTTGATTACGCTGACGCCGCTATTTACATTGTTGTTTTCGGATTTGTTATCAATGGCCTGGCCCGATGTTTTCGCCAGACCGATGTTAAACCTGATCGGTTATCTCGGTGCGTTTGTCGTGGTTGCGGGCGCGATGTTTTCTGCTATTGGCCATCGTCTTTTAGGACGCTGGCGCAATCGCGAAGTGGTCGCCACTGTGCCCCGCTCAGGCGAATGAGTTACGGAGAGTAAAATGAAGTTTGTTGATGAAGCGACGATCCTGGTCGTAGCGGGCGATGGCGGTAACGGCTGTGTAAGCTTCCGCCGCGAGAAATATATCCCGAAAGGCGGTCCTGACGGCGGCGACGGCGGCGACGGCGGCGACGTCTGGCTGGAGGCCGACGAAAACCTGAATACTCTGATCGACTACCGCTTTGAAAAATCATTTCGCGCTGAGCGTGGTCAGAATGGTCAGAGCCGTGATTGCACGGGAAAACGGGGTAAAGATATCACCGTTAAAGTGCCGATTGGTACGCGTGTGATCGATCAGGGCACCGGCGAAACCATGGGCGATATGACGAAACACGGTCAGCGTCTGATGGTGGCAAAAGGTGGCTGGCACGGTCTGGGGAATACCCGTTTCAAATCCTCGGTAAACCGTACCCCGCGTCAGAAAACGATGGGTACGCCGGGTGACAAGCGTGATTTGCAACTGGAACTGATGTTGCTGGCTGATGTCGGTATGCTCGGGATGCCGAACGCCGGGAAATCGACCTTTATCCGTGCCGTCTCCGCAGCAAAACCGAAAGTGGCGGATTATCCGTTTACCACCCTGGTGCCAAGCCTTGGCGTTGTACGTATGGACAACGAAAAAAGCTTTGTGGTTGCAGATATCCCTGGACTGATTGAAGGGGCTGCTGATGGTGCAGGCCTCGGTATTCGCTTCCTGAAACATCTGGAACGTTGCCGCGTGTTGTTGCATCTGATCGATATTGAGCCTGTTGATGGCTCTGATCCGGTCGAAAATGCACGCATCATCGTTGGCGAACTGGAAAAATACAGCGAAAAACTGGCTGATAAACCACGCTGGCTGGTGTTCAACAAAATTGATCTGATGGATAAAGCTGCGGCGGAAGAGAAAGCCAAAGCCATCGCGCAGGCGCTGGGCTGGGAAGATAAGTACTATCTGATCTCTGCAGCCAGCCAGCAAGGGGTTAAAGATCTCTGCTGGGATGTGATGACATTTATCATCGAAAACCCGCTGACGCAGGCGGAGGAAGAGAAACAGCCTGAGAAAGTCGAGTTCATGTGGGATGATTATCATCGCCAGCAGCTCGAGGAAGCGGAAGCAGAAGATGACGAAGAGTGGGATGACGACTGGGATGAAGACGACGAAGAAGGCGTCGAATTTATCTATAAGCGTTAATAACTCTGAGACTTCCCCGGTGCGCCGGGGAGATTGTCGTCAAACAATGCCGGGCAGCCTGCTGACCCGGCATTTTTATTGTCACCCCTAAACCACCTCCTGGGGAGGTGGTGATTGATCCTGTAAGGCTATAGCCTGAAGAATGCCCATGCCGGAATATCTCTGCTTACTCACCACAAGTAAAAGGAGACAAACCGACATGGGGCTTTACAGGAGTTCATCACATGTATATTGGCGTTGTAAATACCACATAGTCTGGACGCCTAAGTACCGTTTCAGGATCCTGAAAGATAAGTTGGGCAAGGAACTTTACAGGACAATCTACATTCTCTGCGGAATAAAGGATTGTGAGGTTCTGGAGCTAAATGTTCAGCCAGATCATGTACATCTGGTCGTAATAGTCCCGCCG
>NZ_FMAY01000013.1 GCF_900094925.1 Kosakonia oryzendophytica | reverse complement strand
AGATGAGTTCTCCCTGAGACTTTAAGTCTCCTGAAGGAACGTTGAAGACGACGACGTTGATAGGCCGGGTGTGTAAGCGCAGCGATGCGTTGAGCTAACCGGTACTAATGAACCGTGAGGCTTAACCTTACAACGCCGAAGATGTTTTGGCGGAAGAGAGACAATAATCAGCCTGATACAGATTAGATTGACAGACCGGAAGGTGTGTTGATGACAGAATTTGCCTGGCGGCAACAGCGCGGTGGTCCCACCTGACCCCATGCCGAACTCAGAAGTGAAACGCCGTAGCGCCGATGGTAGTGTGGGGTCTCCCCATGCGAGAGTAGGGAACTGCCAGGCATCAAATAAGAAAAACCCTGACCGTAAGGTCGGGGTTTTTTGCTTTTATCCCTTGCGAAAAAATCGGGAAACTAGCCGGTAGAGCGCAACCAGCGCAAAATAAAGTCGACAATCTGTTCAATATTGTTCAGATCCAGCACCGGAACGTTGATTTCCAATGATTCATCGCTGACCACAGCGATAACATGTTCATCCAATATGAGTTCTTGCAGACTGTGTCCACAGTTTTGCCGCCAAAGCAGAAGCTTTGCTACCGCTTCATGCTTAAACCCTTCTACCAAAACCACATCCAGTGTTAATGCATCCATCCGACTGACCAGATACGCCAGGTCCAGTTCAGAATCATCCGGTGTTTCTGTCATCAAAGCCCAGCGCTGAGAACTTGCCACCAGCGTTTGCGCCGCACCAGCCTTACGCAATTCATAACTGTCTTTTCCTGGCTTATCGACATCCATATCGTGATGGGTATGTTTGATTAAACCCGGTCGGATTCCATGTGCACAAAGTGCCGGGATCAGTTTTTTTAGAAGGGTTGTTTTACCTGTACCGCTCCAGGCTGCAATCGCGAGTAAAGGGATCATGAATTCTCCTGCCAGTGAGCAAGATCGTCTGGCGTATTTACATTGGCAAATGCGATTTTCGCATCGCTAAAATCTACAGGGTGTCCGCCTGATTCACGCATAAACACCATTACTCTGCGTTCTCCACGCGCCAGGTAGTCTTGTAACGCTGGCAGAATGCGCCTGTTAATCAGAGCGATAGCCGGATGATCTCGCTCGCCATCATGCACCCACACCGCAGGGGCCTGTTGACGTTGAACCTGCAACCGGGCGAGAAGATTCTCTGGTACATAGGGCGTATCGCAAGGACAAAACAGAAACCACTCGCTGTCTATTTTCTGCATTACCGAAAGTATTCCTGCCAGCGGGCCAGGAAAATCATTCAGACTGTCAGGCACCACAGTCAGACCACTCGCGCGATAGATATCAAGGTTGCGGTTGGCGCTGATCACCACGTGTTCAACCTGCGGTCTCAGTCTCTGCACGACATGTTGCCATAAAGGCTTGCCGTTCAGCTCCAGCAAGCCTTTATCTTTTCCCCCCATGCGTGAGGCCTTTCCTCCCGCCAGTACTACGCCGGTTACTGCGCTGCTGTCCGTCACAGTTATCGCCTCTTTTATTGTGGGATTGACCCTGCTAACGTGTCTGTATCAAGAGTAAGGAGCACGACCATGAAATGTAAACGCCTGAACGAAGTTATCGAACTTCTCCAGCCTGCATGGCAGAAAGAGCCGGAACTGAATTTACTGCAATTCTTGCAGAAACTGGCGAAAGAATCAGGTTATGACGGCGAACTGGCTGATTTAAGTGACGACATTCTGATCTATCACCTGAAAATGCGCGATTCATCGAAAGACGCGGTGATCCCTGGTATTCAAAAAGATTATGAAGAAGATTTCAAAACCGCTCTGCTGCGCGCTCGCGGCGTGATTAAAGAGTAAAAGCTTGTAAGCGGCGCCACCGAAAACGTTGCAAAATGATATCCTGAATCATTCGTTGTATTTTCGGATGACAGGATGACCTGTAACGCTTTTACTTTCCAGACACTACACCCGGATACCATTATGGATGCGCTGTTTGAGCAGGGGATCCGGGTGGACTCCGGTCTCACTCCGCTCAACAGCTACGAAAACCGTGTCTACCAGTTTCAGGATGAAGATCGCCGCCGTTATGTGGTGAAGTTTTATCGTCCCGAACGCTGGTCAGCAGAGCAAATCCTTGAAGAGCACGAGTTTGCTCTGGATTTACAGCGTGATGACGTTCCCGTTGCCGCGCCGCTTGCTTTTAACAACCAGACCTTGTTAACCCATAACGGCTTCTTTTTTGCGATTTTCCCAAGCGTTGGCGGCCGCCAGTTCGAGGCTGATAATCTTGATCAGATGGAGTGGGTGGGGCGGTATCTGGGGCGTCTGCATCAAACCGGCAGCAAAAAACGCTTCGCCCATCGACCGGACATTGGAGTAAAAGAGTATTTATTAGAACCTCGCCAGCTCTTTGAAACAACAGCTCTAATCCCGGCGGGTTTAAAAAGTGAGTTCCTGTCTGCGGTAGATAAGCTTATTGATGCTGTCATGGCGCAATGGCACAACCGCTTTAATCTGCTGCGCCTGCACGGTGACTGTCATGCCGGGAATATTCTCTGGCGCGACGGACCGATGTTTGTCGATCTTGACGATGCCCGCAACGGTCCTGCGATTCAGGATCTGTGGATGTTGCTGCATGGCGATAAAGCTGAGCAGCGTATGCAGCTTGAGATGATCGTTGAAGCTTATGAGGAATTCAGCGAGTTTAATCATGCCGAGTTAGGCCTTATTGAGCCGCTGCGCGCCATGCGGATGGTCTACTATATTGCGTGGCTTATCCGTCGTTGGGACGATCCGGCATTCCCCAAAAATTTCCCCTGGCTGAACAGTGAAGATCACTGGCGCAGGCAGACAGTGAGTTTCCTTGAGCAGGTAAAAGTTCTGCAGGAACCCCCTTTAGCATTAACACCCATGTATTAAACGGAGAGAGTTAACCATGAAGAAGATTTGGCTGGCGCTGGCAGGAATGATTCTGGCATTTAGCGCCTCTGCAGCGCAGATCACCGATGGCAAGCAGTTCATTACTCTGGATAAACCCGTGGCTGGCGAGCCGCAGGTACTTGAGTTCTTTTCATTTTACTGCCCGCACTGCTACGATTTTGAACGTGTATGGCATATTGCCGATGCGGTTAAGCAAAAACTGCCGGAAGGCACCAAAATGACCAAGTATCACGTAGAGTTTCTTGGCCCGCTGGGTAAAGAGATGACGCAAGCGTGGGCGGTAGCGATGGCGTTGGGCGTGGAAGATAAGATCACTGCGCCAATGTTTGAAGCGGTGCAGAAAACCCAGACCGTTCAGTCTGTTGCCGATATCCGTGACGTCTTTATCGCTGCGGGTGTGAAGGGGGAAGAGTATGATGCCGCCTGGAACAGCTTTGTGGTGAAATCACTGGTTGCTCAACAGGAAAAAGCGGCTGCCGATCTGCAATTGCAAGGGGTTCCGGCCATGTTTGTGAATGGCAAATACCAGATTAATCAGCAAGGCATGGATGGTAGTAGCCTGGATGCCTTCGTGAAAGATTATGCCGACACGGTGAAATTCCTGGTCGAGAAGAAGTAAAAGAAATCGCCGGTCACTGACCGGCGTTTTTGTATTGTGTCTTTATCGCGTCAATAAGTTCGTCTTTATCTGCCCATAGTTTATTCAGCCACTGCTGAAAACCACGCTTAAAATTCTTATCACTGACGTAGTCCCCGTGTAGTTCTTCATTTACCGGGAGCAGGTTAATGCGTACAACAATGCGAGTCAGTTTACCGCTAAGCATATCCTGGAAAGGAGTCTTATCGTTTTCCGGGTAACATAACGTGACGTCTAGCAGCTTATCGAATTGCGTCCCCAGCACATTTAACGCCATGGCGATACCTGCGGCTTTTGGCGGCAGCAGGTTTTTATAAGGGGAACGCGTTTCGTTGCGTTTTTGTTCGGTAAAACGCGAGCCTTCAACAAAATTGACTATGGTGGTGGGGTGATGGCGAAACTTCTCACAGGAACGTCGTGTGGTTTCCACATCTTTGCCTCGGCGTTCAGGATGGCGGATCAAATACCCCCTGGAGTAGCGGCGCATAAATGGCATATCCAGCGCCCAGCAGGCAAGGCCGATAAATGGAACCCATGCAAGCTGTTGCTTGAGAAAGTACTTATTCATCGGGATATGTTTGCGAAACAGCACGCATAACACCACGATATCCGCCCAGCTATGATGATTGCAGATCAGCAAATACCAATTCTTTTTATTCAGGCTTTCCAGTCCTTCGACATCCCACTTCAAATGCGGATTAAGGTACAACAGCCAGGAAAGCCCTTCGCACCAGCAGTACATCATAAAATTGCAGAAGGCTGAGATTGCACGCCAAAGCGCCGGAACCGGCAGTAATAGTTTGAGCATGCCGGCAATAATGATCGGCACGGAGCAAACGACAGTAACCAATATGGTGAGCAGGACACTCAACGTCAGAGTGAATACTGCAAGCAATCTCGACATAGTTAAATTATTCAGAAAGTTAGCTGCTGAAGGCGCACCAGAGAAAAGCGCAATGCGGGATTTTATCAGAAAACAGAGGACAGGAATGCTTAAACCTTGCTGGTAATACCTGGTTATGCTGGCACGGGAAAAACAAATCAGCTTTTCTTATATCCACATAGCTTAAATTGTCATCATAAAGCCATAAGGATCTTTTTTACTGTTTTAATTATATGAAATAAAAGGTTTTGTATAATCCTGCGATCTTAGTTAAGACACAAAAGTCCAGCCTGAAAGAAACTATACACAAACTTATCCACAGGTTGAATATGCGAGCGATCCCGACGATCGCGAAATCTTTGCCGCCAATTACCGTGAAAAATTCATGTTTCCCCCGGTCTGTGGCATCCTTGGACCATAAATTAATAAACAGGCACGGACATCATGGTTCAGATCCCAGAAAATCCCCTTATCCTTGTTGACGGTTCGTCTTACCTCTATCGCGCTTATCATGCGTTCCCCCCCCTGACTAACAGCGCGGGCGAACCTACAGGGGCGATGTATGGCGTACTGAATATGCTGCGTAGCCTGATTTTGCAGTACCAGCCGACACATGCCGCAGTGGTGTTTGATGCGAAGGGAAAAACCTTTCGTGACGAACTGTTTGAACATTACAAATCGCATCGTCCGCCAATGCCGGATGATCTGCGTGCGCAAATTGAACCCCTTCACGCCATGGTCAAAGCGATGGGATTGCCGCTGTTGGCGGTGTCCGGCGTAGAAGCGGACGATGTGATCGGTACGCTGGCCCGTGAAGCAGAAAAAATGGGTCGCCCGGTGCTGATCAGCACGGGTGATAAAGATATGGCGCAGCTGGTCACGCCAAATATCACTCTTATCAATACCATGACCAACACTATTCTTGGACCAGATGAAGTAGTCACCAAATACGGTGTTCCACCGGAACTGATTATCGATTTCCTCGCATTGATGGGCGACTCTTCGGACAACATCCCGGGTGTACCTGGCGTTGGTGAGAAAACCGCACAAGCGCTGCTGCAGGGGCTTGGCGGCTTAGATACGTTGTATGAGCAGGCGGATAAAATCGCTGGCCTGACTTTCCGCGGGGCGAAAACCATGGCGGCGAAGCTGGAGCAGAGTAAAGAGGTGGCTTACCTCTCTTATCAGTTGGCAACGATTAAAACCGATGTTGAGTTGGAGCTGACTTGCGAACAACTTGAAGTGCAGCAGCCCGTGGCGGAAGAGCTGCTTGGGTTGTTCAAACAGTATGAATTCAAACGCTGGATTACCGATGTTGAAGCCGGTAAGTGGTTGCAGGCAAAAGGGGCGAAACCGGCAACGAAACCTCAGGAAACCATTACCGTAGACGCCGATGCGGATATCCCGGCAGCGACGCTCTCTGCGGATAAGTACGTCACTATCCTTGATGAAGAGACATTGCAACAATGGATTGCAAAGCTGAAAAGCGCGCCACTGTTTGCCTTTGATACCGAAACCGATAGCCTGGACAATATCAGCGCCAACCTGGTTGGGCTCTCTTTTGCCACTGAACCTGGTGTTGCGGCGTATGTGCCGGTGGCGCATGACTATCTGGATGCGCCGGATCAAATTTCCCGTGAACGTGCGCTGGAGCTGCTCAAGCCACTCCTGGAAGATGAAAAAGCCGTTAAAGTCGGCCAGAACCTGAAATACGATCGTGGCGTTCTGCAAAATTACGGTATTGAACTGCGCGGTATTGTGTTTGATACCATGCTGGAGTCCTACACACTGGATAGCGTGGCGGGTCGCCATGATATGGACAGTCTTTCTGAACGCTGGCTGAAACACAAAACCATCACCTTTGAAGAGATTGCCGGCAAGGGTAAAAATCAACTGACCTTTAACCAGATCGATCTGGAACAGGCAGGTCGCTATGCAGCGGAAGATGCTGACGTAACCTTGCAACTGCATCTGAAGATGTGGCCGGAACTGCAAAAAAACGCTGGACCACTTAACGTGTTTCAGAACATCGAAATGCCGCTGGTGCCAGTGATTTCCCGCATTGAACGCAACGGGGTAAATATCGATCCTGCCGTATTGCATAAGCACTCGGAAGAGTTGACCCTGCGTCTGGCGGAGTTGGAGAAAAAGGCCCATGAGATTGCCGAAGAGCCTTTTAATCTCTCGTCCACGAAGCAATTACAAACTATTCTTTTTGAAAAACAGGGTATTAAACCGCTGAAGAAAACGCCGGGCGGCGCACCGTCTACGTCAGAAGAGGTGCTGGAAGAGCTGGCGCTTGACTACCCGCTGCCGAAAGTGATCCTGGAGTACCGTGGGTTGGCGAAACTCAAATCAACTTACACCGACAAATTACCGCAGATGATTAACCCGAAAACCGGGCGCGTACATACGTCGTATCATCAGGCGGTAACGGCGACAGGGCGTCTCTCCTCAACCGATCCGAACCTGCAAAATATTCCGGTGCGTAACGATGAGGGCCGCCGCATTCGCCAGGCGTTTATTGCGCCGAAGGATCATGTGATTGTCTCTGCGGACTACTCGCAAATTGAACTGCGCATTATGGCTCACCTGTCGCGCGATAAGGGCCTGCTATCGGCATTTGCCGAAGGGAAAGATATTCACCGCGCGACGGCAGCGGAAGTGTTTGGTCTGCCACTCGAAAGCGTCAGTAATGAGCAGCGTCGTAGCGCCAAGGCCATTAACTTTGGTCTGATCTACGGAATGAGCGCGTTTGGGTTATCACGTCAGCTCAATATCCCGCGCAAAGAGTCGCAAAAGTATATGGATCTCTACTTTGAGCGCTATCCGGGTGTGCTGGACTATATGGAACGCACGCGTGCGCAGGCGAAAGATCGCGGTTATGTTGAAACCCTCGAAGGGCGTCGTCTGTACTTGCCGGACATCAAATCCAGCAATGCGGCAAGGCGTGCTGGTGCGGAACGCGCGGCAATCAACGCGCCGATGCAGGGTACGGCGGCGGACATTATTAAACGCGCGATGATCGCGGTAGACGCATGGCTGCAAAGTGAAAAACCGCGCGTTCGTATGATCATGCAGGTTCACGATGAACTGGTGTTTGAGGTGCACAAAGACGATCTTGAAGCGGTGTCGAAAAAGATCCATGAACTAATGGAGAGTAGTACCACGCTTGATGTGCCGTTGCTGGTGGAAGTCGGGAGTGGCCAAAACTGGGATCAAGCGCACTAAGTCCGCGGTGGATAAGCTTCTTTTTTGTAAGTAAGCAACAAATGACCGGGGGTTTTGTGATGATCATTAGAATTCCCTATGTAAATATTGAAAAGAAATTACAAAAAATGCTTTTTCCGGATCCAAAAAGGGAGTAGAGTTATTCGCGTAGGGTACAGAGGTAAGATGTTCTATCTTTCAGACCTTTTACTTCACGTAATCGGATTTGGCTGAATATTTAGCCGCCCCAGTCAGTAATGACTGGGGCGTTTTTTATTGTGCAAAATAAAGGAAAACGCGGCGGGTGCCGCGTGGATGGAAGGAATTACTCCTTGCTTTCTTCAACCGGCGGCAGCGAGCTAAACCAGGTATCCAGCTTTTCACGCAATTTATCCACGCCCTGTTTTTTCAGTGAAGAGAACGCTTCAACCTGAACATCTCCCTGGAAAGCGAGCACTGCTTCACGCACCATATTGAGCTGCGCTTTGCGCGCGCCGCTGGCAAGTTTGTCCGCTTTAGTGAGCAGCACCAGCACCTGGAGATTGCTATCTACGGCCCACTGGATCATCTGCTGATCAAGATCTTTTAACGGATGGCGAATATCCATTAACACCACCAGACCCTGCAAGCACTGGCGTTTTTCCAGATACTCTCCGAGTGCGCGCTGCCATTTGATTTTCATCTCTTCCGGCACTTCTGCATAGCCATACCCCGGCAGGTCGACCAGGCGTTTGCCATCGGCGACCTCAAACAGGTTGATAAGCTGCGTACGGCCAGGCGTCTTTGACGTGCGAGCCAGGTTTCTCTGGTTTGTCAGCGTGTTAAGCGCACTCGATTTTCCTGCGTTGGAGCGGCCAGCAAAAGCCACTTCGATGCCGGTGTCGGCGGGTAAGTGGCGAATATCAGGCGCACTGGTAACAAAGTGCGTCTGTTGGTAATTCCAGTTAGTCAAAATGGTCGTCTCCATCAGAAAGCATGCGGCGATTATACCTGAACTACCGCAAAAGGCTGTTTTTCTCGTCAGAAACTCACTTGTGAGTCCTTGTCTCAAACGTTGTAAGAAATTGGCTATTCCTGCTATGCGAAATTTCAGAGAAGTTGCAGGCAACCGAAACCGGTAAACTATGTTAAATCAACGAGTTGGTTTTAAAGAATTTTCCTAATTTATCGGATCGAGGCATCTAACTGCTTGTCAGTTTCGCTCAGAAGGGTAAAGTAACTCGCAGGCCAGGAGGCTATAGAAGGAAGGATGACTCAAGGAGTGAGGGGTCAGGAGCGCCAGGAGGCGAAGACAGGACAAAACGTCTGGAGACGTTTACAAGGAAAAAGGAACCCCAACAGGGAATGTTCGACGCTAACGGAAAAACAGGGCTGGTTGATAGCGCACACGGAATGTAGAACCCATTATGGGTTAAGGGTCAAGAAAAAAGGCGACAGTTTGCACTGTCGCCTTTTTTCTTTGCTTGCTTTCTGCTAGATTCCGCCGCAATTCTATACTGAAGAAAACGACTTAAGACGACCATCATGAAAAAACCGTCCGCCCAACCACGCAGCAAAGTACGCCGTAAAACACGTGAAGAATTAAATCAGGAAGGCCGCGATCGCAAACGTGACAAAAAGCATCGCGGTAATGCTTCCGGCAGCCGCGCGAACGGTGGTGCTGAGTCTTCCGGCTCCGGCAAGGGTAAACCGCAAAAAGATCCGCGCATTGGCAGCAAAAAACCGATCCCACTGGGCGTTACCGAACCCCAGGTTAAAAAGCACCACAAACCTAAGAGCGAGAAACCTATGCTTTCACCGCAGGATGAGTTGGAGATGCTGGAAACGGATGAGCGCCTGGATGCGCTACTGGAACGTCTGGAAGAGGGCGAAACCCTGAGCGCTGAAGACCAGGCGTGGGTGGATGCCAAACTGGATCGTATTGATGAGTTGATGCAGAAACTGGGCCTCTCTTACGATGATGATGAAGATGAGGAAGAAGAAGAGCGCAAGGAAGATATGATGCGTCTGCTGAAAGGCGGCAATTAATCCTTTTCTATGGGCCTTCCCGTCCTGCTTATAACCCTTCCGGTTATATGTTATCTGGTGTGGTTATTCGTTAAACTACAGCGGTTGTCGCGGCGCAAAGTGTGGCTGCGCAACCGGCTTATGACCCGCAACGAGGTCAGGCCGGGCCGCCGGACCCGCCAGCGGCGTCATCGGAAGGAGTAAGCAATGTCAGAGCATGTGATCGACTGGGACCTGGCCCTCATCCAGAAATATAACTATTCCGGGCCGCGTTACACTTCATACCCTACCGCGCTGGAGTTTTCCGACGCTTACGGCGAAGAGGATTTTCAGCGTGCTGTTGCGCGTTATCCGGAACGTCCGCTATCGCTGTACGTTCATATCCCGTTTTGTCACAAGCTGTGCTATTTCTGCGGCTGCAATAAGATTGTTACCCGGCAGCAGCATAAAGCCGATCAATACCTGGATGCGCTGGAACACGAGATCGTTCATCGTGCGCCGCTGTTTAAAGGCCGCCACGTCAGCCAGTTGCACTGGGGCGGCGGTACGCCAACTTACCTGAATAAAGCGCAAATTACCCGCCTGATGGGGCTCCTGCGAGGGCATTTTGCTTTTAACGATGACGCGGAAATCTCGATCGAAGTGGATCCCCGTGAAATTGAGTTGGATGTTCTCGATCATCTGCGCAGCGAAGGCTTTAATCGCCTGAGCATGGGGGTGCAGGACTTTAATAAAGAAGTTCAGCGTCTGGTTAACCGCGAGCAGGATGAAGATTTTATCTTCGCGCTGCTTAATCATGCCCGGAAAATCGGTTTTACTTCGACCAATATCGATCTGATTTATGGACTGCCAAAACAGACGCCGGAAAGCTTTGCCTTTACGCTACAACGCGTGGCGGCGCTGAGCCCGGATCGTCTCAGCGTGTTCAACTATGCGCATTTGCCGACGCTGTTCGCCGCGCAACGCAAAATCAAAGATGCCGATTTGCCTTCCGCACAACAGAAGCTGGATATTTTGCAGCAAACCATCACCTCGCTCACCACATCGGGTTATCAGTTTATCGGTATGGATCATTTTGCCCGCCCGGATGACGAGCTGGCCGTGGCACAGCGTAACGGAGTGTTGCACCGTAATTTCCAGGGTTACACCACCCAGGGTGATAGCGATCTGCTGGGACTGGGCGTTTCTGCCATCAGCATGATTGGCGACAGCTACGCGCAAAACCAGAAAGAGCTGAAACATTATTATCAGCAAGTAGACGAACGCGGTAACGCGCTATGGCGGGGGATTGCGCTGACCCGTGATGACTGTATTCGCCGTGACGTGATCAAAATGCTGATCTGCAATTTCCGTCTGGCGTTCGGTGCGGTGGAAAACGTCTGGGGTATCGATTTTCGCGACTATTTTGCCGAGGACTTGCGCTTGTTAGCGCCGCTGGCGGACGACGGGCTGGTGGTGGTTGATGACGCAGGGTTACAGGTCACGGCGAAAGGGCGTTTGCTGATCCGCAATATTTGCATGTGCTTCGACGCCTATCTGCGCCAGAAAGCGCGGTTGCAGCAATTCTCTCGGGTGATTTAGCGAGCGTGCTATCAGGCCTACAACATGGTGCGTAGGCCTGATAAGCGCAGTGCCGTCAGTAAGGTTAGCTAAACAGCCCAACCAACGCGGCGCAAAGCACAGCCGCGATGGCTGTTTGCGGTGTATGGCTTGCAGACGCGCCAGCTTCGACGCCTGTCGTAACCATATTGATGAATGATTCCAGCATGATGAACTCCCCCGTGAACGGGCAAGATCATACTTAACTGCGAGTAACAGTAAAGTGTGAAATTGCAGCAATTTGCACTGGCAATTCAATCTTTACATTTCTACTGCCGTCTACTCCATTCCCAGCTCTTTCAGCTTACGCGTCAGGGTATTGCGGCCCCAGCCGAGCAAGCGCGCCGCTTCCTGTTTATGCCCTTGTGTATGCCGCAGTGCGGTGGTCAGCAGCGTCCGCTCCATCTCTGGTTGCGCTTCAGAGAGCAGATTTTGATGACCGGAACGCAACGCGCGATCCGCCCATTGCGCCAGCAGGGTCGCCCAGCTGTCCGGCAGACTCTGTGATGGATTATCCGGCGCGGTCGTTTCGAAAAGCTCAGCAGGGAGATCCTGAATCAGGACTTCCTGACCTGCAGCCATTACCGTCAGCCAGCGGCAGGTATTTTCGAGCTGACGCACGTTCCCGCCCCAGGGCAGACGCGTTAACGCCGCTTCTGTTTCAGGGTGGAGTTGCTTGGTTTCCACCCCCAGCTCACGGGCTGCAACCTGCAAAAAGTGCCGCGCAAGGCGAGGGATATCTTCCCGACGTTCGCGCAGCGGTGGCAGGTGCACGCGAATAACGTTCAGACGATGGAATAAGTCCTCACGGAATTTCCCTTCCTGAACCCGCAGCTCAAGGTTCTGGTGCGTGGCTGCGATAATGCGTACATCGACTTTTACCGGTGCGTAACCGCCCACGCGATAGAACTGGCCATCAGCCAGTACACGCAGCAAACGGGTCTGCACATCCAACGGCATATCGCCGATTTCGTCGAGAAACAGCGTCCCCCCGTCGGCCTGTTCAAAACGGCCCTGACGCACAGTATTCGCGCCGGTAAAGGCCCCTTTCTCGTGACCAAACAGTTCAGACTCGATCAAATCTTTTGGGATGGCGGCCATATTTAGCGCAATAAACGGCGCCTTAACCCGTGGGCTATGGCGATGCAGCGCATGTGCGACCAGCTCTTTACCAGTACCGGATTCACCATTAATCAGCACGCTGATGGACGAGCGCGACAGGCGACCTATAATGCGGAACACATCCTGCATTGCCGGGGCTTCGCCGATGATGTCAGTTGTCGGGCCGCTGGCCTGTACATTACGCGGTTGCTGCTGTTCCTGATAATGGCTGATTGCACGCTCGACCAGCGCAACCGCTTCATCAATATCAAATGGCTTGGGCAGATAATCAAACGCCCCTTGTTGATAGGCGCTAACGGCGGCATCCAGATCGGAATGTGCGGTCATAATGATGACCGGAAGCATCGGATGGCGCTGTTTTATCTGTTTCAGTAACGCAAGTCCATCCATCCCTGGCATACGAATATCCGAAAGCAGTACATCAGGGGTTTTGGTGGTTAGCGCATCTAGCACTTCATTGGCACTTTCAAATGTTGTACAACTCAAGCCTGCCCCGGTGAGCGCGCGTTCAAGCACCCAACGGATGGAGCTATCGTCATCAACGATCCAGACTATCCCTCGTTGCATAAACACCTCTACTTCCGAATAGGCAGGTAAACCGAAAATTCGGTATGTCCTGGCCAACTGGTAAATTCAATTTTGCCAGAATGTTGATCGATCAAATTGCGTGCGATAGATAACCCAAGCCCGGTGCCGCCTTCACGCCCGCTCACCATTGGATAGAACAGGGTATCCTGGAGATGCGAAGGAATACCCGGACCGTTATCTTCCACATCTATTCTCGCCGCCAGGCGATAGCGCACACCGTGCAGCGTTAGCTGGAAAGCGGTGCGGGTACGTAAAATGATCTCGCCGCCTTCCGGTCCCAGCGCTTGCAACGCATTGCGGACAATATTCAGTAAAACTTGCTCGATTTGGTCGGGATCGTGAGCCAGTTCCGGCAGGCTGGGATCGTAATCGCGGACCAGCGTGACGTTATCCGGCAACTCCATCGACACTAAATTCACCACACGTTCGGCAACCTTATGAATGCTTTCGGTCACATGCATTCCAGGCTGCTGCGGGCCAAGCAGACGATCCACCAGGTTGCGCAGGCGGTCGGCCTGCTCAATGATCACTTTGGTATATTCCAGCAATGCCGGGTCGGGCAGTGCTTTACTCAGCAACTGCGCGGCGCCACGTAGTCCACCCAGTGGGTTTTTGATTTCATGGGCCAGTCCACGCACCAGGTCGCGCGCGGCGACTTGTTGGGCGTGCTGGAGCTGCTCCTGACTCAGACGTCGCTGGTTATCCATTGGCGCCATTTCCAGCAGGATCAAACCCTCCGGCAAACGTTGCGCCGTCAGTGAAAGTATGTGTGAACGCCCGTCAATGACGAGTGTTACTTCGTTATCGGTAAACCCCTGTCCGGCGTGCAGACTTTCCCGCATCAGATCGATGTTCAGTGAAAAGTAGCTCAGTAATTCAGGTAGAGGTGTGCCAAATAACTTACGTGAACTCTGCGCCAGTAATTGTTGCGCAGCCGGATTCGCGTAATGCACTGCCAGTTCATCATCAACCAGCAAGATGCTGTTGATTAAAGAATTGAGGATCTGCCCAGCATCGGGCAGCACGCCACTTGCCATTCAGCAGTCTCCCGGAAAGTTGCACTAATTTAGTGCAGTATAGCTTTTTATCGGTAAAAAGCGCGATAGATCAGGTTGTTGGTGGAGAAAAAAGCCCATCCTGGGATGGGCTAAAAAGTTCCACGGCAACAAATCCTCTGGCGTCTTTCTCGCCGTAACTGCGTTGGCTGCCTTCGCTCACCCCGGTCACATAGTTATCTATGCTCCCGAGGATTCGCTCAGTTGCCGCCTTACTACGACAAGAAGTCCGCTGAGTATTAAATTTATTAAACGCTGTAGTACAGTTCGAACTCTACCGGGTGCGGCGTCATGCGAACGCGGTCGTTTTCTTCGGTACGCAGAGCGATGTAAGCATCGATCGCGTCGTCAGTGAACACGCCGCCAGCAGTCAGGAACTCGCGGTCAGCGCTCAGTGCGTTGAGTGCTTCTTCCAGAGAGCCTGCAACCTGCGGGATTTCTTTCGCTTCTTCAGCCGGCAGATCGTACAGGTTTTTGTCCATGGCTTCGCCCGGATGGATTTTGTTTTTAATCCCATCCAGACCCGCCATCAGCAGTGCTGCGAAGCACAGGTACGGGTTCGCTGCCGGATCCGGGAAACGCACTTCAATGCGACGTGCTTTCGGGGAAGCAACCACCGGGATACGGATAGAAGCAGAACGGTTACGGGCAGAGTAAGCCAGCATTACCGGCGCTTCGTAACCCGGGACCAGACGTTTGTAGGAGTTGGTGGTTGGGTTAGACAGGGCGTTGATGGCTTTCGCGTGTTTGATTACGCCGCCAATGTAGTACAGCGCTGTTTCAGACAGGCCTGCATATTTGTCGCCAGAGAACAGGTTAGTACCGTTCTTGGACAGGGACATATGGCAGTGCATGCCGGAGCCGTTATCACCGAACATCGGTTTCGGCATAAAGGTTGCGGTTTTACCGAAACGGTGCGCAACGTTGTGCACAACGTATTTGTAGATCTGAATTTCGTCCGCTTTTTTGGTCATGGTGTTGAAGCGGGTTGCCACTTCGTTCTGACCTGCTGTTGCCACTTCGTGGTGGTGAGCTTCAACAACCAGGCCCATTTCTTCCATCACCAGACACATGGTGGAACGCAGGTCCTGAGCAGAGTCAACCGGTGGAACCGGGAAATAACCGCCTTTCACTGCCGGACGGTGACCTTTGTTACCACCTTCGTATTTGGTAGAGGAGTTCCATGCGCCTTCGATATCGTCGATAGCGACGCTGGAGCCAGAAATTGAGCTGCCGAAGCGAACGTCGTCAAACAGGAAGAATTCCGGCTCTGGCCCGAACAGAACGGTGTCTGCAATGCCGGTAGCGCGCAGGTACTCTTCAGCACGTTTTGCGATGGAGCGCGGGTCACGGTCGTAACCCTGCATGGTGCCAGGTTCCAGAATATCGCAACGGATGATCAGTGTAGGTTCTTCGTAGAACGGGTCAATGACAGCGGTAGTCGCGTCCGGCATCAGCACCATGTCGGATTCGTTGATGCCTTTCCAGCCACCAATCGAAGAACCATCAAACATTTTACCTTCTTCGAAGAAGTCGGCATTGACCTGATGGGCTGGGATAGTGACGTGCTGTTCTTTACCTTTGGTATCTGTGAAGCGCAGATCAACAAACTTCACTTCGTGCTCATTCAGCATCGTCAAAACGTGTTCAGCGGACATACTTAAACTCTCCCGGATTTGTCATTGTCGTCGTGGTAACGAGGTCTTCAAATACTACGTAAACCTGGCGTTGTTGCCGTAAAATAGTTAAAGCGAAATCTATGCCAACTTTTAAATGCCCCTAAAAAGGCGTTATCATGCACGGTATCGTGCAAAAGGGCTGCACCATGATGGTTAAGCTGCACCAATATAGTGCTTCTATGTGAATATTGGGCACTATATTGGTGCAATTTTCGTTAAATGCCCCTTTTAACGCTCCGTGAAAGCGATCACAAAGCAACTCTGCAATACTTGTTTGCGGAGGATGTTTGTGATCCTGTTTAGTCCTTCGATTAATACGTGTACAATAACGCGCTATTTCTAATGCCTGAGGCAAAGTTGTGATCGAAAATCTGCGTAACATCGCCATCATTGCTCACGTTGACCACGGTAAAACGACCCTGGTTGACAAGCTGCTGCAGCAATCCGGTACGTTCGACGAACGTGCTGAAACACAAGAGCGTGTGATGGACTCCAACGATTTGGAGAAAGAGCGTGGGATTACTATCCTCGCGAAAAACACCGCTATCAAATGGAATGATTACCGTATCAACATCGTTGATACCCCAGGGCACGCCGACTTCGGTGGTGAAGTTGAGCGTGTTATGTCCATGGTTGATTCCGTGCTGCTGGTGGTTGACGCATTTGACGGCCCGATGCCGCAAACGCGCTTCGTGACCAAAAAAGCATTTGCCCATGGCCTGAAACCGATTGTGGTAATCAACAAAGTTGACCGCCCTGGCGCGCGTCCTGACTGGGTTGTTGACCAGGTCTTTGACCTGTTCGTTAACCTGGATGCGACCGACGAGCAGCTGGACTTCCCGATCGTTTACGCTTCTGCGCTGAACGGTATCGCGGGCATGGACCACGAAGACATGGCTGAAGACATGACCCCGCTGTACCAGGCGATTGTTGACCATGTACCGGCGCCGAACGTTGATCTGGACGGCACCCTGCAGATGCAAATCTCTCAGCTGGATTACAACAACTACGTTGGTGTAATCGGCATTGGTCGTATCAAGCGCGGTAAAGTGAAACCGAACCAGCAGGTCACTATCATTGATAGCGAAGGCAAAACCCGTAACGGTAAAGTCGGTAAAGTCCTGACTCACCTGGGGCTGGAGCGTATTGATAGCGAAGTCGCAGAAGCGGGCGATATCATTGCGATCACCGGTCTGGGCGAGCTGAACATCTCTGACACCATCTGCGATCCGCAAAATGTAGAAGCGCTGCCGGCACTGTCTGTTGATGAACCGACTGTGACCATGTTCTTCAACGTCAACACCTCTCCGTTCTGTGGTAAAGAAGGTAAGTACGTGACTTCACGTCAGATCCTCGACCGTCTGAACAAAGAGCTGGTGCACAACGTTGCGCTGCGTGTGGAAGAAACCGAAGATGCGGATGCGTTCCGTGTATCCGGCCGTGGTGAGCTGCACCTGTCCGTGCTTATCGAGAACATGCGTCGTGAAGGTTTCGAAATGGCGGTTTCCCGTCCGAAAGTTATCTTCCGTGAAATCGATGGCCGTAAACAAGAGCCGTTCGAAAACGTTACGCTGGACGTTGAAGAGCAACACCAGGGTTCTGTGATGCAGGCGCTCGGTGAGCGTAAAGGCGACCTGAAAAACATGAATCCGGACGGTAAAGGTCGCGTACGTCTCGACTACGTGATCCCAAGCCGTGGTCTGATTGGCTTCCGTTCTGAGTTCATGACCATGACTTCCGGTACTGGTCTGCTGTATTCCACCTTCAGCCATTACGATGACGTTCGTCCGGGTGAAGTGGGTCAGCGTAACAACGGCGTACTGATCTCCAATGGTCAGGGTAAAGCGGTTGCGTTTGCTCTGTTCGGTCTGCAGGATCGCGGTAAGCTGTTCCTGGGCCACGGTGCTGAAGTTTACGAAGGCCAGATTATCGGTATTCACAGTCGTTCTAACGACCTGACCGTTAACTGCCTGACCGGTAAAAAACTGACCAACATGCGTGCGTCAGGTACTGACGAAGCAACGGTTCTGGTTCCGCCGGTTAAGATGACCCTTGAGCAGGCGCTGGAGTTTATTGACGACGACGAACTGGTAGAGGTAACGCCGCAGTCTATTCGTATCCGTAAACGCTACCTGACTGAGAACGACCGTAAACGCGCCATGCGCGGTGCGAAAGAAGAGTAATACTTCTTCTTGCCAGTAATGAAAAAGCCGCTGAATCAGCGGCTTTTTTTATGGCGGTATGTTTGTCAGAAGCTGTATTTCACGCCCAGCATACCTTGTGTGTCACTGTAGCCTTTGGTCCCTACCTGCTGAGCAACGTTGCCCCACAGTGTCAGGTTTGGTGTAACCCGGCCTTCCACGCCTGCTTTCAGTTCAGCGATATTATTCGTACCGCTCATGCTGTTGCTTACATCATCCATTTTCACTCGTGTGGTCTGCGTGTTGTGGATCCAGTTAGCTTCAACAAATGGCTGCAACTGGCGGTCTTTACCTGCGTCAACCGGGTTACGATCGCTGAGGTAGGCTTTCACGCCAAGGCGGGTCATCAGATTGCCACTGCTTTCGTCTTTCACTTGTGTGCCGTTCTGCTCGCGATGAGCATCGGCTTTAACCCCCATCCAGACCAGCTGGGCTTTGGGTTGGATCCAGAAACTGCGCTGTTCATTTTCGCCGACTTTAACGCTGTAACCTGCTTCAACCGACGCGGTGATGCCCTTGGACTTATATTTTTCCGTCGCTTGTTCCTGGCCTGTTACGTCGTTATCAAACCAGTTGTAGAGTGCCCAGCTATCAACATAGGCACCTGTTTTGTCCGCTTCATTTGCATACCAGGTACCGTACAACCCTACGCTGTAACCCGAGGTTTTCCCGCTGGAGTGGTAGCCGGTAAGGTTCGATTTTGTGGTGTTATTACTGTTGGCATAGCCCGCCATTGCACCCACATGCCAGCGGTCAAGACCGTCAGTACTCCACTGCGCCAGATCGCCCCCCAGTTGCATAACATAGCGGTTGCCGCTGGTTTTTAACTGACCACTGCCGTCTTTGAAACGGGTATGACCACCAACATTACGCAGCCACAGACTGGTGACTTTCTTCTCGCCAGTGAGAATATCGGTGTACTGTGTTTCACCCAGGCGATCATGCAGACGAGTCATGAACAGTGTATTTGCCGCATAGTTGTTGGCCAGATAACTACCAAATTCAGGGCGATACTGATGCTCACCAGCCGGTGAAACCGGGTCAATCGACGGTGGTGCAATAGGGCGCCCGGGGTCGACCGGATCAGGCTCTGGTTCCACATCTTCGACCTTGCTGGTCAGGTACCAGTTGTTGGCTTTCTGCACCACGTTATAGTCGTAGCCCCCGGCGACGATACGGCCTGCTTTTTCAAAGGTACCGGCGGAGTTTCCCTCGACTTCGATAATTTCGATACCTTCAACCGTTTGTGCCCCTGTCCCGCCAATGTTATTAATGGCGACAAAGGTGTTACCAGCGGTATTCCCTTTGACAATCATTTTGTCTGTTTCAGAGGCGTCATCAGCCAGCACGGTATTAAAGGCGAGCGTACCACCGTTACCGGTGTAATCACCGTTCACCGTCAGCGTCTTCCATAACCCGTCGTTATCATGCAGAACATTCACCACCGCACCTGAATCCAGTGTCAGATTGGTCAGTGTCGAGCTGTCGGTCATATTCCAGACGGCATTGCTCATGGTGAGCGCTGTTGTTGCTGCACCGGTAATATAGGATGCGCCATCCCATAATGAATTGTCTCGCATGGAAAGCAGAATGGCGCTGTTATCGCCGGATGAGGAAATATCGCCATCAATGGTGAATCTTCCGCCGGTTGAAGCATCGATCACCCCACCGCTGACGGTCGACATTGCATAGTTATTGCTGGCTTTGTCTCCGGCCATGGTAATGGTTGCACCGCCTGCCAGATTGATTTTCCCCTTCGACAACGCATGCAAACCGGAGGATGCGGTGCCGCTGTTATTATTAATGGTGACGGATGCGTTATCGCCGAGATTGACGATTGAATTGGTGGCGTACACCCCATAAGCGTCAACACCGTTGGTTGTTATGGAAGCGCCTTCCGCTAAATTGACGATTGAATTGATGGCGTACACCCCATAAGCGCCAAAACCGTTGGTTGTTATGGAAGCGCCTTCCGCTAAAGAGATCGTTGAAGAGACGTTGGCATAAATCGCGTTTGCGCCATCCAGATTGGTGGTGATATCGGCATTTTTGCCCAATTCAATCTTCGATGAGGCTCCTGCGTAAGCGCCATAAGCCAATTTACCGTACGTTTCAATTACTGCATCCTGTCCGAGGCGTATATAAGAACCGCTTTGGTATGCGCGAATACCTTCTGCATAGTTGCCGCGGGTAACGATATGTGCGCGATCGCCAAGGATAATATTATTTTTTGCCGCGGTGGCGTCCTTGATGGCATAAGCGGTAACGCCGCGCCCGGTGTTACCGGTGGTTTCAATATACGCATCGTTGCCAATGTAGATGTTAGCGGAACCAAGATAACCCTGACTAAAAGAGCTGTAACCTGCATTAATCCCGTCGCCACTGTCTCCGTTAACGTAAATTTTGGTGCGATCGCCCGTTATTACAAATACCGGATTATCAGGTGTATTGGTACCGTGTGTACGGATCCCATCAACGTCTTTACCGTTATTTGCCGCAACTTTGGATTGCGTATAAATCGTTAAGTCATCGCCAAATATGACGCCCGGGCTGCCAGTCGCCGAGTTCTGAATAACAGTCACGGTATGTTCAAATGCTTCGGCACCGGGGCCATTCAGCGTAATACCGTTACCATAAATTGGGATGCTGCCAGTGTTCCATTGATATACATAGTTAGGATCGCTGGTGTTTTTACTGTAATTTGCACTTGCGCCGGATGGAATAAGCGCCTGGATCTCAGCTGGTAAATCAGACACCAGTCCTGTTGCAGGCAAGTCATTGAAATTTAAATACGCTGCGTGGACTGGAATGAATATTGATGCCAGAGCCGCAGAAATAGCGATTGCTATCGGCGAATATTTTGTTGAATGTGACATATTTACCTCCCCGCAGGGAATAAGACACCCACCGCATTTGTATTGATATGTGGGTTTTTAAATTAAATATATAAATTTTGTGGCTGGTTCAGGATATAAGCTTTTGAATCGTCTTAAACCTCAATCTCTAATCACAAGATGTATCTACTCACGTCAAAATTTTCATCTGTTCAGTTAATACTTGCTCCTTTTCACGTTATGTGTTTTTCTGAAGCAAATATAAATTCAAATGATGTTATCTTTTAATCAATTAGTCTTATTAAATATTTTTAATTTTCATCTAAGAAATTAATTTTTAACTCTTTGTATTTTATGGGTTTTGGTGAGTTTCTTAGTTTGTTAAACCTATAGTTGTGGTGAATTATTTTTATTTTTTGCTAAAATTAATCTGCACCGTTTTAGGATAAATTGTTAAACGGTAGCCCTGCCGAGGAAAGGAAAAATTGTATCTCATTAATAATTTAGTGGAGTTTAACCCTGACAGTAAAAGCCTGACGAATCGCTTGACTGGACGAACTCTTCATTTGCAGTTACCGGCCAGCCTCTGTTTCCTCTATCTAATAACGCATCCTGGAGAAGTGATTTCTCAAAATGATTTGATGAAGGTTGGATGGGGAGACAGAAACGATGTCACTACGCCTAATGCGTTTTATCAGGCAATCCTTACTCTGCGTAATGCGCTGGAGGTAGCTGGTTTGCCTCGTGATGTGGTCAAAACCATTTCGCGACGCGGACTCACCCTTTCAAATACTGTAAGCGTTGAAGTGCTCAATACGCCACAAACCGTAGCAATACACACAGTTCCGCAACCGGTCGTGCAAATAAGCGAACCGGTACCGGTAATCAGCGCGAAAAAAAACTATCCACGTTGGCTTATCGCCAGTGTGGTGATACTGGTCCTGCTCAGCATAATAAATGGCTGGATGCTTTATAACGCCCACTTGCCAATGCCTTTTAAGGATTATCTTACTCTTAACACAACCCCATCTTCAGGCAATGACTGTCGAATATTTTACGCCGCGAATGAGCGTACTACGGAGTACTACACTAATTTACTTAATAAAAATACAGGGTTATGCGCAAATAACGATTACCTGTTTTTAACGGGTTACAGTCAGGCCGATCGTATTGTGGCGTTTGCCTGCGATAAAGATGCGCGAGTAGATAAGACGGCTTTTTGTTCCTCACATTATTTTTGGACGCGTGAGCAATGAAAAAAAATCTCAGCATGATGATACTGTCTGTTGCGCTATTAACCGCCGTCATAACCAGCGGTGTGCTCTTGTATTCTCATCTCACCGCACCGCCTTTGCAGTGCGTGGGAACAGCTGAATGGCATATCGGCCAAAACCGATTTGTTGGAACGCTCTCTTTTCGCATGAGTCATGGTAAAGGTATGGCCGTAATGACCGGTAAGCTCTTTGGCCAGCACGTTTCGGAGGTTAACCGGAGTATCTATTTCCATTACAGCCAACAACTGCGTTCGCGCGTGTTAAGCAATGATCGGATTGTGAAGACGTTCGCCGATACGGCAGATGAGGCAGATATAAAAGATACCTTGCCGGGCTTTTACCGGACGCCTGAACGATCGTTGAGCCTGATAATTGAGGAATATGAAGGGGCGTACCTTTTTTCTACCTCAAATGTGCCTTCTTTGTACTGTCGAAAAACGTAACGATGAAGATATGCTGAGTGTCCGACTATGCGCATAGTCAAAGCTGGCCTTTCCCGCTACAGTTAATTCTCCACGGCTGGCAAGGAGAGAGAAATGCTCTATATCTTTGATTTAGGTAATGTGATTGTCGATATCGACTTTAACCGGGTATTAGGTGCCTGGAGCGATTTCAGCCGCGTACCGCTGGCAACGTTAAAGCAGAGCTTTAACATGGGCGAGACGTTTCATCAGCATGAGCGTGGGGAGATCAGTGATGAGGATTTCGCCAAAGCGATGTGTGAAGAGATGGCGCTTCCTTTGAGCTACGAGCAGTTCTCTACCGGCTGGCAGGCGGTGTTTGTAGCTTTGCGCCCGGAGGTGATTGAAATCATGCATAAACTGCGCGCGCAGGGGCATCGGGTTGTGGTGCTGTCCAACACTAATCGTCTGCACACCACCTACTGGCCGGAACAATACCCGGAAATTCGTGCAGCGGCGGATCATATCTATCTCTCCCAGGATATGGGAATGCGCAAACCGGAAGCGCGTATTTACCAGCAGGTTTTGGCGCTTGAAGGTTTTTCTGCCGACGATGCCGTTTTTTTCGATGACAATAGCGACAATATTGCCGGTGCGAATCAACTCGGGATAACCAGTATTCTTGTCACCGGTAAAGCGACGATCCCCGACTATTTTGCGAAGCAGCTATGTTGAGAAATGCCCGGCATAAGGCGAAGCATCATACACGCCCGCTGTGGTCATGGTTGAAGTTGCTCTGGCAGCGAATTGATGAAGACCATATGACGACGTTGGCGGGGAATCTCGCCTATGTCTCCTTGCTCTCGCTGGTGCCTTTTATTGCTGTTGTCTTTGCGTTGTTTGCTGCATTTCCAATGTTTTCAGATGTTAGCCTTCAGCTGCGCCACTTTATCTTTGCCAATTTCATTCCTACCACCGGGGATGTGATTCAGAACTACATTGAGCAGTTTGTTGCTAACTCCAGCAAGATGACTGCTGTGGGTGCCTGTGGGCTGGTTATTACTTCGCTACTGCTGATGTACTCCATAGACAGCGCGCTGAACGCAATCTGGCGCAGTACGCGTGTGCGCCCGCATGTGTATTCGTTTGCGGTGTACTGGATGATTCTGACACTTGGGCCGCTATTGGCGGGGGCCAGCCTGGCGATCAGCTCTTATCTGTTGTCGCTGCGCTGGGCCAGTGAATTAAACAGCGTCATTGATAACGTGTTGCGCATTTTCCCGCTGGTTTTGTCGTGGCTCTCTTTTTGGCTGCTGTACAGCATTGTGCCAACCACCCGGGTACCAAATCGTGATGCGATTGTCGGGGCGTTTGTCGCGGCGGTATTGTTTGAATTGGGGAAAAAATGCTTTGCCTTGTACATTGCCATGTTTCCCTCTTACCAGCTCATTTATGGCGTGCTGGCTGTCATCCCCATTTTGTTCCTCTGGGTCTACTGGACCTGGTGTATCGTCTTGCTTGGCGCTGAAATAACTGTCACTCTCGGTGAATACCGAAAACTCAAAAAAGCAGCACAACAAGAAGAAGCAAACCAACCATGATTGCATTAATTCAACGCGTTTCCCGTGCGAGCGTTAGCGTGGCGGGTGAAGTGACGGGTGAAATCGGCCCGGGACTTTTGGTGTTGTTAGGGGTCGAAAAGGATGACGATGAACAAAAAGCGAACCGCCTGTGCGAGCGTGTGCTGGGGTATCGCATTTTTGGCGACGCAGAAGGGAAGATGAATCTCAATGTCCAGCAGGCTGGTGGAAGCGTGCTGGTGGTGTCGCAATTTACGCTGGCGGCGGAGACGGAACGCGGCATGCGGCCGGGATTTTCCAGAGGCGCAGCACCGGAAAAAGCGCAGGCGCTTTACGACTACTTTGTTGAACGTTGCCGTAGCCAGCAGATGGTAACGCAAACGGGACGATTTGCTGCGGACATGCAGGTCTCACTGGTCAATGACGGCCCCGTAACATTCTGGTTGCAAGTATGAGCCAGCTTGCGGCGTGGCCCCGGGAAACAAGAGAGAATACAGCTATGTATCACCTTCGCGTACCGCAAACAGAAGAAGAGTTAGAGAATTATTACCACTTTCGCTGGGAGATGCTGCGCAAACCGCTGCATCAGCCGAAAGGCTCTGAGCGTGATGCCTGGGATGCGATGGCGCATCATCAGATGGTTGTGGATGAAGAAGGCAACCTTGTTGCCGTCGGGCGGCTGTATATCAATGCAGATAACGAAGGTTCGATTCGCTTTATGGCGGTGCATCCATCCGTGCAGGATAAAGGGTTGGGCACATTGATGGCGATGACGCTGGAGTCGGTTGCCCGTCAGGAAGGGGTGAAGCGTGTAACCTGTAGCGCCCGTGAAGATGCGGTGGCGTTTTTCGCAAAGCTGGGTTTTGTGAATGAAGGTGAAATCACCGCGCCACAAACCACGCCGGTGCGCCATTTTCTGATGATCAAGCCCGTCGCCACCCTGGATGATATTTTGCATCGCGGCGACTGGTGTGGGCAGTTGCAACAAGCCTGGTATGAGCATATCCCGCTGAGCGAAAAGATGGGGGTGCGTATTCAGCAGTACACCGGGCAGAAATTTATCACCACTATGCCGGAAATCGGTAACCAGAACCCGCATCACACGCTGTTTGCCGGTAGTCTGTTCTCGCTGGCAACGCTAACGGGATGGGGACTTATCTGGTTGATGCTGCGTGAGCGCCACCTCGGTGGCACCATTATCCTGGCCGATGCCCACATTCGCTACAGTACGCCGATAACTGGCAAACCCAGTGCGATTGCCGATCTTGGCTCGTTAAGCGGCGATCTCGACAGGCTGGCGCGCGGCCGTAAAGCCCGTGTCCAGTTGCAGGTCGAACTGTTTGGCGACGATAAGCAGGGCGCGATTTTCGAAGGCATTTACATTGTGCTGCCTGCTAAACCTTTCGGTTCGTATATTGAAGGTGGCAACGAAGAAGAGTAAGCGCATACTGCGCCTGTGTTAACAGGCGCTTTGCCCTTTTGTCGCATTACCCGGCAAAGAAAAACCACGCGTTTTTAATACACCCATCCTGCACTTCATAAACCGCCATATTTTCAATCACAGCATCACCCATGCCGTAGATTTTTTCGTGATCGAAGACCTTATTGCCCATCACGGTGCGTGACAGTAGCTCAGCGCGTAAGGCTGGGTTGTTAAAGCGATGCTGTGCGTAAAAGTGGCGTAATGCTTCACGTCCTCGCAAAGCGGGTTCGTCTGATGGCATACGCCAGGAGGTAAAATCTTCACTAAAGCATGCGGCAAACGCGTCAATATCGTGCGCATTGTAAGCGGTAAACTGTTTTTCTACCGGGGTAACAACAGACATCTTCTTTCCTTGTGTTGTGGCGTTATGCCCGGGCGACGCGGGCGGCGACATCTCTAATGACATCTTTTGCCGCCTGGCTAATGCCTGCCAGCTGGAAGAAGCCGTGAATGACTCCCTGATAGCGTACCCCGGTGCAGGTGACACCCTGTTCCGTCATATGTTTATAAAGCGCCTCGCCTTCATCACATAACGGATCAAATTCGGCAGTGATGATATGTACCGGCGGCAGACCCTTAAAATCATCGCGCCATAAAGGACTGACATCCGCTTGCAAGCGGTCGGTGTCGCCAAGATACATGTCATAACCTGAGAGTAAGGCATCACGGGTTATCACATAATCAATGCCATTAAAGGTATAGCTATCAAAGTAGGCGGTAGCGTCCAGCATCGGATAAATAAGGATCAACTGTGCAGGCAGCCAGTTGCCCGCCGCCTTTAACCGCAAGGCCGTAACCAGCGCCAGATGCCCACCGGCACTGTCGCCAGCAAGAGTGATTTTCTCCCGGTTAATATTCAGTGCTTCGGCATTTTTCCATACAACATCAGCCCCTTTTTGCGCGTCGTCATGTGCTGCGGGCCAGGGATGCTCCGGAGCGAGGCGATACTGAACGGCAATGACCCGACAGCCGCTGTAATAAGCCAGTTGGCGAAGCTGATTATCGTGAGTGGCGAAACCGCCGCTAATAAAGCAGCCGCCGTGGTAATAAATCAGAGCTGGCAGCGATTCGCTGGCATCCAGCGGAGAAAAGACGCGTAGCGTTATGCCATCCAGCGTCGTATCTGCGACCTGTACGCGCGTTTCCGTCTCTCCGGCAAGTACTGTGCTGGCGATATAACTTGCGCGTCGTTCATCAATACTTTTTGCCCGCGCTGACGGGCGACCGGCGGCGATAAAGTCGCTCACCAGGCTGGCGATCCCCTTTTCCAGTGCCATTCCGATAACCTTTTATCTGTATAAATATCCAGTTTTATAGCCTGGTTTTAGCGAAATGGGAATGGACGGTGTTTAACAATCAGTGCCAACGGCAACGGGAAGCGAAGTACAGGAGGAGGGCGAGGCGCAGCCAACCCTTGCCCGGAGGTGGCAAGGGTTATGCTGTTTTATTCCCCTTCGCCAGGGAATAAGAACGGGTTGATGGAGCTGCGGGCAAAGCCTTCCTGCTCCATGCGAGCGTCGAGCACCAGCGAGGCCAGGTCATCTGCGACCGGCTCTACGTTTGGATCTTTTTCCTGATAGAGAATTTTCAGGTAGGTGCCGCAGTCGCCACAACTTTCCGCTTTAATTGCCGCTTGTTCGTTATCCAGCGACCAGTAGTGTAAGTCACGGGTTTGCTCGCAATTGCTGCATTTCACGCGCACCACATGCCATTCGGTTTCGCACAGGTTGCAGTGCAGGTAACGCAGACCCTGCGTCGTGCCAATGTGCACAACGCTGGAGACCGGCATTGAACCACACACCGGGCAGAACTGGCGCTGTTCGCCATATTCAGCGCGGGCTTTACCCGGAATCAACGTCGCCATTTGCGACCAATAGAGCGACAGCGCGGCCCAGATAAAGGGCGCTTTATCGCTGCTTACTGAGGCGAAGTCGGCAGCAAACAGTGCGCTGGCCATCGCTTCCAGTTCTTGTGCAGAGGCTTTTTCCAGATTCTCGATCACGGCCAGCGCCGGGCCGCTCATTTCGGGTTTGAGCTCAGCAATCAGTGAATGCAGCAGCTTGTGCCAGTGCGCATCGCGCGGCAGCACGTGAATGTCCAGCGGCGGCTTACCCTGTTCAGCGGCTTCTTTAATGCGCGCCGTCAGGTCCATCTGCAAAGGATGGTCGTACAGCACCACTTCCTGAGCATGGGCGATCAGCGCGGCGAAGCGCAGGTAATCACCCAGCGGGTTACTCTCGGCCAACTCACGCAGACGTTCTGCGCGGCGGTTATAGAGATTTTTCAGTCTGGGGAATAATAACGGCGGAATCACTTCCGCCGTGCGTTTATCGCTCTTCTCCAGCGCATCTTGCGGGATTATGCGAATACTCATTCAGTCGATTTTTCCGTTGTCTTGCGAACTTCCCGGTACCAGCGCGGGTGATGTTTCTTTGCCCATGAGCTGGTAACCCAGCCTTCCACCATTGCGGTTATCGTGCCTTTTACCCACAATGCGGCGTAAATATGCACCATAATAACCACAATTAACGCGACTGCGGCAAATGAATGCACCATCAGGGCAATTCGGATCACCGGAATCGGGAATGCTGGCGCGAAGTAAGGGCGCCAGATAACCACGCCGCTTACCAGCAGCAACACCAGGAAAATAATGGCCGCCCAGAACACACACTTCTGGCCGAAATTATAGCGCCCGGTGTCACCCACTTCCTCATTGACGACAATCTTACGAATATTCTTCGCCCAAAAGATATCATCCCTATTGATGAGGTTATGGTGCCAGTAGCGGAAAAACATGATTATAAACGATGCGAACATCACCACGCCGACGAACGGATGGAGAATGCGCGCCAGCTGCGGCGTACCGAGAATGCCCATCAACCAATTGAAGGAGGGAAAGAAAAATCCCAGCCCACTCACCGCCGCCAGCACGAAACAGAAGGCGGTGACCCAATGGTTGATACGCTCAGGTGCCGTGTAGCGCACGATGGTGTCACGTTTTTTCATTTGCGCACCTCGTCTTTCTCTTCATGCAGGTTGTCATCTTCTTCTTCTGCGCGGTTCGGACCGACACCGACATAGTGGAAGATGCTGGCAGCGAAGGTCGCCGCAAAACCGACCGCCGCAAGAGGTTTCCAGATACCTTTCCAGAACTTCACGGTAGCGCTAATTTCCGGGTTCTCTGGTAAACCGTGGTACAGATTCGGTTTGTCGGCATGATGCAGTACGTACATAACGTGTGTACCGCCCACGCCAGCCGGATCGTACAGACCTGCGTTATCGTAACCACGGGTTTTCAGTTCCGCTACGCGTTCGCCCGCCAGTGTTTTCATATCCTCTTTGGAGCCAAAGTGGATAGCGCCGGTCGGGCAGGTTTTCACGCACGCCGGCTCCTGGCCTACGGTGACACGGTCAACGCACAGCGTACATTTGTAGACGCGATTGTCTTCCGGGTTTAAACGCGGTACGTCGAACGGGCAACCGGCGATACAGTAACCGCAGCCAATGCACTGTTCAGACTGGAAGTCGACGATACCGTTGGCATACTGAATGATAGCTCCTTCCGAAGGACATGCCTTCAGGCAGCCAGGATCGGCGCAGTGCATACAGCCATCTTTGCGGATCAACCACTCCAGTTTGTCGTTCTGCTCTACTTCCGAGAAGCGCATAACGGTCCAGGATTTCGCAGTCAGATCTGCCGGGTTGTCATACACCCCGACGTTATGCCCCACTTCATCACGAATATCGTTCCACTCAGAACAGGCCACCTGGCAGGCTTTACAGCCGATGCAGGTGGTAACGTCGATAAGCTTCGCCACCTCCTGCTGGTGATCCCGCGCCTGTGGCGCGGGGGTGAAACCGTTAGTCGCGGAACGACGGATGATGTCTTGCGATTGATAAGCCATAAGTCGTCTCCGTTACACCTTTTCCACATTCACCAGGAACGCCTTAAACTCTGGCGTTTGGGTATTTGCATCACCAACGAAAGGCGTTAACGTATTGGCGATAAAGCCTTTTTTCGCCACACCCTCGTAACCCCAGTGGATAGGAATACCGATAGTATCGACATCTTTCCCGTTCACTTTCAGCGTGCGGATACGTTTGGTCACCACCGCCTTGGCTTTGATATAGCCACGGTTGGAGGAGACTTTCACGGTATCGCCCTGCACGATGCCCAGTTTGCCTGCCAGTTTTTCGCCGATTTCCACAAACTGCTCCGGCTGCGCGATGGCATTCAGCAGCGCGTGCTTGGTCCAGTAGTGGAAATGCTCAGTCAGACGATAAGTGGTACCAACGTACGGGAACTTATCGGCTTTACCCATCGCCGCCATGTCGTCTTTGAAGACGCGGGCGGCCGGGTTAGACACCACGTTCGGGTGCAGCGGGTTCGTGCCCAACGGCGTTTCAAACGGTTCGTAGTGTTCCGGGAACGGCCCTTCGGCCATCTTATCGATAGCAAACAGACGGCCCATTCCTTCCGGCTGCATGATAAACGGTCCTACATCACTGCCCGGTGCGGCGGCGCTGTAGTCCGGAACATCCACGCCGCCCCATTTCGCGCCGTCCCACTTCAGCAACTGACGTTTCGGATCCCAGGGTTTACCCTGCGGGTCAGCGGAAGCACGGTTATACAGAATGCGGCGGTTAAGCGGCCACGCCCATGCCCAGCCCAGCGTATTGCCAAGGCCGGATGGATCCGCGTTATCGCGACGCGCCATCTGGTTGCCGTCCGGCGTCCAGCTACCGGCGAAGATCCAACAGCCGCTGGAGGTTGTACCGTCATCACGCAACTGTGCGAACGAGCTGAGCTGCTGGCCTTTTTTCACAATCACTGCGCCGGTTGCCGGATCGGTAATGTCCGCCAGTGCTTTACCGTTGCTCTCCATTGCCACCTCTTCCGAAGCCGGTTCATGCGGTGTGGAGTAGTTCCAGGTCATGTTGAGAACCTGTTCCGGGCACGCACCACCCTCTTCGGCATACATCTTGCGCAAGCGCGTGAAGATACCCGCAAGGATCTCGCCGTCAGTCACTGATTCGCCCGGGCCATCCGCGCCTTTCCAGTGCCATTGCAGCCAGCGACCGGAGTTCACGATCGAGCCATTCTCTTCGGCAAAGCAGGTCGAAGGCAGGCGGAACACTTCGGTCTGGATTTTCGATGGATCGACATCGTTCGACTCGCCGTGGTTTTGCCAGAACGTTGAGGTTTCGGTATTCAGCGGATCGATAGTGACAAGGAACTTCAGTTTCGACAGCGCTGCCACGACCTTGTTCTTGTTCGGGAACGACGCTACCGGGTTAAAGCCCTGGCAGATATAGCCGTTAACCTGGCCTTTGTACATCATGTCGAAGTACTGCAGAACGTCGTAGCCCTTGTCCCACTTCGGTAACCAGTCAAAGCCCCAGTTGTTCTCCGCTGTCGCTTTGTCACCGAAGAAGGCTTTCATCATCGACACGAAGAATTTCGGGTAGTTACCCCAGTAGTTCACCTGGCCTTCCAGCAGCGGTTTTGGCGTGTTGGCAGCAAGGTAAGTCTGGAGGGTGGTCTGTTTTTCGTTGGGTAGCGTCATATAGCCTGGCAGGCTTTGCGACAGCAGACCCAGATCCGTCAGCCCCTGAATATTGGAATGGCCGCGCAAGGCGTTGACGCCGCCACCAGCCATCCCCATGTTACCCAGCAGTAGCTGGATCATCGCCATGGTGCGAATGTTCTGCGCGCCGATGGAGTGCTGTGTCCAGCCCAATGCATACAGGAACGAGGCGGTTTTATCGTGCACGCTGGTTTCTGCGATGTACTCGCACACCTTCAGGAAGTCCGCTTTTGGCGTCCCGCAGATGTTTTCAACCACGTCCGGCGTGTAGCGGGAAACGTGCTGTTTCAGCAGATTCCACACGCAGCGCGGATGGGTGAGGGTGGTATCGCGTTTGGCGAAGCCTTTCTCATCCAGCTCGTAGTTCCAGCTTGTTTTGTCGTATTTGCGTTTATCCGCGTCGTAGCCGGTGAACAGGCCATCCTCGAAGCCAAAATCTTCACGCACAATCAGGCTGGCGTTGGTGTAGGCCTCGGTATATTCGCGGTTGTATTTTTCGTTGGTCATCAGGTACAGCAACACGCCTGACAGGAAGGCAATGTCAGTACCGGAACGAATCGGCGTATAAAAATCCGCTACAGAAGCGGTACGCGTAAAGCGCGGATCGATAACAATCAGCTTCGCGCCATTATGGATCTTGGCTTCCATCGCCCAGCGGAATCCCACCGGATGCGCTTCTGCCGCGTTTCCCCCCATCACAATGATAAGGTTGGCGTTTTTCATGTCGACCCAGTGGTTGGTCATCGCACCGCGACCAAATGTAGGAGCAAGACTTGCTACCGTAGGTCCGTGTCAGACACGCGCCTGGTTGTCGACGGCTAACATGCCGAGTGCGCGGGTAAATTTTTGCGTTAAATAACCGGTTTCATTACTGGAAGCGGATGCACACAGCATCCCGGTGCTCAGCCAGCGGTTAACGGTGGTGCCTTCGGCATTTTTCGCGATGTAATTAGCGTCGCGATCGGCCTTAATCAATTTGGCGATGCGATCAAAGGCATCATCCCAGGTAATACGCTGCCATTTATCGGAGCCTGGCGCGCGGTATTCCGGATATTTCAGGCGGCTTTCCGAATGGATGAAATCCACCAGGCCTGCGCCTTTCGGGCAGAGCGCACCACGGTTCACGGGATGATCGGGGTCACCCTCGATATGGAAGATGGATGATTTGGCGTTTTTTGCACCGTCTCCGAGGCTGTACATTAACAGCCCACAGCCAACGGAACAGTATGTGCAGGTATTACGGGTTTCGCGGGTGCGCAGCAATTTATATTGCCGCGTTTCCGCCAGCGCAACGCTCGGGGCAAAGCCCAGCGCCGCTGCCGTCGTTCCTGCCATACCGCCAGCACAGATCTTAAAGAACTGCCTTCTGCTGACCTGCATGGTTTGCTCCTGGTTTCGACATTACTCTTATCGTTTTTACTTTGCGGTAGAAGGCGCAAAGGTTCAGAATTGCTGTTATTCCCTCTTTTCCTGAGGGATATGCGATTGAGGATACCACAATGTTGGTACGCTTGTTCGATGGTGGTTAAGGCAAAGTGAACGAATTGCGCGAAGAAAAGCACAAAAATGCAACATCAATCACAGGTGCTCGTCAGGTGTCCCTGTGGAAGCGTGATGATTTGCAGCATGCGACGCCCGATATGCTGGCGGAAGAGGTTCCCGTTGCGTTGGTTTACAACGGGATTTCTCATGTGGTGATGATGGCATCGCCAAAAGACCTTGAGTGCTTTGCCATGGGGTTCTCCTTATCCGAAGGGATTATTGAAAACCATACGGAAATCTACGGCATGGATGTTGTCCCTTCCTGTCATGGACTCGAAGTGCAGATAGAGCTCTCAAGCCGTCGTTTTATGGGGCTGAAAGAGCGTCGTCGCGCGCTGGCCGGGCGCACCGGTTGCGGCGTCTGCGGTGTTGAGCAATTGAATGATATCGGTAAACCCATAGCTCCCCTTCCGTTCACTCAGACCTTTGATTTAGCCGTTCTCGACGTCGGACTGGCGCATTTAACCGACTTTCAGCCTGTTGGCCAGCTAACCGGCTGCACGCACGCGGCCGCGTGGATGTTACCGTCCGGTGCGTTAATCGGCGGGCATGAAGATGTCGGGCGTCATGTGGCGCTGGATAAGCTGCTGGGGCACCGCGCCCGCGAGAGTGAGCGCTGGTCGTCAGGCGCGGTGCTGGTTTCCAGCCGCGCCAGTTATGAAATGGTGCAAAAGTCCGCCATGTGCGGCGTTGAGATCCTGTTTGCGGTGTCTGCGGCGACCACGCTGGCAGTGGAAGTGGCACAACGCTGCAATCTGACGCTGGTGGGTTTTTGCAAGCCAGGCAGGGCGACGATTTATACCCATCCGCAACGATTGGTTGGGTTATAAAACAGTCAAAAAATTTGAAAGATGACAGCAAATCCTTCCGCTTTTTGTTGAGTGAGAACAGGTCTAGTATTTATTTCATCGAGGCACGGTGCCTCACTCAAACAAACTAACGTAAGGGTTTATATCATGAAAAGCATCAAAACTTTTGTCGCAGTTATCGCTCTGGCTACGTCTTTCGGTTCTTTCGCTGCACAGTCTGTCTCTGCGACAGATACCACTCTGTCTGGTGCAGAAGCGAAAATCGCTGCTCAGGCTCAGCAGGCTGGCGCATCGTCTTACCAGATCACCGAAGCGTATAACGGTAACCAGGTACATATGACTGCTGAACTGACCAAATAAGTCCTGTATTACTGTCGAAAGAGCGCCTGCGGGCGCTTTTTTTTTGCCTTACTGGATGCCCGCCATGCGCAGTAATGCGGTTACCACTGCGGCAGAGATGATCACCACAATCAGCGGCATCTTCCGCCAGGCAAGAAATACCGCAAATAATACCCCCAGCAGACGGGCCATTCCGGCGAAGTGTTCACCTTCATATAACGTTGCTGCCAGTGCTACGGCGAACAGTAGTGTGGTGGCAGCATCGGAGAGCAGCGCTTGCGAGTGTTCGGAAAGCGCCAGCCGGTTGCCAAGCTTTGTCCCTCCCAGGCGCATCAGGTAGGTTCCCACGGAAAGAATAACGATACCGCCGATGATCAGCGAAACATTGGCCATTATTTTTTCCTCGTCAGTAAGCCCAGTAAGGAGAGCAGAACCGGTAATCCTACTGGCGTAAAGGGGACTGCCGCCAGTGACACCACCGCACCACTGGTGGCGCGAATAAACGTGGTTCTCTTTTTCAGTGCCGGTAGCACCAGCGCCAGCAAAATAGCCGGAAAGACGGCGTCGAGGCCGATGGTCTCTGGTGTGGGGAGCAGCTTACCGACAGCTGCGCCGACCAGCACGCCCCCAGGCCACAACAGGGCAACGCCCTGTCCACAAAGCCAGTAGGCCGCTTTACGCTGTTCCGGCGTTTTTTGCGACAAACCGAACACCACACTTTCGTCATTCATAATGTGGCAACCGAGGAAACCCACCGTGCCTTTGCCGACCAACTCACGTACCGTCACCCCGAAGGGTATATGGCGGGCGTTGACAAGCAGACCGGCAACAGCGGCCGCCAGTGGATTACCACCACTGGCGACAATGCCAATAAACATAAATTCGGATGCGCCAGCCAGCACCGACATCGAGAGCGCAAGGGGAACCCAGAGCGGAAAACCATAAGCCATGGCCAGTGAACCGTAAGAGACGGCGACCACGCCAACCGCCAGGCAGACGAGAATGATGGCCTTAATGGTATCGTCGCTGAGGTTTGAAATGTGTTTTTTAAACATAGATGATAACCATATCGAACGATTACTCATTATAATGAACATACCCGAATCGTTTTTCAAGATGAACGATTCGTTCTTTTTAATGAACGATGGAGTTGTGTATGACACAGCCAATCAGCGTTATTGCTAAAAGTCTGGTGCGTGAACGCTTGCGAACCGGGCTTTCACTGGCGGAAATAGCCCGTCGCGCCGGTATTGCAAAATCCACGCTGTCTCAACTGGAAGCTGGCAACGGTAACCCGAGCCTGGAAACACTTTGGTCCCTTTGTGTGGCGTTGGATATTCCTTTCGCGCGCCTGCTGGAGCCACAAAGTGCTAAAACACAGGTCATTCGCCGCGGTGAAGGTACCAAAGTGGTGGCTGAGCAGGCCAATTACCAGGCTATTTTACTTGCGACCTGCCCGCCAGGCGCGCGGCGCGACATTTATCTGTTACAGACGCAACCTGGTGCAGATCGTATTTCGCGGCCCCATCCGGTCGGTTCAGTTGAGCATATTATTGTGACAAAAGGCCGGGCGCTGGTTGGGTTGACAGAAACGCCAGAAGAACTGAATGAAGGCGATTATATCTGTTATCCGGCAGATCAGGAGCATATCTTTAAAGCGCTTGAATCGGATACCCAGGCCATTCTGGTGGCAGAGCAGAATTAATATTCTACTATGGCGATAATGCATTGACGTTACTTGAAAGTGTATCGCCATTTTTATTAGTTTTATTATTAATATTGATGCGGTGAATTTAAATTTTGATATTTAACTCAAATAATATGTATTTTGCGTGGTGGTATTACCAGATCATTAAATAAGTAAAGTTGCTTTACATCAATAATCCTCGTCTGTATGCTTTGCATCCAATATTAGAATCCGTTGCGTAATGCAATTTTTATGGTTTCGTACTACAACACATTGTAATGGAGGCATCGCATGCTCAGGATGAGTCATTCTATTTCTGTATTATTTGCTTTTGGTTTAATGAGTGCACCGTTGGTTTCTCAGGCCAACAATACTGTTTATTTCTTGGGGGAAGTGAGTGAACAAACCTGTACTGTTAAAATTAATAATAGTACAGCTTCACCTATTATCCTTTTACCTACAGTGAGTAAAAGTCAACTGGCCAGTTCTGGTTCAACTGCAGGCGATACGCCTTTTACTGTCACGTTGGATAACTGCAATTCTCAGGGCACTACCGCGGGTATTGTTTTTGTTGCGAATGATGTTGACGGTCGTGATTTGAAAAACATTGCTACCCATTCGCCTGCGACAAATGTCGCGATTCAGTTGTTAGAGGGTGCAACAGCATTAGATTTTACTGGTAATAAAGCGCAGACCTCAATGCAGAATATAGGTGGTGGTGCGACATCCGCCAATTTTGATATGGTTGCGCGTTACTATGCGACTGGTGTGGCAACTGCTGGTGCTGTTGAGGCTCAGGCGCAGTTTGCCGTGACCTATCTGTAATCACTTTCATGTGGTGCTGCTTCGGCAGCGCCATTTTCTGGTTTACATCAGCATGTTTAGAGATTGGTTAGTCAGAGTGTGGTTTGCATTATGTGCCCTTTTGCTGGTGTGCAACGAGGTTTACGCCAGTGTGACAATGCTTGGCACCCGTGTTGTCTATCTTGCGGATGCAAAAGAGAAATCCCTGACATTTAATAACACCGGTGAAGCCCCGGTCCTGGTTGTTGCGTGGACAGATATTAATAATCCTGAGTCAACACCAGAAACGGCAGATGCTCCTTTTATTGTGATGCCACCTATTTTTCGTATTAATGGTCAGCAGACACATGTTATGCGGTTGAAATTCACCGGGAAAGCGTTGCCTCAGGATCGGGAGTCGCTTTTTTGGTTGAACTTTTTGCAGTATCCGGCAAAAAGTGATGCCATTAACGCTGAAAGTCATTTAACGTTGCTGGTAAAAAGTCGACTGAAAATATTTTATCGGCCACAGGGGCTCTCGCAAGATGCAAACAAAACACTCGATGTGATTAAGATCAGCAAACATGGTCAATCAATAGATGTAAAAAATACAACTGCATATTATATTTCTGTGCTTGATGCTTTCGTCGATGATGGCAAGAACCAAAAGAAAATTAAAAACACCGGAATGATTGCGCCTTATTCGTCTGTTCAATGGATATTGCCCGATCATAATGGAACTCATTTAACGATTAATGCAATAAATGATTATGGCGGAGTATTCAGTAAGGTTTATTCGCTTTCGCATTAAGGTTCTGATTCGATAATGAAAGTACTGTTCAGTTCGGATGATTTAAATGTATCAGTACCGTTTATATATTTGTATTTTATCCATCCTTATGGCAATGCAATCGCTAACCGCGATGGCGAAAGATAATAGTTTTTACTTTGATGCCTCTTTATTAAGGAACAGTGGATTATCCAGCGATGATCTACAGAAACTGAACGAGGATGCATTGATAGCACCAGGTCGTCATTCTCTGGATATTTATCTTAACGGCACACTGATTACCCGCACCGAGATCTCGTTTTCACCACGTAGAGGAAAAGTTGAACCCTGCCTTTCTCACAAATTAGTCGCCATGCTGCGGCTGAAGTCATTACCAGAAGAGTCGGAAACCTCTTGCTACTGGCCTGACGATAACGTGATGAAAGGGACGACGGTGAAATTTGATCAGGCGCAACTGCGTATGGACGTGTTTGCACCGCAGGCGTTGTTAAAAACCCTGCCCCGCGGCAGCGTGAGTGAGGAAAGTCTTGAAGCTGGGGAGAGTATGTTGTTTATCAATTACATGGCTAACCAGTACCACGTAACATCGCGTCGCTATAACTCTCACAAAATGGATTCCACCTGGTTAAATCTTAATGGTGGATTCAACCTGGGATTGTGGCGTTATCGTCAGCAATCAAACTTAAACTACAGCACCAGTGACGGCGGTCATTGGAACACCAGCCGTCGTTATATACAGCGCGCTATTTATCCCTTACGCAGCGAACTGACTTTGGGAGAAGGCTTCACCGACGGCCAGCTCTTTTCCGGTATTGGTTTTCGGGGAGTGCAATTGTCATCGGATACGCGAATGCTGCCAGATGCTCTTCGTGGTTATGCGCCTGTCGTGCGGGGTATCGCAAAGACGAATGCAAAAGTCACCATCTTGCAGGACCAGACCACCCTTTATGAAACCACCGTAGCGCCAGGGCCTTTTACCATTGACGATCTCTATCCAACCCATTACGCGGGGGATTTAACCGTTGTGGTCACTGAAGCGGATGGCAGTAAAAGTACCTACAGTATGCCTTACTCTTCACTGGCGGAATCGATTAGACCTGGTTTAGCGCGCTGGTCATTTACCGTAGGAAAAGTACAGAACATTGATGCAGGGAATACCTTCAGCGAAGCGGTTTGGCGACAGGGGGTGACTAACGCTCTTACGCTCAATGCTGGTAACCAATTGGCGACAGGGTATATGGCCTGGTCTCTCGGCGGCGTATATAGCTCGGCACTCGGGGCATTAGGATTGAACAGCTTTTATTTCCTGTCGAAGCAGATTGATGGCAACCGCGCAGGTTGGATGTTACGGCTGAACTACAGCAAAGCACTGCCGCAAAGCGGAACATTATTTACGCTGGCCGCGTCCCGATATGCGGCTCAGGGATATGCTGAGCTTTACGACACTCTGGGGTCGCGTTATGCACGCAGTCAGAGGCAACAGTGGCAATCACCCACCTGGAGACAGCGCAGCCGTATTGAGTTTTCCGCCGCTCAGCCACTTGCTTCGTTTGGCAATATTAATGCATCAGTATCATGGCAGGATTATAGCGATGGAAAACAAAGGGATAAGCAGTATCAGCTAGGCTGGAATAAGCTGTTTGATTATGGAATTTCGTTAAGTGTTACTGCGGCCAGAACCTATAACATTACACCGGGGATCGGCAATAACGCAGACGCATTCTCTTTACGTCGCCGTATGCAAACGATGTGGTCTATCTCTTTATCCGCTCCTCTTGGCCAGCGGCGTTATTCACCCGTGCTATCAACCAGTGTCAACCGTACGACGGGTAATGACGGAAGCGATGGTGGTTATCAGTCCACGCTGAGCGGAATTTATGGCGAGCACAATCCCCTGAGTTATAGCCTCAATTTTTCCGCGGATAAAAAAATGGAACAAGCTGGATGGGGAGCCAACCTCCAGCGCAGTTTCCCGTACGTCAATGCCGCAACATCCTGGTCTACAGCACGTAATTACTGGCAGGCGTCGGGGTCGTTGCAGGGCTCCATTGTGGCTCATAAAGGTGGGGTGACGCTGGGTCAGTGGGTAGGAGATAGCTTTGCCTTGATTGATGCCCCCGGCGCCAGTGGTGCAGAGGTCATCGGTGGGCAGAGTGCTTATGTTGATGCATTTGGTTACGCGATAGCCCCTTCATTGGGCGCTTATCAAATCAACCAGATTGCGCTTGATCCGCGCAATATGACCGACAGCGTCGAGTTACAAACCATGAAAATGCAGGTCGCGCCTTATGCTGGCGCGACAGTGCGGTTACATTTCAACACCCTGCAGGGGCAAGCGATGTTGATCACCGCTCTGCGCCCGAACAATACCATTATTCCAATGGGAACAAGCGTATATGACGAATACAACAACAGTACAGGAATGGTGGGGCAGGCGAATCAGATCTATCTGCGCTCTCACGAAGAAAAGGGTGAGTTGCGGGTGCAGTGGGGGCGTAGCCCAGAAGAGAGCTGCCGCATCGTATGGCGCGCTCCCTCCTTGCCAGAGCCGCTGGCTCTGATGAGATTACCTTGCCGTTAATTCATGGAGTCTCCGATGACATTTATACGGATATGCTTGCTGAGTCTTTCTTTGTTTACCAGCTTGTCCCTGAATGCAAAGTGCGTGAAAGGGCCTGATTTTGTTCGTACAGAATTGAGTGGATGGGGCGTCAGTCTTGCGCTTGGCACCATTAACATCACGAATTCGGCGGTCCAGCCCGTGGGATCGCCTCTGGCTGCAAACGTGGTGAATTTTTACGATAACCCTCGTTACACAAAAGGCCCGGAAAGCATCATGTGGGTTTGTGATATCGCAGATAAAAATAATATCTACGAAATCATTGCCACAAACGGTAATGACCGCAACGGAGGTTTTTTTGATATAGGCGCGTTCGATGGTTATCCCAACTACTATGCGACGCTTTTCAGGAACGTGGCGATACGATTAACGCATGTGAATTCCGGTAGGGTTTTTACACGTAACTATCAGCGCATTCCAATGACGAATTATGTCGTATCCCCGGATGGCCTGAAAATATATATCCGACTGAAAGATTTTAGCCCGATACGCGCCGATCTTATCCGGGTCAGCAGCACCACCTCAAGCGGGCAAGCGCCCTCAGATTACTGTGCAAAACGGGATCAGCTCACATCGGGTTCTTACACCTGCAACCAACCTAATGGATATGTCTCTTTTTGTTCCGAGGGCAGCCCGGATGCGTATTGTGATGTGGGTGATTCAGCCTATATCTATAACGGGTGGTGGAAGGACAACTGGATGAGTATCAATATGGGCGGTGTAGCGCCGATGGCGGAACTGGTATCGAAACGGACCTGCACCGCTAAAAGCGTCACGCCTGTCGTCACATTTCCTCCGATCACTGTCGATGCTCTTAACAATGGCGGCAAATCGCAAGGAACGTTTACCGTGAACATCCTCTGTGAAGGGCTGGCGGGAACCGGAACGGTTAGCGGCCTGACGGCGCTGGGCATGCAGGTACCTTATGAAAATTACCAGGCCGCATTGCGACTTAACCTTGTTAACAGCTCTGGCGGTGTCAGCTACTTGCTTCCCACAGACCTTGGTGTATCCGGTATGGCGAGTGGTGTTGGCATCCAGATCGCTAATGCCAATGACGGCATGATACGTAATTTTATTGGCTGGCAACGCTGTAATGCAGCCCCTTCCAATTGTGCCACCGGTGAAGCGGGAGGGTGGTATGACGCGCGGGAAGGCGCTCAGGTGGTCAATAATGGAGGAACATTAGGGATCAGCGAATATGCGATTAATTTCAATGCGTATCTTTCCCGCATCGGTAACCAGACCGTCCGCGCAGGTCAGGTCTATGCCAGTGCGCAAATTCTGGTGAAAGTGCAATGATGAAGCGCTTGCTCGTGCGGGTTAGCGCGCTCTTTCTGGCAGCGGCGTTTTCAGTTCACGCTGGCGTAACTGTGTCTTCTTCGCGGGTGATTTTTACCGAAGGCCTCGGGCAACAGAGCCTGATGTTGGTAAATACCAACGACTGGCCGGTGATGGTACAGACATGGGTAGACAACGGCGATGCTAACCCTGCGCCCGGCAGTGTTAAAGCGCCTTTTGTCTCCGTTCCGCCGCTCTTCTCCCTTGCTCCGCAAAGAATGCAAGGAATACGTCTGATCTACAACCAGTCACCGTTGCCAAAGGATCGCGAGTCTGTGTTCTGGCTCAATCTCTATGAGATCCCGCCAGGTTCACCAGCGCGTTCATTACAGGCACAGAGCGTGGTACTGACCATGAATACGCAAATGAAAATTTTCTGGCGTCCGAAAACGCTGGGTGCGCCTGAAAACCTGCCTGAGAAAGTCCACTTCAGGTTGGAAAACCTCAATGGAAAGTGGGAGATCATCTGCCAGAATCGATCGCCGTGGCATGTCTCATTTGCGGCGATCACTTTACTTGCCGCGAGTCATGTTTACGGTGTGGAACCGCAACCGGACATGATGGTGGTGCCCTACGGAGAAAAACGCTATTCCGTAGCGGCTGAGGCCGCAAAAACTCGCGCGTTACCTCTGCGGGTTCGCGCAGAAATCATTGATGATGCTGGGAATATCTCGGTGAGCGAATTTCCCCTCTCCGGTGAAGAGAGGGGAAAGTAATATGCCATCAGGCCAGATAAAACACCTCTTTAAGCTCCGCGCTAACCGGGCTGTTATCCGGATTGGCGGGCATCACATCACGCATATGTTTCCACCAGCGTTGGCATACCTCGGTATCAGCAACCGCATTCCAGCGTTCTTCTGATTCAATCTCCACGGTGGCAAACAGCAGATTGCGCGCTTTATCAAGGAATATCGCGTAGTGATGCGCACCTCCCGCTTTCAGCGCGGCTTCCAGTTCCGGCCAGATGGGATTATGACGACGTTGGTACTCTTCATGTGCATCGGGGTTCACCTGCATCACAAAGGCTTTACGGATCATAATGCCTCCAGGTACAGTTCACGGACTTCGTCACGGCTGGCGGTGCGAGGGTTACATGGTGCGCACGGGTCGGCCAAGGCTTTATCCAGCCAGCCTTCGATATCTTCTTTTGTGACGCCCAGTTTGCTGAAACCGGAAGGGATCCCCACACGCATGCTCAGTGCGCGAATGGCGTTAATAGCTTCCATGCTGGCGGTTTCGTCGCTCATTCCTTTGGTGTCTACCCCCATTGCCTGCGCGACGCGGGCAAAACGCGTTACGGCATTCGGGCGGTTAAAGTTTTCGATGATCGGCAACAGGATAGCGTTGCAAACACCGTGAGGCAGGTTGTGTGTTGCTCCGGGTTGGTGAGCCAGCGCATGCACCAGACCGAGACCGGCACTGTTAAACGCCATGCCCGCAAGATACTGACCAAACGCCATTTGCTCACGCGCGTCCAGATCATGGCCGTTATCCACCGCTTTCGGCAGCCACAGATTGATTAAGCGAATCGCTTCCAGTGCATTGGCATCGGTTAATGGGTGTGCGCCAACAGAAACATAGGCTTCAACGGCATGGGTCAGGGCGTCCATCCCGGTAGCGGCGGTCACAGAAGCGGGGATGTCCAGCATCACGCTGGCATCATCGACGGCGATATCCGGAATGATGTTAGGGTCGATGATCACTTCTTTGACCTGACGGGCGGAATCGATAATCACCGCATTGCTGGTCATCTCTGCCGCCGTACCGGCGGTAGTATTAATGGCGACCAGCGGCACGCCAGGGTTTTTTACTTTTCCGACACCGGAATAGGCTGTGGAAGGGCCTGGGTTGGCAGTGAGTATTTTCACCGCTTTCGCGGTATCAATCGGGCTGCCACCGCCAAAGGCTATCACGTAGTTGCAGCCGGTATTTTGATAGGCGGCATAGCCTTTCTGCACCAGCGCTTCGGTGGGGTTCGGAAATACTTCATCAAACAGATGGTAAGCCATGTTATGTTCCTTGAGCGCGGCGAACAGGCTATCCAGCAGTCCCATTTTCACCAGTTGCCCGTCGGTCACAATCAGCGCTTTACCCCACTGTTTGCTCGCCACCAGATTCACCATATCGCCAATCGCGCCTGCGCCATGCAGGCTGATTTTGGGGAGTGCTAACATAAAGCTCATGATTTACTCCTTGATTTGCTGTGATTTTTCCCGGTGGCAAGATTCCCTGTCGCCGGAGGTATTCTGTTTTATCCGCTGATTGGGTCAGCGCAGACTTACATTCGCCTGCGCTGGACGATCCGGCGGGTAATAATCGGCAGTGAAATCACCACGATCAGCATTGCGCCGACGACAATCGACATCACAATGCCCGGCACGTTGAGCAGGCTCAGGCCAAAAGTTACCAGCCCCATCAGGAAGGCGGCAATGATCACGCCCACCATACTGCCGGCTCCACCAAGAATATTGACGCCGCCAAGTACCGCCATCGTCACCACGGACAGCTCCCAACCCAGCGCCAGCGTCGGGCGGGTACTGCCGAGGCGTGAGGTCAGCAACACCGCCGCCAGGCCCGCCATCAGCCCGACCAGGGCAAACAGGATCAGGTTATGCCGCTTAACATTGATACCGGAGTACCAGGCGCCGGTCGGGTTATTACCAATGGCGTAGGTCCGGCGGCCAAAGTTGGTTTTATGCAGCAGAAAGGCAAATATCGCCGCCAGCACAATAAACAGCGCAAACTCAAACGACAGCGCGCCCCATACATACCCCTGACCAAACCAGGCGAAGCTCTCAGGCCAGGTGTTCAACGCCTGATCGCCAAGCAGAATGTACGTAATGCCGCGATACAGGCTCATGGTGCCGATGGTGATAACAATTGAAGAGAGATTAAAACGTGTCACCAGGATGCCGTTACACAACCCGCACAGCAGACCGACACCCAGACCCACACACACTAACAGTGGCGTATTCATACCCGCCTGGGCGCAAAATCCCATCACCGTTGAGCTAAGCGCCATGGTGGACGCGACGGAAAGATCGATTTCCCGGGCGATAATCAGCATCGCCATCGGTAAAACGATGATGGCCTTCTCGGTAAAGTTGAATGTCGCGTCCGACAGGTTCCAGATATTGAGAAAGTAGGGTGAGGCGAGGGCGTTGGCCACAAAGACCGTCAGCGTTACCGCCAGTAAAAAACCTTCCCAGCACAACAGCCGCTGAATGCGTGATGCTGCGGCGGGCGCTGGTTTTACCGCGTCGGACGTCAGTATTTTACTCATGATTTCACCGCCTGTTTCTGTCGCGCCAGTGCTGCATCACGCAGGATCAAGCGACCTTTGCGCTTGTTGCCGCGTTCGTTGAGCAGAACCGCAATCACAATCACCGTGCCGGAGATGGCCATTTGCCAGAAGGGAGAAATACCGATGACGGGCAGGGCGTTATTGATCACACCAAGAAACAGTGCGCCAAGCAGGCAACCCGTTACGCGCCCGGTTCCGCCCATGGTGCTGATGCCACCAATCACACAGGCTGCCACGACTTGCAGCTCAAAACCGTTCGCCACATCGACATACGCCACGGCGAAACGGGAAATCCACAGATAACCGCAAAAGCCTGCCAGCGCGCCGGAAAGGCAGAAGCTAATAAACTGCATTTTCCCGGCATTGATCCCGGTGTAGTACGCCGCAGTGGCGTTTCCGCCTGCGGTGTAGAGTGCGCGCCCGGTGCGGCTATAACGCAGGAAATACCCCACCAGCAGCAGCGCCGCGACAGCGCACCAGCTCAGTACCGGGAGCCCTAACACGCCCGATCGCGGCAGGCCGAGAAAATCAGCGCTCATTTGGTTGGCGTTCACCCAGCCGCCGCCGGAGAGTAAGAAGATCATCCCGCGGTAGATGCTCATGGTGCCGAGGGTGACGACAATCGCCGGGATCCCCAGTTTCCACACCAGCAGACCGTTGATCATGCCCATCACCAACCCGAGCAAAGTCGCCAGCAGCAGCAGTGACCATACCGGCACATCCGGATGGTGGAAGTTAATCAGCGCGACAATCATGCCCGTCAGCGCCAGATTCGCCGCCATCGACAGATCGATCCCTTTGGTAAGCAGTACCATCATCTGCCCAAGTGCAAGAATGATCAGAATGGCGGTATCGTTGAACATTTCGACGAGATTGCCCGGACCGATAAACGAAGGCACCCGGCTGCCAATGACCAGCACCAGCAGCACAATCACCCCGGCCAGCAAGGCTTCACGGTGTTTAAGCAGTTGTTGCCACATTATGCCGCCTCCTTACCTGCGCCACTGGCAGCGCTGACAATGGTTTCCGCTGTGGCTTCACCTGCCTTGTATTCCGCCACCATCAGGCCTTCGTGCATCACAATGACTCTGTCCGCCATGCCCATCACTTCAGGCAGTTCGGAAGAGACCATGATCACCGCCAGCCCGTGTGCCACCAGTTCAGACATAAACTGATGCACCGCCGCTTTTGAGCCGATATCAATCCCCTTCGTAGGCTCATCGAGGATAATGACGTCCGGGTGGGTGGCGAGCCATTTGCCGATCACCACTTTTTGCTGATTGCCGCCAGAGAGGGTTTCCACCGCCTGCCGCCAGCTAAACGCTTTTACCTGTAAGCGGCGGGCATACTCATCCGCCAGCGCCGATTCGCGGGCATCGTTCAATACACCGTTGCGGTTTAATTTGCTGAGCTGCGGTAGGCTGATGTTCTGGGCGATGGAGAGTTCAATAATCGCGCCCTGCTTTTGCCGCTCTTCGGGCACACACACAATGCCCGCGTTTATGGCATCGGCCGGTTGGCGAAAATGCACGCTTTTACCATGCAGAATAATGGCGCCAGATGAGGGGCGTGAAACGCCGGATAGAGCCTGCATGAGCTCGGTGCGACCTGCGCCAACCAGGCCATAAAAACCAAGGATCTCGCCTTTGCGTAGCGAAAAGGTTATGTGAGCAAATTCGGTGGGATGGCACAGATCCCTCACTTCCAGCACCGTTTCACCTGGCTCGCAATGCACTTTCGGCCAGCTCTGCGTCATGGCGCGCCCAACCATCATTGCCACCATTCGCTCTTCAGTGATGGCATTAATTGCGCCGGAATCGACATACACCCCATCCCGCAAAATGGTGTAGTGATCCGCCAGTTCAAAAATTTCATCAAATTTGTGCGAGATAAACAGGATCGCTTTACCTTCCTGTTTCAGGCGCTCGACGATTTGGTAAAACTCCAGAATCTCATGCTGCGAGAGTGCGGCGGTGGGTTCATCCAGAATGACCACCTGCGCTTCAAACGACAATGCGCGGGCAATGGCTACCATATGCCGCTGCGCGATACTCAGCGTTTTTAAGGTAGCGTGCGGATCGATCTGTACTTCCAGCCGGGTGAGGATCTCGCGGGCTTGCTGATGCATCGCGAACCAGTCGAGTGTCTTCAGAAGCCCTTTATAGCGGTACTGGCCGACAAAAATATTCTCGGTCACGGAGAGTTCATCGAACAGAACCGTTTCCTGGTGAATGGCGGTGATACCCATCTTATGGGCGGACTCCGGCGTAGGGAGTGAAATGGGGATCGCTTTGTAGAGAATTTCGCCCTCTTCAGGTTGGTAAATACCGGTCATCACTTTGACCAGTGTGGATTTCCCTGCGCCGTTTTCACCAATGAGTGCGGTGACTTTTCCGGGCCAGAGATCGAGCTGTACATTCTCAAGGGCGCGCACACCAGGAAAGACTTTGGTGATGCCCTTAAGGGATAGCAATGGGGTGGATGCCGTCATGAACGTTCTCCGGGTCTTGTATTCCCTCTCCCTGCCGGGAGAAGGAGAAAGGGATCAGAAAATCTTTGAGAACTTATCAATGTTGCTGGCATCGTAGACGAAGGGCTCCGCCATTGCGCCGCTGCCGTCGGCATCCAGTTTGACCTTGCCGAGTTTGCCCATGCTGGCTTCGGTTTTGGTCGCCGTTCCTTTCACCAGATCATCGGCTAAATAGGTTGCTGCATAGCCAAGGTCGATTGGGTTCCAGATAGCGAAGCTTTTACTTGCGCCAGATTTAATTGCCCCCGCCATTTCAGACGGCAACCCAAGCCCGGTGACATACACTTTGCCGATCTTGCCCTGGTCTTTTACCGCCTGTGCCGCGGCAACAATCCCGACGGATGACGGCGAAACGATCACTTTCAGGTCCGGGTAGGATTTCAGCAGACCCACCGCTTCGCGGTAGCTCTTATCCGACAAGTCATCACCGTAGGCGACATTCACCAGGTTGATGGACGGGTATTTCGGCAGCACCTTTTTCATCTCCGCAATCCAGATATTCTGGTTGGTGGAGGTCGGAGTGGCGCTGAGAATAGCCACATCGCCTTTCTCGACGTTCAGCGCTTTTAGCGCGTCAGCGGCGAGTTTGACGTTGGTTTCGCCAATCAGAGCGTTATTGGATGGATTCAAATGGATCTGTCGCCCGGCTTTGGCGACGCCGGAATCCCAGGAAACCACTTTGATGCCGCGCTGCATGGCTTTTTTCAGTACCGGCACGACCGCATCCGGATCGTTGGCCGAAATGGCGATCGCATCCACCCCCTGGGCGATCAGACCATTCAGGACTTCGATCTGGGCTTCGGCCGTCGTGGTGGTCGGGCCGGTATAAATGACTTTGACATCTCCTAACTCTTTGGCTGCTTCCTGCGCGCCGGTGTTTGCTGCTTCAAAAAAGCCATTACCCAAAGATTTCGCCACCAGGGCGATTTTTACTTCAGCGACAGCGGAACCGGACAACGCCAGAATGGCAACGGTGAGGATCAAGCTTGCTTTTGTTTTCATTGCTTTTACTCCACATAAGTTAGTGTTTGTAGGGTTTGCAGGTGACAGTATTCGCCCCGTCTCAGTGAACGGGGCGCGATGTTGTTATTGGTACAAATCAATGGCGGATTGCAGCGGGGTCACGCCAAAGCGTTTCCCCAATGCAATCAGTTCTGCTTGCGAGATGGTCTGTTTCATTCCGCCCATTGAATAGATTTTTACCAGCACTTCCGCAGACTTCTCGGCGGTGTCGATCAGACCAAAGGTTTCATCCAGCGTCGGGCCACTGCCAAAGACGCCGTGGAAGGGCCACAACACCAGCGAATGTTTTTGCATATTGGCGGCGGTGGCCTGGCCGATTTCGTCAGTACCTGGCACCATCCACGGCAGAATGCCTACGCCGTCCGGGAACACCACCAGACACTCGGTACTGCCTTCCCACAATTTGCGGGTGATGAGGTCGGCGTGGTTTTCCAACACGTAGGTCAGGGCAATCAGGTTGGTGGCATGACAGTGCATGATCACGCGATCGTTGCCGCCAGTGGCTTTAATACGTTCACAATGAGACAGAAAGTGTGCCGGCAGCTCGGAGGTCGGCACCGCTTCGTGAGTCAGCCCCCACAGAATGTGATAACCCGCACCGTCACTGTCCACCTTGACCACGCCTAAATTTGCTGCCGGATCGAGCTGTACATTGCGGAAGAATTTGCCGGAACCGGTGACGATAAACGGTGTGTTAGCCAGTAACGGCATCGGCTGGCTCAGTGCGATATAACGTGGCTTTTGATGAAAATCCGCGGCAAACGGGGCAATGTCCGCCTCGTCGAGACGCAACGTCAGGTTGCCGCCGTTGCGCTCATCCCACCCTTTCAGCCAGGCGTCGGAGGTGGCTTTGATCATGCCCTGGACGAACCAGGAATCAATAATGGTCTGCATAGTCTTGTGGTTCCTGTTAATACGGTGCGGGGTTTTCCCCTCACGCTGACAATGGTTTTCTCCCTCTCCCTTGCCGGGAGAGGATTAAAAGGGTTACCCGCGTTTGCGTAATACGTTTTTCTCATATGCCCGCACGCTTTCCAGCCACTGGCTGCCTGCCGGGGTGTCATGACGCTGGCAATACATTTCCCATACCGCCTGCCATGGCAGGGATTTCTGCTCTTCCAGCAACGCCAGACGCGCGGTGTAGTCGCCATCGGCTTCCAGTTGGCGCAGTTGATCAACCGGCTCCAGCAGCGCACGCAGCAGCGCTTTTTTCATATTGCGGGTGCCGATCACCCAGGCGGCGATACGGTTAATGGAGGCGTCGAAGAAGTCGAGGCCGATATGCACGCGGTCAAACAGTTTGTGGCGAATGATTTCACTGGCGATGGCCTGGGTTTCGTCATCCAGCAGGACCACGTGGTCGCTGTCCCAGCGTACCGGGCGGCTGACGTGCAGCAGTAAGCGCGGCACATACAGCATGGCGGCGGAGATTTTGTCGGAGATCACTTCGGTCGGATGGAAGTGGCCGGCATCCAGGCACAGGGCGGTCTGGCGGCTGGTGGCGTAGCCCATATAGAACTCGTTGGAGCCAACGGTATAGCTTTCCGCGCCTATCCCGAACAGTTTGCTCTCCACGGCATCGATATGGTGCGCCGGGTTCAGTTTTTCGCTGATTGCCTCGTCGAGCGCATTCAGCAGACGCTGGCGTGGTGCCAGGCGGTCGACGGTGACATCTTTCATGCCGTCCGGGATCCAGATATTCATCACCGACGGCGTCCCCAGTTGCTCACCGAACCACGCAGAAACACGGCGGCTGGCTTTTACATGGTCAATCCAGAACTGACGGATCTCATCGTTCGCGTGCGAGAGGGTAAAGCCATCGGCGCTCAACGGGTGCGAAAAACAGGACGGGTTGAAATCCAGCCCCAGTTTGTTGGCTTTTGCCCATGCCACCCAGTTTTTAAAATGTTCCGGTTTGATTTCGTTACGCGCGACAGGTGCATCTGCTTCATGATAAATCGCGTGAAGATTAAGGCGTTTTGGACCCGGGATCAGACTCAGCGCCTGCTCCAGATCGGCACGAAGTTCCGTGGCATTGCGCGCTTTACCCGGGTAGTTCCCGGTGGCCTGGATACCACCAGTCAGGCTGCCTTCCGGGTTTTCAAAACCGGCGACGTCATCGCCCTGCCAGCAGTGCATGGATACCGGCAGGCGATCGAGCTGACGCAACGCCTCCTCGACATCAATGCCTACCGCGTCGAAACGCTGTTGAGCAATTTCCCAGGCTTGTTCAAGTTGAGTGGTCATGCGCATAGCTCCTTGGTTTGTCGTTTTTGCTGAAAGCGCGCGACATAGCGGGCGATTTCATTGTCAGGATTCGGGGTAAACGTCATCAGGGAGTGGTTCGCGACCACCACCTGGCGAAAATCATCAACATTGCTGAGTTCATCCAGCGTCATCAGTTGCACGCCGATATTGCCGAGCGTGGAGGCTTCTACCGGGCCAGCGACTACGGGCAAACCACAGGCATCTGCGCAGAGCTGGTTCAGCACCTGGTTCTGGCAACCGCCTCCCACCACATGCAGGCGAGTAAAGGGTTTGCCGCGCAGGCTTGCCAGCTCGCCCAGCACATCGGCATACAGCAGTGCAAGGCTGTCGAAGATACAGCGCGCCAGTTCAGCCGCGTTTTGTGGTATCTGCTGACCCGCTTCCCGGCAAGCAGCCTGGATTTCGGCGCTCATGTTGTCCGGGTTGATAAAGCGATCCTCGTTGGGGTTGATGATGAACTGGCAGGCGGGGAGCCGTTCCGTTTGGGCAATCAGTGCGGGCAGGTCGGCGATTGCCTGTTCTTTCAGCACACGTTGCAGCAGCCACAGCCCCATAATGTTTTTCAGCACACGGTAGCGGCCTTCTGCTCCGCCTTCGTTGGTGATATTGGCTGCCAGTGCGTGATTGCTGGTGTAGGGGGTTTTGCTCTCAAAACCCATCAGCGACCAGGTGCCGGACGACAAATAGGCGGCATCCTTATCCGCCAGCGGTGCGGCAATGACGGCGCTGGCGGTGTCATGGCTGGCGACGGCAACCACCGGGATGGCGTTATTCTGCGGGCAGATCCATTGACCGATCACATTACCCGGATGGGTGGGCGTGCCGAACCAGTGAGCCGGAACGCCAGCCCAGTCCAGTAGCGTACTGTCCCAGTTATCGGTGTTGATATTGACCAGTTGAGTGGTGGTGGCGTTGGTGTATTCCCAGTTCAGATTGCCGGTCAGTCGGTAACTGAAGTAATCGGGGATCAGCAGCGCATGAGTAGCCTGCTCCAGCAGTTCTGGCTGCTGTTCCGCCAGCGCACGCAGTTGATAAAGGGTGTTAAAGGGTAAAAACTGAATGCCGCTGCGCAGATAAATGTCGGTTTTGCCCGGCGATTGCATCGCACGTTGCATCACACCGTCGGTGCGGTCGTCGCGGTAGGCGATGGGCAAACCCACGCGTTCGCCCTGGCTGTTGATCAGCACATAATCCACGCCCCAGGTATCGATGCCGATGCTGTCTGGTTGAATGCCTTCTTCACAGACTTTGTGCAGCCCCAGACGGATCTCCGCTTCCAGGCTGTCGATATCCCAGCAATCGAAACCTTCTGTTTTTTGCAGACAGTTAACAAAACGGTGGATTTCGCGAAGGGTGAGTGTGCGTTGTTGGCGATCGTAACGCGCCAGCATTACACGTCCGCTGGAGGCGCCTAAGTCAACTGCAACACAATGGCGAAAAGTCATGATGGGGTCCTTCTTAGAGTCATTGCAGACAGTCTAAAAAAGGGCGATGTGCCGTACCTTCTTGTTACGGACAGTGGCGATTTCGCGCTGGCAAGAAAGCAAAGGTGAACGTGAGAGAGTTCACAGTTTCCAGTTCTGGTGGGGGTTGGGGCCATTGTGACCCTTGCCACATTTCCCGATCTTTCCGGCCGTTTCTTGAAAAAACGGCAGCCTATGCGCGAAATGCTGTCGAAAATTTAAGGTGAGGTTGCAAACCCTTAATTACTATTTTGAGAACTTTTCTCATTGTTGGGTTGGGGGTGAGTATGACCGTACTTCATAGCGTGGATTTTTTTCCGTCAGGTAAATCGCCTGTCGCCATTGAACCGCGATTACCCCAGGCGGCGTTTCCTGAGCATCACCATGATTTCCATGAAATTGTGATTGTTGAGCATGGCACAGGGATCCACGTTTTTAACGGTCAGCCCTACACCATCAGCGGCGGGACGGTCTGTTTTGTCCGCGACCATGACCGGCACTTGTATGAACATACTGACAACCTTTGTCTGACCAATGTTCTGTACCGTTCGCCGGATGCATTTCAGTTTTTATCCGGACTGAATCTGTTGTTGCCGCAGGAGCAGGACGGGCACTATCCCTCGCACTGGCGGGTGAATCAGCACGCCCTGACTCAGGTGCGCGGTATCATCAGTCAGATGGAAGAGATGGATTTGGAGATGGATACTCACGGTATCGCCAACCGCGAGATCCTGTTTATGCAACTGCTGGTGTTACTGCGTAAAAGCAGCCTGCAAGAGGGCGCAGCGAACAACGACGCCCGGCTCAATCAGTTGATGCTGTGGCTGGAAGATCACTTCGCGGAGGATATTTGCTGGGAGTCGCTGGCAGAGCAATTTACGCTCTCTCTGCGCACGCTGCACCGCCAGCTTAAGCAGTCGACTGGCCTGACTCCGCAGCGTTATCTCAACCGTTTACGGCTTATCAAAGCGCGGCACATGCTGCGTCATAGCGACGAGAGCGTGACGGATATCGCCTTTCGCTGCGGCTTTGGCGACAGCAACCATTTTTCGACACTGTTTCGTCGCGAGTTCGACTGGTCACCGCGAGACATCCGCCAGGGGCGCGACACGCTGCTTCAGTAACGAGAAGGCTATCACCGATTTTTTGCCGTAGTTCCGCTAATAATCACAGGTTGTTCACGGCAGAGGTGACGTTGTGGCAGGCCAGTTAATTCTTCGTAAAGCGGACTTCTTTCCCCGCACCGGACAGGCGGTGGCGGTGGCGGATCGCTATCCGCAAAATGTCTTTGCCGAACATACCCATGAGTTTTATGAACTGGTGCTGGTATGGCGCGGCAACGGCCTGCATGTGCTTAACGATCGCCCGTATCGCATTACCCGTGGCGACCTGTTCTACATCCGCGCGGAAGATTGTCACTCTTACGCGTCGGTCAACGACCTGGTGCTGCAAAACATCATTTACTGCCCGGACCGGTTGACCTTGAACCTCGACTGGGCAGCGCATATTCCCGGGCTTAATGGCTCGCCATGGACGCCACACTGGCGCATCGGCAGCACCGGTATGGCGCAGGCGCGACAGGTCATTACGCAACTTGAGCACGAGAGCGGCAGACCCGATCCCCTCGACAATCTCATGGCGGAAACGCTGTTTGCGCAGTTGGTGTTGACGCTAAAACGCCACCGTTTTGCCACCGATAATCTTGCCGCTACCCACAGCGAAGCGCTGCTGGATAAGCTGATTACTGCGCTGTCCGGCAGCCTGAATCGCAGCTTTGTGTTGGAGCAGTTCTGTGAGCAGGAGCAGTGCAGCGAGCGGGCGCTGCGCCAGCAATTCCGCAGTCAGACCGGGATGACCATCAATCACTATTTGCGCCAGTTACGCATTTGTCATGCACAGTATCTGTTGCAGCATTCCGAGCAGATGATCAGCGAAATCGCCATGCAGTGCGGGTTTGAAGACAGTAACTACTTTTCGGTGGTGTTTAGCCGGGAAGTGGGGATGACGCCAGGTCAGTGGCGTCATCGTAGTCGTGTTGCCGCCTGATCAGTTGGCCATGCCGAGGCCAACGATATTGGCGGCGACGATGATCACCACGCAGCCCAGACTCAGTACGCTCACGGGGCGTCTGCCCGCATTGTTCCACTCTTTCAGCACCAGCCCGACGATACCGCCGCACAACACGTAGAAGCTCATGTGCAGCATCCAACTGATGTAATCATACTGCGCCGGAATACGCGCGTGACCCCAGGCGTAGAAGAAGAACTGCAAATACCACATCAGACCGCCCAACGCAGAGAGCAGGAGATTGCTGATAAGCAGGGGCTTCGCCAGCGAGAAGTCGGCTTTTACCGACAAGTTCTTCACTTTTGCCAGACGAATAAAGCAGAAACCGAGATTGACCAGCGCGCCGCCACCCATGATCACCACATAGCTTGGCAACGCCGTGTAGAGCGGATCGATACCGAGCGCCGCGGCGGCCTCGTGCATCGGTTTGGCGGCGTTCATGGCAAAGGACATCCCGGCGGAGAAAACGCCACACATGATGGCCAGCGCCAGCCCTTTTTTCAGGCTGAACTCTTCGGCTTTGATACCCATTTTGCGCTCTTTCAACTGGCCCGCACGGGTGACGATAGCCACGCCGATAAGGGCAACCAGCACGCCCAGCAGCGTCATACGACCGCCTTCGGTGCCAATCAGCACCGAGAAGTTACCGTTGATGATCGGTGTCATTAATGTACCGACAATCAGCGTAATGCCGATGGCGATACCAATGCCCATCGACATGCCCAGGTAGCGCATGGTCAGGCCATAGTTGATGTTACCGATCCCCCACATTGCGCCGAACAGGAACACCGGCAGCAGCGTGGAGGCACTGAACGAGCTGAAATAGGCCCAAAAATCAGGCAATAACAGCGCGCTGATTGTCCAGGGAAGGATCAACCAAGAGACGATGCCGCCGACTGACCACATGGTTTCCCAGGACCAATGTTTCACCTTTTTAAACGGGGCATAGAAACAGGCTGCACTGGCTGCACCTATCAAATGCCAGAAAATACCCATCGTAATCGCGTTACTCATTTTCAATCCTCTTTGTTTTTATCGCCGGGATACGAGCAGCCGACCCGATGAGTGTAAAAATCGGTCAGAGGATTAACCTTGAGGCGTTTGCCGCGTAACGGCGAGAGCTGGCAATCAGCGCGTTATAGAGGTGAGCAGCTTCACAATTTCAATAACATAACCAAAAGTTATAACCTTATAAAAACTACGGCATTGATAAACATTTTCAATATCATTTAATTAACTATAATGAACCAACTGCTTACGCGGCGTTAACATAGTAGCCGCTTACACCCTTAATGGAGATGATTATGAGCTATACATTGCCTGCTCTGCCGTACGCGTATGATGCCCTTGAGCCGCACTTTGACAAACAAACGATGGAAATCCATCACACCAAACATCATCAGACTTATGTGAACAATGCAAACGCAGCGCTGGAAAGCCTGCCGGAGTTCGCAAATCTGTCTGCTGAAGAGCTGATCACCAAACTGGACCAGCTGCCAGCGGACAAAAAAACCGTTCTGCGTAATAACGCCGGTGGCCACGCGAACCACAGCCTGTTCTGGAAAGGTCTGAAAAAAGGCACCACCCTGCAGGGTGACCTGAAAGCGGCAATCGAGCGTGATTTCGGTTCCGTTGATAACTTCAAAGCAGAATTTGAAAAAGCAGCAGCGACCCGCTTCGGCTCCGGCTGGGCATGGCTGGTGTTGAAAGGCGACAAACTGGCAGTGGTTTCTACTGCAAACCAGGATTCCCCGCTGATGGGTGAAGCGATTTCCGGCGCCTCTGGCTTCCCGATCCTGGGGCTGGATGTCTGGGAACACGCCTACTACCTGAAATTCCAGAACCGCCGCCCGGACTACATCAAAGAGTTCTGGAATGTGGTGAACTGGGACGAAGCTGCTGCGCGTTTCGCGGCGAAAAAATAAGGCTGTTTCGTCACTCACCGTAAGGTGAGGCAAAACCCCCGCCAGGCGCTGCCTACGGGGGTTTTTTTATGTCGTTAAACATTAGAACAGACAATAAAAACAATGATCCTAAAATAATGAAATATTGTTTCGTTATGCATGATTGATCACTTTTCTCTCCGGAAACGGGTTCTAACATCACCTCATCGGCGCTGAGCGTTTTCTGGTCGGCGCAGCAAAATCAGACGGTTTTGACGACAGGTGAAAATATGCAAATCAAACGTGCAATAGAGCGAATTCCGGGCGGTATGATGCTGGTTCCTTTGTTCATCGGTGCGTTGTGCCACACCTTTGCGCCGGGAGCGGGTAAATATTTTGGCTCTTTTACCAACGGCATGATCACCGGTACGGTGCCAATCCTGGCAGTGTGGTTTTTCTGCATGGGAGCGTCGATCAAGCTGAGCGCGACCGGTACGGTACTGCGGAAATCCGGTACGCTGGTGGTCACCAAAATTGCCGTGGCATGGGTGGTTGCGGCGGTGGCATCGCGCGTGATCCCGGCGCACGGCGTTGAAGTCGGATTTTTTGCCGGGCTGTCGACGCTGGCGTTGGTGGCCTCAATGGATATGACCAACGGCGGGCTTTATGCGTCGATCATGCAGCAATACGGCACGAAAGAGGAAGCCGGAGCGTTTGTGTTGATGTCGCTGGAGTCCGGCCCGTTGATGACGATGATTATTCTCGGTACTGCGGGTATCGCCTCGTTTGAGCCGCATGTGTTTGTGGGTGCGGTGTTGCCCTTCCTGGTGGGGTTCGCACTGGGTAACCTTGATCCGGAACTGAGGGAATTCTTTAGCAAGGCGGTGCAGACGCTGATCCCATTCTTTGCGTTCGCATTGGGTAATACCATCGATTTAAGTGTGATTGCACAAACCGGGCTATTGGGCATTTTGTTAGGTCTGGCAGTGATTGTGATCACCGGCATTCCGCTGATTCTCGCCGATAAACTGCTTGGTGGTGGGGATGGAACTGCCGGTCTGGCTGCCTCCAGCTCTGCGGGCGCGGCGGTCGCCACGCCGGTGCTGATTGCCGAAATGGTGCCGGATTTTAAAGCGATGGCGCCAGCGGCTACCGCGTTAGTGGCAACCTCGGTGATCGTCACCTCGATTCTGGTACCGATTTTCACCTCACTTTGGTCACGCAAAGTGAAAGGGGCAACCGCGGAAATCGCGATACGCAATACAGTGAAATAACGGCAGGCTGGATAGCGTTACGCATATCCGGCCGGTGTAGTTATTGAATCCCGAAGAGGCAATCAACCTGGCGGCACTGCTCCTCATTCAGCGCGCCGCCAGGGTTGCGCGCAATCGGCGTGCAGTAGCCAAACTTGCGTGACACCACGGTTTTAATGGTGGTAACAAAATCATCACCGATGGTGTAAATCGCCATAAATCTGCCTATCTCACGCTGTGCATCCTGTAGCGTCGGTAAATCGCCTTGTCGCCAGGCTTCGCGGGCTTTTACAAACAGCTCCGGCATGACGTTGTTCAGCCCGGAAATCACCCCGGCGCCGCCCGCCAGCAGGTTAGGAATATAATATTCGTCATACCCGGACAGTACGGCGAAGTCGTCACGTACTTTCTGCGTCGCGAGAATGAGATTACGTGTATGCGACTGGCAATCCACCGTGTCTTTAATACCGGCAAAATCCGGGAATTCCGCCGCCAGGGTTGCCACCAGGTCGGCGGTCAGATCGCAGCCGGTGCGTGCCGGAAAGTTATAGGCAAACCACTTACCACTGATCGCCTTACCCAGCGCGCGGAAGTAACTTAACAATTGCGCGGGCGTTTGCCCGTAATAATAAGGTGGCAGCACCATAACGGCTTCGTAGCCGGTGCGCCAGGCTTCATCGGCCATACTCAGAATATCGTTGAAGCAGGTCGACGAGACGTTGGCGACCATCGTACCGGGAGACATCGCCCGCGCTTTGCGGATCACTAATAGCCGCTCATCCATCGAGAGAGAGGCGAATTCACCGATGCTGCCCATCAGCAAAATGACATCAATTTTCGCCGCGTTAAGACGGGCAATATGTTTGCTCAGTCCGTTCAGATCGACTCGTCCTTCGCTGTCCATGGGTGTGATGGAAGGGCACCAGACGCCAGAGAATGGGGTTTCGTGGGTCACAGCACGGTCTCCTTAATGAATGAAATAGCGTTTCAAATATCAGGTTAAGTGATAGCACGTCTGTGGAGGCGGCATGGCAACCGGGGTCGCATTTCTGCACGTTTACTGCACAAAAAATGTGGTCTAATAGTGGCGTAAATCAACACTATCCAGGGAGAGAATATGCGCCATCCGGTTGACGTGTTTATTGGCAAAGTCAGGGATTATGCAGGGAGTCGGCCCAGCGCCATCGGCAAATTGCAGGTTGAGGGTGAACTGATGCTTACCGATACCGGGCTTGCAGGCGATGAGCAAGCTGAAAAGAGTTACCACGGCGGTGCGGATCGCGCGCTGTGCCACTATCCGCGGGAACATTATGCGTGGTGGGCTGCTCGTTTCCCTGAGCAGGCATCGCTGTTTTGCGCCCCGGCGTTTGGCGAGAACCTTTCCACCACGGGGCTGACGGAGCAAACGGTATTTATTGGCGATATTTTCCGTTGGGGTGATGCGCTTATCCAGGTGACGCAGCCGCGTTCCCCCTGTTTTAAACTCAATTTCCATTTCGCGATTAGCGATATGGGCGCACAGATGCAGGCAAGTGGCAAGGTTGGCTGGCTCTATCGGGTGATTGTTGCGGGGAGGGTATCCACAGATGCGCCGCTGGAACTGGCGTCCCGGTTGAGCGACGTCAGCGTATATGATGCTGCGGCCATTGCCTGGTATCAGCCGTTTGATGATGCGCAATATCACCGTTTGCTGTCGGCAGCGGGGCTATCAGCAAGCTGGACGCGTACGATGCAGAACCGGCGTATTCACGGCAAAATTGAAGATAATTCCCGGCGACTGTGGGGGAAGTAGCAAGATAGCGCCCCCTCCGTGAAGGAGAGGGCGGAGGGTTATGAGCGTTTGTATAACGGTAGCCAAAGCGTTAAGCGTAAACCGCCCAGCGGGCTATCGTCGGCTTTTACCCAGCCGCGATGCTGCTGGATAGCCGTTTCAACGATCGCCAGCCCCAGACCGGTTCCACCGGATTCCCGGTCCCGGGCTTCGTCAGTACGGTAGAACGGGCGGAAAATTTGCTCCCGATCTTCCGGGCTGACACCAGGGCCGTCGTCATCAACGTTTATGGTGATGCCGTCTTTATCGACGGCAAAACTCACTTCAATTTTGCTGTGCGAGTAGCGCAGCGCATTACGCACGATATTTTCCAGCGCACTTTCCAGCGCGTTCGGGTTGCCATACAGCGGCCAGGGACCCGGCGGGAAGCTGACCGTCAGGGATTTACCCATCTGTTCTGCTTCGAAAGCGGCGTTATCCAGCACCTCTTTCCACATCTGGTTGGCTTTGACCGTTTCACTCACCAGCGCGTTTTTTTGCTGATTCCGCGACATCACCAGCAGGTCGTTGATCATGCCGTCCAGCCGTTGTGCTTCGGTTTCGATCCGCTCCAGTTCTTTGCTTTCACCACTGCGACGGCGCAAAAGCGCGGTCCCCAACTGTAAGCGCGTGAGGGGGGTGCGCAACTCATGCGAAATATCAGACAACAGACGCTGTTGCGCTGTCATCATCCGTTCCAGCGCTGTCACCATCTGGTTAAAACTGGCCCCGGCGGCAAGAAATTCCTGCGGCCCGGCTTCCAGTTCAGGGTGCTGCCGCAAGTTGCCCTGTGCGACTTCATCCGCCGCGTTTTTTAGCTTACGCGCGGGTTTCGCCAGGCTCCACGCCAGCCATAGCAGCAGCGGCGAACTGATCAGCATCGTGACAATCAGCAATAACAACGGACGGTCAAACAGCAGGTTAATAAAGTCAGACTGTGAACTGCCGGCGGGGCGTATCAGGTAGAGCTGGTAGTTGTCTTCCCCGTCACGCACGGAGAAGGGCCCGACCATTTCGACCCGGCCATACTTTTTCTTCTGCGGATGGTCAGAGTTGTCCGCCTGGCCGATAAAGTTACGGATTATCTGCATTTCGTTGCGTTCGGCGCCGATAACGCGCCCTTCGCTGGTGACCAGCAACAGGCGTTGACCCGGTGGCGCCCATTTGTCGATAGCGCGGAAAAGCCTACGCCACCACATCAGGTCGTTCGGCGGGTCATTAGCCAGTTCCGCTTCGACATGCTGTTCAATCATCACGCCCTGACGTTGTTCGCTGTCCAGCAGTTCCGTCATTTGACGGGAGTCCAGCTTTGGCACCATCAAAACCAGCATCAACACCAGCGCCAGCGTTAGCCAGAAAATGGCGAAGATGCGGGCGGTCAGGCTACCTATCATGAAGCGGAAACCATCAGATAACCGCGCCCGCGCAGGGTTTTAAACCACGGATGCCCATCTTTGCGATCCGGCAATTTACGGCGCAGATTGGAAATGTGCATGTCGATGGCACGATCAAATGGCGTTAAGCGTTTGCCGAGCACTTCCTGACTAAGATGTTCACGGGAAACCACCTGACCAAGATGCTGCGCCAGCAGGTAGAGCAACGTGAATTCCGTTCCTGTTAGCTCCAGCGCTTGACCGTCAAAGCTGGCTTCCTGGCGACCAGGGTTCAGGCTCAGTGCATCCACTTCAAGCGTAGGCGAACCGTTGTCGCTGTTTTGTTGCTGCTCACTCCAGTGGGAGCGGCGCAAAATCGCCCGGATACGCGCGACCAATTCGCGATCGTTAAACGGTTTGGGCAGATAGTCATCCGCGCCCAGCTCAAGGCCGAGAACGCGATCAAGCTCACTGCCGCGTGCAGTCAACATAATAACCGGCGTCTGGTGTGTCTGACGTAGCTCTTTAAGGGTATCGATACCGTTTTTCTTCGGCATCATTACGTCGAGCAAAAGCAAATCAATACTGTCATCGAGGAGGTCAAGCGCCTGTTCCCCATCGTGAGCAACGAGCACATTAAAACCTTCCATGTCGAGTAGCTCTTTTAACAGGGATGTAAGCTCTCGGTCATCATCTACTAAAAGAATTTTATTCATTGTTTAAATACCTCCGAGGCAGAAATTACGTCATCAAGAGTCGCTAATCCATGACTTTACGTTGTTTTACACCCCCTGACGCATGTTTGCAGCCTGAATCGTAGACTGATTCTCGTTGATACGCGATACGGAAATATTACTGGAGCAGATGATGCGCAAAGTTACCGCTGCCGTCATGGCCTCAACGCTGGCGTTAAGTGCAGTTAGCCACGCCGCTGAAGTCGTAACAGGCGATAACTGGCATCCCATTGAGGGGCTTGCGCAGCGCAGTGTTCAGAGCCACATGTTTGACGGTATTAATTTGACCGAACATCAGCGCCAACAGATGCGGGATCTGATGAGACAGGCGCGGCACGATCAACCTCCAGTTAATGTTAGCGAAATGGAGACAATGCACCGCCTTGTCACCGCAGAAAATTTTGATGAAAACGCTGTGCGCGCTCAGGCGGAAAAAATGGCGCAGGAGCAGGTCGCCCGTCAGGTTGAAATGGCAAAGGTCCGCAACCAGATGTACCACCTGCTCACGCCGGAGCAGCAAGCGGTTTTAAACCAGAAGCATCAGCAACGGATGGAACAACTGCGTGATGTCGCGCAGTTGCAGCAAAGTTCCCCGTCGACAGTATTGAGTAGTAGCAGTACCCGGCATTACCAGTAACAAACCCTGTTTTCCTTGCCATAGACACCATCCCTGTCTTCCCCCTCATGATGAGGGGGTTTTTTTTATCAATCACTTACACCTGAATCTAAGAATAACAGCCACTTAGAAAAAGCTGTAACGGTCTGGAAGGGTTTTAAAATTCCCTGAGTGTGGACACTTTGTGGACACTCAGAGAAGCCTTTTACAGCGTCACCCCGCCATTCAGAGGATTTAACGCAACAGCATTTTGCAGGTAGTCAGGTGCAAGGTGCGCATATGCCATCGTCTGCTGAATGCTTGCATGCCCGAGAATCTGTTGCAGCGCAATTATGTTGCCCCCGTTCATCATGAAATGGCTTGCGAAAGTGTGGCGCAGAATATGTGTTGCCTGATTGGGTGGAATGTCAGGTTTCACGTTGCGTAAGACCCCGCAAAATTTTTCATAATCAACTTTGAACAGCTTCCCGCTGGATTCCTCTTTCACTTTCTTTTCAAGCTGCGCTGAGATAGGCACGGTTCGCTTTTTGCCGTTTTTCGTTTTCAAAAAAGTAACCCTGCAACTGGCTATTTGCGCCGGTTTTAGTGTGGCTACCTCTGTCCATCTTCCGCCAGTGCTAAGGCAGACGAGGGCAACGAGCAAAGCATCTCCGCTCAATACTCCTAACAGCTTTTCAATTTCTGACTTATCCAGAAACGTCATTTCCGGGTTGGCTTCTGCCAGTGGAGGCAAACCATGCACGGGATGTTGCCCGGCAAATTCCTCTAACTGGATCAGCTTCGTAAACATGCCCGATAGACGGTACATATCACGATTTATTGTTGCTGCGCTGATACCTTCCCGTAAACGCATTGAGCGGTAATCCATCAGGCATTTCTTGCTTAATCTGCTGACTGGCAGATCTCCCAGCCCATTGATGGTTTTGAGCAAATGCCCTCGCTCTTTTTTTCCGTGTTCGTGGTTCTGCCCGTGGTATTGCCACCATGCATCTAACAACTCGGTTAGAGTGCGTCGGTCAGTCCGTCGGCCAGCCCATTCCTTTTGGGGTGCGTTCGCCAGCGTGTAACGCTCAAATGCGATAGCTTCGGCCTTTCTTTCAAACTTCCGGCGAATGCGACGTCCTTCGCGCCCGCGCGGTCTAATGTCCACTTCATAGCGACCATCATCGAGCTTCTTAATTGCCATAAGAAAGCCCTCCGGCGCAGGATTCACCATCTTGGTAACAAATGGTGAAAATGTAATGTTTATATAGTGTTAACCAGTCTGTTTCTCTGAGTGGTTTGATTCTGTTGGCTCTTGCCCATTGTGTGCGATAGCCGGTGCGATTTGACCAGCTTGTGGGGCAGTTTTGTCAGTCATTAACCAAAGGGCATATTTCTGAAATTGTGGGTGTGTCGTAATTTTGAGCAGAGCGTTACCTCCTGGCTCGAAATTACCTGTTTCATACTTTTTCAACGTGCTAAGGGGCAAGTCGATGATTTTGCAAAACTTAGCCTGACTTAACCCCTCTGCTTCTCGTAAGGCTTTTACCTTCGCGCTTAATTTCATTTGACATGGAACCTATATGTGTCCTAAATTTTCCGCAAATGGAACCTATATGTGTACCATTTTGGGCGTGAGTCCAGCCCGTCAGGAACGTTCCTGAGCGGTTTTGAAGGGGCTGGATCCGACAAGATTAGCACGAGAGGTGTGTTTTATGGACGCAAATAACTATTTGATCCAGTACCCAATTGAAGCGGTACATCCTGATAAGTTCGCCGAATTACTCGGAAAGCCACGCAGTGCAGTCATTGAAATGCTGAAAGCGAACAAGTTGCCTGTTGTTGAGTTTCGCGATCCATCTAAACCGAATGCCCGCGCAGGCGATAAGCTGGTTTTCATTCCTGAGTTCAATCGCGGCGTACGTGAAGCGTTTTACAACAGACCAGTTGAGCAGCGTGACGCGTGGCTGTTGTGGATGGGGCTTTGATCATGAATGAACCTCGTTGCATTGCTCAGCTATTGCGTAACGAAAGTTCAAGGGCGATAGATTTCACTATCACCCACGGCAAGGGACGCAAAGGCATCATCATCCGCACCAAAAAACCGAGCACTCTAAGCGCTGTTTTTACTTTTCTGAAATCCCGGAGGTTCTGGAAATGTCTGTGATGACTCTCGGTATCGTGTCCGGTCAGCCAGCCGGTTTGCGCAGCTTGGTCAGCAAATACCTAGCCGCGCCTCGCTGGCAAGATTCATGTGATTTTTATAATCAGATGATGGAGCGCGAGCGCTTAACAGTTTGCTTTCATGCGCAGTTGAAACAGCGTCATGCGACCATGCGTTTTGAAGAAATGAACGACGTCGATCGCGAGCGCCTGATCTGTGCAATTGACGAATTACGCGCAGCGTTTTCCCGATTCCGTCAGGTTGGTATCAGCCAAACAGCTTACATTGGCAGGTTAACAATAAGTCAGCGAAGAACTTTATTTATGCATGCTGGTTTAACAGAAAATGAATTTAACCAGCCTTACTGGCGCATTAATGACGATTCCTGTTATTGGCGCGATAAATTATTTCGAGCGTTGCGGGAGTTATTCGGCCTTTTTGAGCATGCACCGACAATATTAACCTCGGTTAAACCTGAACAATATCTTCATTAAATAATTACCGTTAATTTTTAACGCACTTAATTGTGCGGGGCTTCTTTTTATCTGGAGAAAGTCATGCATACAGTAACAGGAACGCTGTGCGGTAAATTCTCATTAATGCTCCAACAGGCCAAAACGGAAGCACAGACCGACGCGGCTACACGCTTTTCTTCTCATCTTGACGCCTTAATACGCCACATAACAAGTGTTGAGTTGTCTCGTTTAGAGATTGTCGAGTTACTCAGTCAGGAGTCAATCAAGTTTCATAATATCGGCTTGTCTCGCGAGGAGTGCCTTTAATGTCACTCGTACACACAGTATTACTAAATAACTGGTTAAAAATCACACTTCTGAAAAACGACGAGTTTTCGCTTGCTGATATTAAACGCGACAGGGAAACCGGTGCGAAGGTTGAATCAGTCATCGCTATTTATTCCTGTGAATTAAAACTGCTCTCGGACGTAATAAATCTACTCGTTAAGCGGGCGATTTTTCATAAGCAAATCTCTTCGTTGGATGAAGTTACAGAATTAACTACCGAGCTTATTACGCACTGCGTAAGTGAATTTAAAACACTAAGCAGAATTAGAGGATAACTAATGCCAGATTATATGGATATCGTTCAAGAACGACAGACTGAGTCACTGACCCGCCAGATTAACGCCGCGCGGGTAAAACCCTGCGGCGCTGCTGCGTTGGTTTGTGAAGAGTGTGAAGCTCCGATTCCTGCTGACCGCCGTGCAGTTTATCCGTCTGCTACTCGCTGTGTTTACTGTCAGTCAGCATTCGAGGCTAAAGCAAAACACTATCGGGGACACGTATGAGCATTCGTATCGAGATTGGCGAACGCTATGTTGTCACCAGTGATCGCTTTCAGTTCATTTTGCAGGAAAAAAAGACCGCTGAAACAGGTAAGAATGCCGGTAAGGAGTGGCTCGATGTTGTCGGCTATTACCCCAAATTAAACCAGCTCGTATCCGGTTTGGTGTATCACGATCTTTTCACTGGCGACGCCACCTCATTTGAGGCACTAAGTACGCAGGTTGAGCGGCTCAGTCAGCAATGCTTAACGGCTTTCGGCTCAAATGGGCGTTGAAGTTCGGGGGCGTTACGCCCCTACACCGCCGCCACCATTTGCAAAAGGCACCGGTAAAGAATTTTCCGGTGCCTATTCATGGAACGCGCCGCGAGATGCTATTGGGCGCGATAGACCCCTTACACGTGACGAGCTGCGTCAGGTGCAAGGTGTTTTGTCCAAGATTGACCGCCTACCTTACTTTTTAAGCTCCCTCTTCACATCGCGTTATGAGTACATCAGACGCAACAAAAGCCCGGTTCACGGGCTCTATTTTCTCAAGTCGACATTTTTACGCCGTTTATGGCCGCGCATAGAGCGAGTTAATCAGCGCAACGAAATGAATACTCAGGCGTCGTTGCTGTTTCTGGCGGAAAGCGAAAATTATGCGCGTTTGCCGGGGATGAACGATAAGGAACTGAAAAAATTCGCGGCGCGTATCGCCTCGCAGTTTTTCGTTATGTACGAAGAGCTAAGCGATGCATGGGCGGAGGCGCACGGCGGTAAAGAATCGCTTTTTACCGATGAGGCGCAGTCTCATCTTTACGGTCATGTCGTTGGTGCTGCTCGTGCTTTCAATATCACTCCGCTTTTCTGGAAGAAGTATCGAAAAGGGCAGATAACAATCCGCCAGGCCTTTTCCGCTGTGGCTCGGCTGATTAACGATGAATGGTGGATTAATCAACTCAAAGCGCAACGCATGCGCTGGCATGAAGCTCTTTTAATTGCTGCCGGTGAGGTTAATAAAGACCGCTCGCCGTATGCCAGCAAAAGCGCAATTCGCGATGTGCATGCACGCCGCCTGGCTAATCTTGAATACCTCAAATCTTGTGATCTGGAAAATAAGGTGACGGGTGAGCGTATTGATCTCATTAGCAAAGTCATGGGGAGTATTTCTAACCCGGAGATACGACGCATGGAGCTTATGAATACCATCGCAGGAATTGAGCGTTACGCCGCTGGCGAGGGTGATGTGGGGATGTTTATCACATTGACCGCGCCGTCGAAATATCACCCGACGCGTCAGGTCGGCAAGGGTAAAGATAAGACCGTACAGCTTAATCACGGCTGGAACGATGAGGCCTATACCCCGAAGGATGGACAGCGCTATCTATGCCGTATCTGGAGCCTGATGCGCACCGCTTTCAAAGATAACGATTTACAGGTTTATGGTATGCGTGTCGTCGAGCCGCATCACGATGGCACGCCACACTGGCATATGATGCTTTTTTGTAAGCGTCACCAGCGCCAGGACATCACCGAAATTATGCGGCGTTATGCCCTCAAAGAAGATGGAGACGAGCCAGGGGCGAAACGTAATCGCTTTCAGGCTAAACATCTGAACAAAGGCGGTGCGGCTGGGTACATAGCGAAATATATCGCAAAAAATATCGACGGTTACGCACTTGATGGCGAGCTCGATAATGATACCGGAAAGCCGCTAAAAGATACGGCCGCGGCTGTTACCGCATGGGCGTCAACGTGGCGAATTCCTCAGTTTAAACCGATTGGCTTGCCGACAATGGGCGCATATCGCGAGCTGCGAAAATTACCTCGCGGCGTTAGCGTTGCTGATGAATTTGATGAGCGTGTCGAAGCGGCTCGCGCGGCGGCTGATAGTGGTGATTTTGATTTGTATATCGCCGCACAGGGTGGGGCAAATATCCCGCGAGATAGTCAGACTGTGCGCGTAGCCCGTAACGTGACTGATGAGGTCAACGCATACGAGGAAGATATTGAGCGTGTGGTCGGTATTTACGCACCGCACCTCGGAGCGCGTCATGTCCACGTTACCCGATCATCGGATTGGCGCATTGTTCCAAAGCTTTTAGCCGTTGAGCCTTTGACTTTAAAAAGCGGCATCGCCGCGCCTCGGAGTCCTGTCAATAACTGTGGAAAGCTCACCGGCGGTGACGTTCCGGTTATGACTCCTACACCGTCTGAGCATGCCGCAGCGGTGTTGAATCTTGTCGATAGCGGGGTTATTGGTTGGAATGACTTTGAGGTCGTGACGGCGCTTAGAGGCGCACTAAAACATGACTCGCCGACAGGAAACCGTCAGCAAAGAAGCGGTGAACCATTAAGACCGAATGACATAGCCCCATCTGGGCGGCTGACAAAATCCGAGCGTGACCGAATGCCGAAAATCCGTTTTGACCTCGCGCAGCATGGCGTTGTTCCTGAGCGCTTGGAGCTTCAGGTGCTGGCGAGGGGAACAACGGTCATCTATGACGGGGAAAAATTTGCATACCCGGTTGTTTATGAATGGGCGGAATTCTCACCCCTTAATGAAACACTCTACCGCAAACGCTCCTTTTCTTGTTTCTCTAGAAAATCTTTGAACACTTCGTTGTAGATGTACCCAAATTTATTGTAGTTTTCAGCAACAGAATTACCACCAAAGTTAAAATTGGCTCTAACATCGTAGGAACTATTAGCTAACACATTTATGTCATCGAAAGACATCCCCTCTTCAAAAGCTGGATGTTGTTGCAAATGTAGATTCAAAAGTTGTAAAAGTTGTTCTTTGTTAATTTGGCGGTTTTCCATGGCGAGTTCCTTACGATTGTTCAAAACAGATTTTGGCACATAACGCCTTGCTCACCGGAAAATTATGAGCGCAGCGAGCATTTTTTCAGTGTGAAACCACTGGTGAAGCAGGAGAGTTACCTCGTGTTTTGTATAAGGATTCGATACTCATATCAAAAACCACAACTCTAAACCTTTCAAGCTTATATGTCAGACTACGTCGCGACTAATACAAATAAAATGATTTTATCAATATGTTGTCTCTCATCTATGAAAATTCGCGGATGACTAAATGTTGCCAGCATACGCCACAACAGTGTTATTTGCACATTGCGCGGCCAGTAACTACAGTAAAACCAGTACCCTGAAGCCCGGATTTTTTTACACCATTTCCCTGTTTTTAGCTGTGCATGCAACAGATGCATGACCTTGCATGCGTCTGGAGTGCAAATTCTGCCCGTGCGCTGCCAGAGCCGGCGCGGATTCAGAGTTGTCACGCAACTGCATCAAAACCGATCCATAAAGCGGGCAGGCGAGGCGGGGAAAGCATTGCGCGCAAATACCTTTGACTTATAATGAACACAAGATACCTAAAAAACAAAGCTCAATGTCACTGGAGAATGGAATGTCTATAGAAGAGAAATATTTTAAGGATGTTGATTTATCCGATTCTTTTTTCGATTCGCTCCGGGCTGACTATGAAGGATTCGATAAATGGTTCCATACAAAGTCGGATAATAAAGCTTTTGTCTCTACTAATGATGATGGTTTTATTGACGGTTTCCTTTATCTAAAAGTTGAAGATGAAGCTATCCAAGACACCACACCTGCATTTGAAAAAAAGAAAAGAGTTAAACTTGGTACTTTCAAGATAAACGCGCATGGCACAAAGTTAGGCGAAAGATTCATTCGCATCATGTTTAAGTACGCAATGTCTAACAGGATATTAGAGATTTACGTAACTATATTCGATAAGCATGCGGGATTAATAAAATTGCTTACCAAATATGGCTTCGAACTTAAGGCTAGAAAAAATAATAGGACTAACAATGGCTTGGAAGGTGTTTATTTTAAAAAACTTGAATGGAAGGATTAATTTATGAGCTATACAAACTATCCTCTTATTAAAATGCAAGACAGGAATTATCTCCTTAGTATTTACCCTTCTTGGCATACAAGGCTTTTTCCAGAGTCAAAGTTACATAACGAGAATCCTAGTGTCATTGGAGACGTTTCCCACACTAACAGTATAGAGAAAGTTTATCTCACTAAAATGGCTGGAATTACCTCTCTCAGACCTGGTGACAATTTATTAATATACCGAACTTCGGATGGTCAAGGTCCGGCGCGATTTCGTTCAGTCGCCACTTCCGTTTGTGTTGTTCAGGAAATAAGGGACATTCGCGAATTTGATTCATATGATAAGTTTGTTAACTACTGCGGTCCATATAGTGTTTTCGATGAAGATGAATTGCAGCTTTTATATCGTAAGAAAAATTATCCATATATAATTAAGTTTACATATAATTTCCCTCTTGAGAAGCGAGTCATCCGAGATGATATCATGAATATTACTGGTTATAATGACAATGACTATTGGGGATTCTTGAAGCTTTCAGACCACGATTTTAAAGAGATTGTTAAACTTGGAGGGGTCGATGAGAGTTTTATTGTCAATTAAGCCAGAATTTGCCGAAAGAATACTTTCAGGCGAAAAGAAATTCGAATTCCGCAAAAGCATTTTCAAAAACGGCAGTGTAGATACTGTTGTTATTTATGCAACTATGCCAGTTGGAAAGGTGATAGGTGAATTCAAAATTGGAGCTATACTTTCATCGTCGCCATCTGAACTTTGGGATAAGACTAAAAAACACGCTGGAATTTCACATGGCTTTTTCAGAGAGTATTTTGAAAAGAAAGACCGGGCATTTGCTATTTCAGTTAAAAACCCTGTCAGATATGAGCAGCCAATTGATTTAAGAGATATGGTTCCTAATGGGATACCTCCGCAGTCTTATCGCTACCTATAGCTAATATATACTGGTGTGATTGTTATTTAGCTCTCACACCTAATTTTTGAAGTTTGTTTATAAAATCTTCGCTAAAAAGAATGTTAAGTTCAGATGCGATTTTAATGGCATTCTGAGCTTCATGTTTAATTAACTCTTTCAAATTATAATTTATTTCGATGCCATCTCTGGATTTCATGTGCTCTCTAATGATTTCTTCTTGCGCGATATAAGTATTACATGATCAATATTCGTCCCTAAAAATTTTTTTTGGTATTTCCTTTGTTCCGTCTTCGTTATCTAACAAGGTTAAACGCCCATCTAAAAGGAGATTGAGTTATTTATTATACTCATGTAATGCTTTGATGAGGGTTGTTTAGTTTCCATCAGAATTGTCAGTATACTTATATTTTTTTTGCGTAGTAGGGGAATTTTATTTAATCAATGCACTCGCGCTTTTGTGCAAGATATTAAAACAATCTAAAGCACTTTGCAAAGATAGCCTTTACCAACACCATGCACATCCACAATAAAGATTAACATAAGAATAGCCCTTAAGAGTTTTTACATGATAAAATAGCTATAGTCTTACAATAGAGAATATGTTATGAAGTATCAAGCCTTATCTATCATGAAGCCAGCGGTTGAAAACATCATTAATGGTTCAAAAATCAATGAGATAAGATCGTGGGTGCCTAATAGTTTCCCTCTCTATAACGTCTTAATTGTTCAAAATAACAATTATCTTCGCAACGATGATGACGTCGATGAGGGGATCGCCATGGCATTAGTGGACTTCACAAGTGTAAGTCCATGGACCCATGATATCTTCTTGAAACAAAATAACCAAACGACCTTAGATAAAAAATGGAAGCCGGGGTATTTTCTTTGGAGAATTGAAAATGTTCGCCCTCTGTCAAAGGCTATACCTTGCGAGGCAAGGAAGGGGGTTTATATTTTAGATTTGGACATTATATCATAGATATCATTTTATAAGAGGGGCGCGATGAATAGGTTCTTCAATGCAATAAGAAATGAATTTAGTGTTATATTATTGTTTTTATCTTCGGTTGCTTTAATTCTCTTTGCCTTGGGCATGTACTGGAAGATGTTTGGTGAATTTCCAGTAAGTAATCTTGTGGAAAAGTGGGGGCAGTTCGGGGATTACGTCGGTGGGGTGTTAAATCCCGGCTTGAGTTTTATTTCGATAATTTTAGTATGCTTGACTTTATATGCAACTTCAAAACAGTCAGCAATTCAATCATTTGAGTCAATTTTATTTGAGTTAATTAGATTTCACAAAGAAAATCTAATGGAAATTAAAGTGAGCTATGATGATGGAAAGGAGCGTCTTCAAGGAAGAGATGCGTTAAAATCCTATATTACAGAAGTTAAATTGATATTGTTTGGTATTGTGGAGGATGAACTCCCGGTTGAGGATAGAATAAAGATAGCTATTGATAAAGTATATTTGGAGGATGAGGCCTTTTCAAATATAGGGCATTATTTTAGAAATATATATCACATATTTAAACATATCGATGAGTCAAGCTTCTTAAGCAAAAAAGAGAAGCAAAAATATGCGAAGCTTGTCAGGGCACAATTATCTTCCATTGAATCCGGGGCGTTGTTCCTGAACGGGTTATCTAGTCGTGGAGCGGCCTCAAAAATATTAATTGAAAGGTACTCTTTACTACAAGAGTTCAGATTGACTGAGCAATTTAAGGAGAGGCTTAAGAATACGGGCGCTCTACAGCTCTATGCCGATGAGGCTTATGAAGATAAAAATAATGATTGAGTTTTTAAGAATAAATGGTTATGACTTTTTAGAAGGGATGGATAATAAAAGAAAACTGTCTTTTTTGTTAGAAGTCACATGAAAGCCGCCAAATGGCGGCTTTGCGAAACTTAGACCCCCTCTGGCTCCATGGTATACCTCCTGAATTTCACTATTTCCTCTCCCGTCCATTCGTTGAGCTCAAGAAATCTGGCCTGTAACGGCATCAGCTCGTTACGGACAAACACTTTTGCCACCTTCTCAACGTCGCCGATCGAGCCCGCATTTTCCGGTTTGCCGCCCATGAGCTGGAACGGGATGCGGTGCGCGTCCAGCAGGTCGGTGGCACTGACTTTCTTGATATTGAAAAAATCGTCTTTGGTGGCAACCTCACTCAGCGGCACGATTTTAATGCCGTCGGCTTTTCCGTTCGGCGCGTAGAAAAACAGGTTTTTAAAATTGCCGAGTCCTTTCGAATCCCGCATCGCCTTGCGCAGCGCCTCAACATCGGTACTGCTCTGCGCCGCATCAGTGACATACATGATGTAACCCGCGTGCGCACCGTTCTGGTAATACTTGCGGCGAAACAGCGTCGCCGACTCATTCAGCCAGGCCGAGTTAAGCGCGCTCAGGTATTCCGGCATCCCGTAAAGCTCCTGGTTGATATCGGGCTCCAGCAGGTGAAACACCGAGCCGGGCGCAAACTGATGCGGCTTCGTATAGTTCTGAATATACCAGTAGGTATCGTGCTCCACCCCGCGACGCGTGTATTTGGCCGGAGAGGTTTCAAGCTTAATAGTCTTTCCTGAAACACTGAGACGTTTCTCCAGAAATGCATTACCAAATACAAGAAAATCCAGTACAAATCGGCTGAAATCCTGCCGCGATAACAGCGGGTGCGGGATGTAGGTTGATACCAGAATGTTGCGTTTGACATAAATCGGCGAGCTGTGGTGAACGGCGGCGCGCATGCTTTTCGCCAGCCCGGAAAAACTCACCGGCGGCTCGTACCACTGGCCGTTATCGATGCACTCCACGTAATCCAGAATGTCGCGTTTATCGAGCACCGGCACCGGTTCGCCGAAGGTAAACGCCTCCATGCTCTGCGCGGGTGCGGCGGTATGCTGGCGCGGTTGGGTGTGGTGGCGTTTATTGCGTTTTGCCATTAATAAAACTCCAGAATTGAGGATGAAGGCTGGCCGCTCGCGGCGGTCAGCGGTTCGTTAATCAGTACGTGCATGGTGGCCCAGGCGAGATCCGCGTGGCTGGCTTCTTCGGTGCGGCTGGCCTCATAGGTGGCGCTGCGCCCGCTGCTGGTCATGGTTTTGCGGATGGACATAAACGACTGTGTGATGTCGGTTGCGCTCACGTCGTATTCGAGGCAACCGCGCGTGATGGTGTCTTTGGCTTTCAGCACCATCGCGGTTTTCATTTCCGGGGTGTAACGAATGTCGCGCGCTGCCGGGTAAAACGAGCGCACAAGCTGAAACACACCCTGACCGAGCCCGGTCGCATCAATCCCGATGTATTCGACGTTATATTTTTGCGTGAGCGCGCGAATGGATTCGGCCTGTGTGGCAAAATCCATCCCCTTCCACTGATGGCGCTCCAGAATGCGGAATTTACCCCCGGCAACCAGCGGCGGCGCGATAACCACGCAACCGGCACTGTCGCCACGGTGCGACGGGTCGTAACCAATCCACACCACGCGCTGACCAAATGGCCGGTCGGCAAAGGGCGCGTAATCCTCCCACTCCTCCATGCTGTCAACCATGCAGCGTTGCAGCTCCTCGAACGGGAACACCGACGCCTTGTCATCGACAAACTCGCACATAAACAGGTTGCGGAAGTCATCTGCGCTGTTCTCCTGGCGCAGCGCGTCGAGGTCAAAGAGGGTACAGCCCCCGGCGAGTGCGTCCTCAATGGTGACAATCTGCCGCCACTGCCCGTCTGCGCAGGCCACGCCGCGCGCTAATGCCGCATGGCTGATATCAATATCAACCCGCTCGCTGGCGCTGGCGCGCCCCCGGTTAAACAGTTCGCCTGACCAGAACGGATACGCGCCATGACCGAGCGAGGAGGGCGTCGAAAAATAGGTCGTGCGCAGGTGCTTTTGTGAGGCCATGCCCGACGCCACTTTGCGCAGCCGCTGGAAGTTGGGGATCCAGAAAATCTCATCGACATACAGGTCGCCGTTGTGGCTCTGCGCGGTGTTGGAGTTGGTGCCGAGAAACAGCAATTCAGCGCCGTTGTTGCCGATGACAATCGGGTCGCCGGTAAGGTCAACATCAACCAGCCGGGCAAACGCAATGATGTATTTGCGGAACACATACGCCTGCGTCTTTGAGGCGGATAAAAATATCTGGTTATGGCCGGTTTTCAGGGCGCGTAACAGCGCCTCGCGGGCAAAATAAAACGTCGCGCCAATCTGGCGGGATTTGAGAATGTGCCGGATGCGGTGCTCAAGCCCGGCTTTATGCCAGCCGAGCTGATAGTCGAAAGACTGGTCGAAGAAAACCGCCTCCAGTTTTTCGACCGCCTCCTCGCTGAAAAAATTCTTTTTCGGCTTTTTGCGATCGCCTTTGTTGCGGTTCGCCACGTTCGGATTGAGATCGGCCTCGTTGCCGGTCTGGCCGTAGCGGTTAATACGCGCGAAGCGCTCCATCTGGCGCGCCAGAAAGTCAGCGACCTTGAAGTCATGCGCGGTCAGTTCCGGCTTGGCGTAAAGCTGGATTAAACGCGCCTCCAGTGTGTTTCCCACACGGTCTAACGGGGCGGTTTCGTCCCAGCCGTCGCGCTGTTTCCAGCTCTGCACCGTCGGGCGTCTGGTCTGCAACATTTCCGCGATTTGCGGCACGGAAAAGCCCTGCCAGTACAACAGCGCCGCCTGGCGTCGCGGGTCGTTTAAGAGTGTGGTGTCGGTGGTGATGGTCATGCCTGCCTCGCCGTGATGGATACAGGGCAAGGCTACTTAAGCGCGGTCAGCGATTCGCTAAGGTGCTGATGTGTCGGGGGCAAGCCATCCGTGACTGATGGCGAAGCAACGGACGAGCCGGGAAACTACCTCCTGACAAAACCGTGAATCCTTCACAGACAATCAGGACTCCTGACGATGGCAAAAAAAGTAGTTTCAAAATGGTTTCGCATCGGCGTCGAGGGTGACACCTGCGACGGTCGCATTATTGGCGCGACGGAAATTCAGGAAATGGCCGACACGTTTGATCCGCGTGTCTATGGCTGCCGTATCAACCTTGAACACATCAAGGGACTTATGCCGGACAGCACCTTCAAACGCTATGGCGATGTGGTGGAGCTGAAAGCGGAGAAAATCGAGGACGATTCCGCACTTAACGGCAAGCTGGCGCTGTTCGCGAAAATCACCCCGACCGATGAACTGGTCGCCATGAACAAGGCGCTTCAGAAGGTTTACACCTCGATGGAGATCCAGCCGAATTTCGGCAACAGCGGCAAGTGCTACCTCACCGGACTGGCCGTGACCGATGATCCGGCAAGCCTCGGCACCGAATATCTGGAATTCTGCCGCACCGCAAAACACAACCCGCTGAGCTCCCGCAAAGCCAGCCCTGAGAATTTCTTCTCGGCGGCCACGCTGGCGGAAATTGAGTTTGAAGAGGAGCCCGACTCTCTTATTAACAAGCTGACCGACTCGGTTAAGGCCATTTTCAGCCGTCAGCAGACCAGCACCGATGCGCGTTTTAATGATGTGCATGAAGCCGTGACGGCAATTGCTGAACGTGTCCAGACCAGCGGCGACGGCATTGATACCCGTTTCAGCGCGCTCGAAAGCCAGCTTGCGGAAGTTAAGCAGGGGCTTGAAGCGCAAACCCTGTCCACTACTGAGCAATTCAGCACGATCACCGCCACCCTGGACAAAACCCCCAGCCAGACGCAGCCGCGCCGGAAACTGAGCACCGGCGGCGATGGCGCGGACGCAACCCTGACCGACTGCTAACCGGCCTCCCTTTTTAAGAACAGGAATACAGAGACAATGCGTAAAGAAACCCGTTTTAAATTTAATGCGTATATGAGCCGCCTTGCAGAGCTGAACGGCGTCGGCGTCGAAGACCTCAGTAAAAAATTCAGCGTTGAGCCGTCGGTAACTCAGACGCTGTTTGACAAAATCCAGCAGTCTTCTTCCTTCCTCCAGCAGATTAATATGGTCGTGGTGCGCGAGCTGACCGAGGAAAAAGTCGGCATCGACGTTAACGGCACGATTGCCAGCACTGCCGACACGGCAAACGGTGACGAGCGTAAGACTGCCGATTTTTCGAAAATGGACGCTTACCGCTATTTCTGCCACCCGGTGAACTTCGATTATCACCTGAGCTATAACAAACTCGATTTGTGGGCGCGTTTTCAGGATTTTCAGATTCGTATCCGTAACGCGATCATCAAGCGTCAGGCGCTGGATTACATCACCATCGGCTTTAACGGTGTGAGCCGTGCGGCAACCTCTGACCGCAAGGCAAATCCGCTGTTGCAGGATGTCGCAATCGGCTGGTTGCAGAAATACCGCAACGACGCACCCGAACGCGTCATGAGCAAGGTTGTCGACGAAAGCGGCAAAGTGATTTCGGAGAAAATCACGGTCGGCAAAAACGGCGTTTACAAAAACCTCGACGCGCTGGTGATGGATGCGCATGAATCGCTGATCGAAGAGGTTCACCGTGAAAATCCGGAAATGGTGGTGATTTGCGGTCGCCGTATTCTGACCGACAAATATTTCCCGATGATCAATAAGTTCCAGCCCAACAGCGAACAACTGGCCGGTGAGCTGATTATCAGCCAGAAAACCATCGGCCAGTTACAGGCCGTGCGCGCGCCGTTCTTCCCGGCAAACAGCATTTTTATCACCACGCTGGATAACATTTCGATTTACCTCTACGAAGACGGACACCGCCGCCACATCATCGAAAATCCGAAGCTCGACCAGGTGGAAAACTACGAGCAGGTGAAAGTCGATTTCGTGATTGAAGACTACGAAGCCGGATGCCTGATTGAAAACATCGAGATCCTTGAACAGGCTGAAGGTGACACCCCGGAAGCGGATATCGCGAAAGTGTTCGCGGCGGAACTGGCTGAGGCCATGAAAGCACTGGCAAACACCTCCACTGCCACCCCGGCCAGTAACGGCGAGGGAGCGTAACCGATGGCGAGCCCCGCACAGCGTCACGCGATGCGGGTCTCGGCCATGAAGGCAGCGCAGCGGGAAGATAACCCGCTGCGCCATGCCACCCCTTATGAGCAGATGCTTGTAAAGCTGGCCGCAGACCGCAGGACGTTAAAAGAGATCCATTCGAAAGAGCGCAAGGCAGAGAAAAAGCGCGAACTGTTGCCGTTTTATCTGCCCTGGGTAACCGGCGTGCTGGAGAACGGCACCGGCACGCAGGACGCCATTCTGATGACGGTCATGCTGTGGCGTCTCGATGCCGGTGACATTCCCGGCGCGCTGGAGATTGCCCGCTATGCACTGCGCTACAACCTGTCGATGCCGGAAAACCATCACCGCACCGCGCCTTACATGCTGGCCGAAGAGGTGGCGCTTGCCGCCCTGCGCGCCCGTGATGCCGGTCAGCCGGTCGATGCGGCGATCCTTCTCGATGTCATCAGCATGACCGCGAAAGCCGACATGCCCGATGAGGTGCGCGCCCGTCTGCATAAAGTCACCGGGCTGACGCTGCGTGATGCCGGTCTGCTCGCCGAGGCAATGACGCACCTGCAACGCGCCAGTCAGCTTGACCGCAATGCCGGGGTGAGAAAAGACATTGAGCGCCTCACGCGCGAGCTGAACCCGAAAGCTGTTGCCGCGACGCCCGCGCCCGAAAAGCCCGCGAAAGCCGCACAGCAGAAAAAAACAGTCACACCGGTGAAACGCGGGCGGGGTCGCCCCCGCAAAGTCGCCGGTTAAAAGAACGCGCCCCGCGCCAGGGCGGCACGCCGGTTAATGAGGGTGTTCCACCTTATCAGCGACCGGCGTCCACCGCCCACCCTTTCAGAGGTAGTCATGCAGACTGTGATTATTAACAAAAACGAGGCGGCTGAACCGGGTAACACGGTCGTCATTCCGCCGCCAGCGGGCGACGAGCCGGTAATCAGGAATACATTTTTCTTTCCCGACATCGACCCGAAGCGCGTGCGCGAACTGATGCGCCTTGAGCAGACCATCGCCCCGGCACGGTTGCGTAACGCCATTAAAACCGGCATTGCCGAGACGAACGCGGAGCTTTACGAGTACCGCGACAGCCAGATTAAGGCGGGTTTTGCGCGCCTGGCCGATGTGCCGTCGGATGAAATCGACGGCGAAAGCACGCGGGTTTTTCATTACGAGCGCGCGGTGTGTGCGATGGCAACCGCCACGCTGTACGAACGTTATCGCGGCGTGGATGCGAGCGCGAAAGGCGATAAAAAAGCCGACAGCATTGATACCACGATTGATGAGCTGTGGCGGGATATGCGCTGGTCAGTGGCGCGCATTCAGGACAAACCTCGCTGCATCGTGGGGCAAATCTGATGAAGGTGTATGCGCTCCAGGGCGACACCCTTGATGTTATCTGCGCCCGGTATTACGGGCGCACGGAGGGTGTATTCGAAACGGTGCTCGCGGCTAATCCGGGGCTGGCTGAGCTGGGCGCGGTACTGCCCCACGGCGCAGCGGTGGAGCTGCCAGAGATACAGACCGCAGCGGCACGGGAAACGGTGAATTTATGGGACTGAGCATGGAAAAAATCACCGCGTGGCTGGCGTACTGGATAAGCGTCGCGCTCACCTTCTTCGGTGCGATGACTCCGCAGGATTTCGCCGCGTATTTTGGTGCGCTGGGCGTGGTGCTGACGGTCGGCGTTAACTGGTATTACCGGCGCAAAAGCTACGCCCTGTTAGCGCTTCAGGTCAGACAGGGCAGTCTTTCCGGGGAGGCAATGAGCAATGTCATCAATCGTTAAGCGTTGCAGTGTGGCCGCCGTGCTGGCGCTGGCGGCACTGGTGCCCGACTTTCGTTTACTCCATACCTCGCAGGACGGTCTTGCCCTGATTGCAGACCTTGAGGGGTGCCGTCTGCGCCCCTACCAGTGCAGCGCTGGCGTATGGACATCGGGCATCGGCCACACTGCCGGGGTCACGCCGAAACGGGATATTACGGAACGGGAAGCGGCGCAAAATCTGGTTTCTGATGTGTTGACGGTTGAGCGCCGTCTCGCGGTCTGCGCGCCGGTCGACATGCCGCCGCAGGTTTACGACGCCGTGGTCAGTTTCGCCTTTAACGTCGGCACCGGCGCGGCGTGCAAGTCCACGCTGGTTTATTTCCTGAACCAGAAAAAATGGGGACAGGCATGCGATCAACTGTCGCGCTGGGTCTACATCGACGGCGTTAAAAATACCGGGCTCGAAAACCGCCGCAAGCGCGAGCGGGATTACTGCCTTAAGGGGGCGGAATGAAAACGTTAATCGTGTTGCTGATTCTGGCCGTCGCCGGTCTGCTGTGGCTGCGCCATGAAAACGGCACCCTTCGCGCGTCGTTTGATAAAGCCGGCCGTGTCGCCAGTGAACAAAAAACAACGATCGGCATGCTGAAAAACCAGCTCATTGTTGCCAGTGACCGGGCGGATAAAAACGAACGGGCGCAGGTGGATTTGCGCCAGAAGCTGAATGCCGCCGGTGAGCGGGAAGCCAGGCGGGAACAAACCATAACGAGGTTGCTCAATGAAAACGAAGCCTTTCGCCGCTGGTACAGCGCTGATTTACCTGATGCTGTGCGCCGGTTGCACAAGCGCCCCACCTGCGCCAGTGCCGGTGATTGTTTACAACGGCTGCCCGAAAGTCAGCCTTTGCCCGATGCCGGGAAGTGATCCACACACCAACGGCGATTTGAGCGCCGATATCAGGAACCTTGAGCGTGCGTTAGAAAGCTGCGCGTTACAGGTTGAAGCCGTCAAAAAATGCCAGGATGAAACCTATGCTGAAACCCGACAGCCTGCGCAAAGCCCTCAGTAATGCGGTGCCGGAGCTGCGCACCAACCCCGAAATGCTGCGACTGTTTATCGACAGCGGGAGCATTGGCGCAACGCTTGCCGCGTCCCTCTCTTTTGAAAAACGCTACACCCTCAACGTGGTGGTGACCGACTACACCGGCGATATTGATTTGATCCTCGTTCCGGTGATGGCCTGGCTGCGTGAGTACCAGCCGGACATCATGACAACCGGCGAGGGGCAGAAAAAGGGCTTTACCTTTTATGCCGACATCAACAATGACAGCAGCGTCGATATCAGTATCAGCCTGTTACTGACCGAGAGAACGCTGGTCAGGGAAGTTGACGCCGCGCTGCATGTTACTACTGCCCCGGAGCCACCGCCGCCGGAGCCGGTAACACGACCGCTGGCGATGTATGCCGGTAATGATCTGGTGAGTCAGTGGCATGAATGAGCTTAAGCCATTTGAGGACAAGCTCGCGGGGTTGCTTGCGGCACTTTCCCCAGCTGGCCGTCGCCGTCTGACTGTCGAGATTGCGAAGAAACTGCGCCAGCGTCAGCAACAGCGGATTAAATCGCAAAAAGCGCCCGACGGGACGCCATACGCGCCACGAAAAAGCCAGCCGATACGCGCAAAGAAAGGCCGGATTAAGCGGGAGATGTTCGCAAAGCTACGCACGAACCGTTACCTGAAAGCCAGTGGTAATGACAGTGCGGCAGTGGTGGAATTTACCGGGAAGGTACAGCGCATCGCAAAAGTTCATCAGTACGGACTAAAGGACAGAGCGAGCGTTCATGGACAGCAAATTAAATATGAAGCTAGAATCTTGCTTGGTTTAAATGTTCATGAGCAAAGTATAATCAATGACGTGATAATCAAGCATCTTAAAGATGGTTAAAGGTAAAGTAGTTAACCTTACTAAAAAGCAAGTCATTGTGGAGACTGTTTGAGTGAAATCTTTTATATTTGATACTCTTAAGGATTTGTTGCCCATATTGTCTGGTGTGTTAGGGGTTTTAGGTGTCTTAAATGTTTTCAAGAAAATTAATGGTAAGCTTACCGCGTGGGGATGGTTCGCTGTTATTTTAATATTACTGTCTACCATTGGTGGTGTAGTTTTGGCGAAAAAAGAGAAGGCAGATGACGAACGCGAAAAAGAACAACTTCAAAACAAGCTGAATCATATATTAAATGATCTTGCAAAAGTTAAACGGCCACTAGGCGAGGTGCAGCTAACCTTTTTTACAAAACTACCAAACTCTGATCCTGAAGTTGAATCATACAAAGAGTATCTTAAGGAAAAGGTAGCTAATCTTCCTAAAGGAAAGGGCTACGGTTTTAGACCTCAATTGAATAAGGACATAAAGTCACTTTTGTTAGATGAAAATGGTAGGCCGATTATCTATGACATAAATAGCGATAGTGCATATTGGCCTGATGATAGATTCCCTACGCTGCAAAGTGCATCTAAAGCGTATACCTTAATAATGTGTATAAGCCTCAAAAGAATTAAGCCAGAAGAATATCAATCATACATCTACTCCTCACGTTCTGGCGACTGGTGCTCTGGTCCTGTAATATTTCCAAACAATATCATTTACTATGACATCAAGCAAGATGAGGTTGGGTTTAGAACACATATTAAATTTAAAAAAGAATCTGTTTTTTCAAATGGAAAGGTATCTTCTGTTCAAGATCTATTTGGCGCTAGGGTTTTCTTTCAACCCCCAACATTAGCACGCACATTTATAAAGGACCGGTTAATTAAAAATGGTGCATCAAAAGATGCTATTGAACGTCATGAAAGAACTACATCCTTTTTTGCAGCACTGCAAGCAGAAGGTGCTTCAATTGATACAGGGGGCGGACAAGATTTTGACATTAACGGTGAGGATATAAAAAAATACACTGGCATTGATATGAATACTTTCTTTTATTCAGACCTCCCTCTAAATGATAGAGAAGATATAGTTCATCACCAAGACGCTAATAACTAGTGAGTTTGATCTAAGCCTAAGTTGTATGTGCGGTGATAGAAAAGCAATCTATTGCCGCTCTTTTCATACAGAGGCAATCTTCGTTGTATGAACATACCAGCAAACATTAACGAACTTGCCCGCGCCATCCGCAATATGGTACGCACCGGCTTTGTGGTCGAAACCGATCTTAATGCCGGTCGCTGCCGTGTGCAGACCGGCGGCATTGTTACCGGCTGGCTTAACTGGCTGACCCAGCGCGCCGGGCGCTCACGTTCGTGGTGGGCTCCCTCCATTGGCGAGCAGGTGTTAATTCTGGCCGTGGGCGGTGAGCTTGATACCGCCTTTGTGCTGCCGGGTATTTTTTCCGATGAGAACCCCGCCCCGTCTGCTTCGGCGGATGCCTGGCATATTTCCTTCCCGGACGGCGCTGTTTTGGAATATGAGCCGCAAACCAGTGCGCTGACGGTCAGCGGGATTAAAACCGCTGACGTGACGGCATCGGAATCCGTCACCGTCACGGTGCCGGTGGTCATGGTCAAAGCCTCCTCCCGTATCACACTCGATACGCCGGAAGTGGTCTGCACCAACAAACTGATCACCGGCTCGCTGGAGGTGCAGAACGGCGGCACGATGCACGGCAATATCGAGCACAGCGGCGGCGCGCTGTCGTCTAATGGCAAAGTCCTCCACACCCACCAACACCCCGGCGACAGCGGCGGCACGACAGGAGCGCCTTTATGACCGCCCGTTATCTTGGCATGAGCCGCAGCGATGGCCGCACACTCACCGATGCGGAGCATATCAGTCAGAGCCTGGCCGATATTCTGCGCACGCCGGTCGGCTCGCGCGTGATGCGCCGCGAATATGGCTCGCTGTTGTCCTCCATGATTGACCAGCCGCAGACCCCGGCGCTGGAGCTGCAAATCAAAGTCGCCTGTTATTTTGCCGTGCTGAAGTGGGAGCCGCGTATCACGCTAAGCACGGTGACAACGGAGCGTCAGTTTGATGGCCGCATGGTGGTCAGCCTGACCGGCGAGATAGCCAGCACCGGCGAAACCCTTTCGTTAACCCTTCCTGTGAGTTGATATCATGCCGATTGTTGATTTGAGCCAGCTCCCCGCCCCGGATGTGGTCGAGGCGCTGGATTACGAAAGTATCCTCGCCGAGCGTAAAGCGACGCTGGTTTCCCTCTTCCCGGAAGAGCAACAGGACGCTGTTGCCCGTACGCTCTCGCTTGAGTCCGAACCGCTGACAAAATTCCTTGAGGAAAACGCCTACCGCGAAGTTATCTGGCGCCAGCGGGTTAACGAAGCTGCCCGCGCCGTCATGCTGGCGAGCGCTGCCGGTAATGACCTTGACGTGATGGCCGCCAACAGCAACACCGCGCGCCTGACCATCACCCCGGCGGATGATACCGCCGTACCGCCTGTGGCGGCGGTGCTGGAATCCGACGCGGATTTACGTTCACGCGCGCAACAGGCGTTTGAAGGGTTAAGCGTGGCGGGGCCGGTCGGCGCTTACGAGTACCACGGGCGCAGCGCAGACGGGCGTGTCGCCGATATCTCTGTGGTCAGCCCCACTCCGGCCTGTGTGACCATCACCGTGTTAGCCCGCGAGGGTGACGGCTCCGCCGGTGCTGACCTGCTGGCCGTGGTGGAGAAAGCCCTTAACGCCGAAGACGTGCGCCCGGTGGGGGATCGCGTCACGGTACAGGCCGCTGAGATTGTGCCGTATCAGGTTGCCGCCACGCTCTTTTTTTACCCTGGCCCCGAAGCGGAGCCCATCATCGCCGCCGCAAAAACAAAACTGGAGGCGTATATCACCGCGCAGCACCGGCTCGGGCGCGATGTCCGCCAGTCGGCCATTTATGCCGCCCTGCATGTTGAAGGGGTGCAGCGAGTCGAGCTGACCGCGCCGCTTGCTGACATTGTGATCGGTAAACACCAGGCCTCATATTGCACCAATTACACCCTCACCGCCGGGGGTGCCGATGAGTGATGACCGCCTGTTGCCCGTCGGCTCCTCGGCGCTGGAAGTCGCCGCCGCAGCCGCCGCAGCGGAAATCATCCGCGTGCCGGTGCCGCTGCGTACCCTGTGGGATCCGAAAACCTGCCCGGTTAACCTGCTGTCTTATCTTGCCTGGGCGCTGTCCGTTGACCGGTGGGATTCAGCCTGGCCGGAAGCCACCAAACGCAACGTTATTGCCGCCTCGTTTTACGTCCATCAGCACAAAGGCACCATCAGCGCATTACGTCGCGTGGTCGAGCCGCTCGGCTTTCTGATTGAGATTAAGGAGTGGTGGCAGCTCAACGAGGAGCCTGGAACCTTCCGGCTTGTTGTCGGTGTGCTGGACGGCGGGATCACCGATGAAATGTATCAGGAGCTGGAGCGGCTTATTGATGATGCCAAACCGGCCAGTCGCCACTTAACCGGCCTCGCTATCAGCCTGAGCACATCCGGCAATTTCCATGCAGAAGCCGGAAGCTATGACGGCAATTCGCTGACGGTTTACCCCTACACGCCGGAGCAAATCGCTGTTGGCGGTGATTACTTCCCGGCCTCGGCCATTCTGTTTATTGATAACCTGAGAGTTAACGCATGACCGCGAAATTTTTTGCAATTCTGACCAATCAGGGCGCGGCACTGCTGGCGAACGCCGCCGCCCTCGGCACGAAACTCAACCTGACACAAATGGCCGTCGGGGACGGCAACGGCACCCTGCCGACGCCGGACGCGGCACAGACAAAGCTGGTCAATCAGAAGCGCATTGCGCCGCTGAATATGCTGAGCGTTGACCCGAACAACGCCAGCCAGATTATTGCCGAGCAAATCATCCCCGAAAATGAGGGTGGATTCTGGATCCGTGAAATCGGGATTTATGACGATAACGGCGTGTTAATTGCCGTGGCGAACTGCCCGGAAACCTACAAGCCGCAGTTACAGGAGGGAAGCGGGCGCACGCAGACCATACGCATGGTGCTGATTGTCTCCTCAACCGCCGCCGTGACGCTGAAAATCGACCCGTCGGTCGTGCTGGCGACGCGTCAGTATGCCGATAACGCGGTCATTGAGGTGAAAGCGTATGCTGACAATCTGCTGAAACAGCATATCGCCGCCAGTAATCCGCATCCGCAGTATGCCCCGCTTGCCAGCCCGGTTTTCACCGGCACGCCGAAAGCGCCGACGGCGGCGCAAACGTCAAATGACGCTCAACTGGCAACAACCGCTTTTGTTCAGGCGGCGATTGCGGCGCTGGTGTCCGGTGAGCTGTCAAAAAAACAGCCGCTCGATAACACGCTGACTGAGCTTTCGGGAAAAAGTGTTACCGGGCTTCTTGATTATCTGGGACTAAGGGAGGCTGTCGCCGGTGTCTCTGTGGTGGGCGCATCCCGTAATGCGAGAATGAACATCGCCGCCGCGTCAGTATCAGCAAATTTTATTGCCGATGAGGTTATCGTTGCGACGGAACCCGGCGGCAAACTTTACCGGGTGCCGGACTTCAACAAGGTTGTGAACCTGTCAGTTACCGGGGCGGGGGGTATGGATACCGGCACCGCTCCGGCGAACGGATATATTGCCCTGTACGCCATTTATAAGCCTGACGAAAAAAAGTCTGCTTTGCTGGCGGTGAATGCGACCGCATCGTCAGTGCCTGAAATCTATGGCGGGGTGAATATGCCCGCCGGTTACACGGCTTCCGCCCTTGTCAGCGTCTGGCGTATCGTCTCGGGTCAGTTTGTTGTCGGGCATCAGAGAAACCGGCATGTGTCTTTTCCGCTGACGGTGGTGTATGCCACACTTACCGGAGTCACAGCGATAAGCGGCGTCTCCTTTGCAACCGCTGTCCCGAAAAACGCGGTCACGATAAACGGTTATCTCACTGTCTATGAAAATCAGCCTGGCACCGGTGTTGAACTGAGCCTCTATTCTTCCGTGACGGGTATCGGCCAGCTACGCGCAAATGCCACGGTTACGGGGCAGACATCCGCAGCGATAGCCAATGGCGAGTTACATGTTATTGAAAGCCAGACGCTTTACTACAACATGCCTAACACCTATTCCGGTCAGTACGGGATCGGGTGTACCGGCTATGCATTCTGAAGGAGGCGTGATGTATTACGTGCAATTTAACGACAAGAGCAGAAAGGAAATTACAGGCGTGTTCCTTGCGCCGCAACCGGCTGAATTTTTCCCTTTTCAGGGTGCCGTGGAGGACGATGATCCAAGACTCGCCGCGGTCAGTGAGCTTATCGGGGTGATGTCAATGTCAGGCGGGAACAATGCCCCGGTGAATGAGTAACATCGTCGGTTCATTCACTGTCTGAGCTGCCAGCGCTTCTCTGATTTTCCCCCGTATGGCGGGGCAAACCCGCCATTCATGACACAGTGGCTGTGTCAGATCTAACCCAACCCTGACAAATAGCCTCTTACCTTCACTCGCCTGAAAATATCACTCACCCCAACACCACGGAGTTAAACGGATGAGTGATTTTCACCACGGCGTGCAGGTCGTCGAAATTAACGACGGCACGCGCGTTATTTCCACGGTCTCGACGGCGATTGTCGGTATGGTCTGTACCGCCAGCGACGCCGACGCGGCAACTTTCCCCCTTAATGAGCCGGTGCTCATTACCAGCGTACAGAGCGCCATTGCGAAAGCCGGTAAAAAAGGCACCCTGCGCGCCGCGCTTCAGGCCATCGCCGACCAGGCTAAACCGGTCACCGTTGTCGTGCGTGTCGAAGAGGGCACCGGCGAGGATGAGGAGGCCGCATTCGCGCAGACGGTTTCCAATATCATCGGCACCACGGACGCCAGCGGCAAATATACCGGGCTGAAAGCCCTGCTGACCGCCGAGGCAGTCACCGGCGTCAAGCCGCGTATTCTCGGTGTGCCGGGTTACGACACACTCGAAGTGGCGACCGCGCTTGCGCCGGTCTGCCAGAAACTGCGCGCTTTCGGGTATGTCAGCGCGTGGGGCTGTAAAACGATTTCCGAGGCCATCAAATACCGCGACAACTTCAGCCAGCGCGAACTGATGGTTATCTGGCCTGATTTCCTCGCCTGGGACACCACGACGAACGCCACCAGAACCGCTTACGCCACGGCGCGCGCGCTGGGTCTGCGCGCTTACATCGACCAGACTGTTGGCTGGCATAAAACGCTGTCAAACGTCGGCGTTAACGGCGTCACCGGTATCAGCGCGTCCGTATTCTGGGATTTGCAGGAGCCCGGCACCGATGCCGACCTGCTGAACGAAGCCGGGGTCACGACGCTGATTCGCAAAGATGGCTTTCGCTTCTGGGGTAACCGCACCTGTTCCGATGATCCGTTATTCCTGTTTGAGAACTACACCCGCACCGCACAGGTTATCGCTGACACGATGGCGGAGGCGCATATGTGGGCGGTCGACAAGCCGATCACCGCGACGCTGATTCGTGACATCGTTGACGGGATTAACGCCAAATTCCGCGAGCTGAAAACCAATGGCTATATCGTCGATGCGACCTGCTGGTTTGACGAGGAGGCCAACGACAAGGAAACCCTCAAGGCCGGAAAACTCTATATCGACTACGACTATACGCCGGTTCCCCCGCTGGAAAACCTGACCTTACGCCAGCGCATCACCGACAAGTATCTCGCCAATCTGGTGACAGCGGTCAACAGCAACTAAGGAGCCTGACACATGGCAATGCCGCGCAAACTGAAACATATGAACGTCTTCCTGAATGGCTACAGCTATCAGGGGGTGGCGAAGTCCATCACGTTACCGAAGCTGACCCGCAAGCTTGAGAACTATCGCGGGGCGGGGATGAGCGGCAGTGCGCCGGTCGACCTCGGCCTCGATGATGATGCCCTGTCGATGGAATGGTCGCTCGGCGGCTTCCCTGATGCGGTTATCTGGGAGCTGTACGGCGCGACCGGCGTCGACGCGGTGCCGGTGCGTTTTGCCGGTTCCTACCAGCGCGACGACACCGGCGAAACGGTCGCCGTCGAAGTGGTCATGCGTGGTCGCCAGAAAGAAATCGACACCGGCGAAAGCAAAATGGGCGAAGACACCGAGGCCAAAATTTCGGTCGTGTGTACCTATTTCAAGCTGACGATGGATGGTAAGGAGCTGGTCGAAATCGACACCATCAACATGATTGAGAAAGTGAACGGCACCGACAGACTGGAACAGCACCGCCGCAATATTGGCCTGTAATTTTTCCCCGGCGAGCGCCGCCTGCCGGGTTACCTGATAACGAACTTAAACGAGAAAATCATGAGCAAAGAAAACGTAGTGACCCTGGAAAATCCGATTAAACGCGGCGATCAGGTGGTGAACACCATTACGCTGATGAAGCCGAACGCCGGTACGCTTCGCGGCGTCAGTCTGGCGGCGGTCGCGAATTCCGAGGTGGATGCGCTGATTAAGGTACTGCCGCGCATGACAGCCCCCTCCCTGACCGAGCAGGAAGTCGCCGCGCTGGAGCTGCCCGATCTGGTTGCGCTGGCCGGTCAGGTGGTCGGTTTTTTGTCGCCGAGTTCGGTGCAGTAACCTTCCCGAAAAATCTCTCGGTTGATGATCTGATGGCGGATATTGCAGTGATTTTCCACTGGCCGCCCTCAGAGCTCTTTCCCATGAGCCTGACCGAGCTCATCACATGGCGCGAAAAAGCGCTCCAGCGAAGCGGAAACACGAATGAGTGATGTGAAATTACAAGTATTGCTCAAAGCGGTTGACCAGGCGACGCGCCCGTTAAAATCCATCGACAAGGCCAGCCGCGAGCTGGCCGGAGGTATCCGGGCGACCCAGACCTCGTTGCGTGAGCTCAACAGCCAGGCATCCAGAATAGAGGGTTTTCGTAAAACAAGCGCCCAGCTCGCGGTCACCAGTCAGGCGCTGGAAAAAGCCAAACAGGAAGCCGCCGCGCTGGCGGTGCAGTTTAAAAACACAGAGCAGCCGACACGCGCACAGGCGACCGCAATGGAGGCCGCCCGTAAAAGCGCCGCCGCGCTCCAGCTCAAACACAACAGTCTGCGCGAGGCGGTGCAACGCCAGCGACAGGCGCTGAGCCAGGCCGGGATTAATACCCGTACGCTGGCGGCTGATGAGCGCCGCCTGAAAAACACAATCAGCGAGACGACATCCCAGCTTGACCGGCAACGCGCGGCGCTGGGAAAAGTCAGCGCGCAAAAAGAAAAACTGAGCCGGGTAAAACAGCGTTACCAGACCGGAAAGGAGCTGGCCGGGAACGCGGCGGCGGTGGGTGCCGCTGGCGTGGGAATGGCGACAGCCGCCACGCTGGCGGGTGCAGCGTTGTTAAAGCCGGGTTATGAGTTTGCGCAAAAGAATTCTGAATTACAGGCCGTGCTCGGCGTAGCGAAAGACTCCGCAGAAATGACGGCGCTGCGCAAACAGGCGCGCCAGCTCGGCGACAACACCGCCGCCTCGGCTGATGATGCTGCCGGGGCACAAATCATCATCGCCAAAGCGGGCGGGAGCGCCGCAGATATTCAGGCTGCGACCCCGACCACGCTCAACATGGCGCTGTCAAACAAGCGAACGATGGAGGAAAACGCCGGGTTGCTGATGGGCATGAAATCAGCATTTGAACTGAGCAACGATCAGGTGTCGCACATCGGCGATGTCCTGTCGATGACGATGAATAAAACCGCGACGGACTTTGACGGGCTTAACGATGCGCTGACTTACGCCGCGCCGGTCGCCAAAAATGCCGGGGTCAGTATCGAGCAGGCCGCCGCGATGGTGGGGGCATTGCACGACGCGAAAATCACCGGGTCAATGGCCGGTACGGGGAGCCGGGCGGTGATCACCCGTCTGCAAGCGCCAACCGGCGAAGCGTATAAAGCGATTAAAGAGCTGGGTATCAGCACCGCTGATAAGAAGGGAAACACCCGACCGATATTTGCCATCCTCAAAGAGATTCAGGCCAGCTTTGAGAAAAACAAACTCGGCACCGGCCAGCGCGCCGAATACATGAAAACGATTTTCGGTGAGGAAGCCAGCTCGGCGGCGGCGGTGCTGATGTCTGCCGCCTCGGGCGGGAAGCTTGATGCGCTCACCGCTGCGTTTAAAGCGTCTGACGGCAAGACCGAAGAACTGGTCAAAGTCATGCAGGACAACCTCGGCGGCGACTTCAAAGAGTTCCAGTCGGCTTACGAGGCGGTCGGGACTGACCTGTTTGACCAGCAGGAGTCTTCCCTGCGCAAACTGGTGCAGACCGCGACCGGCTACGTGCTGCAACTTGACGGCTGGATCCAGAAAAATCAGGGGCTGGCGCAAACCCTCGGCGTGCTGGCCGGGGTGGTAACTGCCGTGATTGCCGTCATTGGCGCTATCGGCCTGGTTGCGTTTCCCGTTATTTCTGGCATCAACGCGATTATTGCGATTGCCGGTGTGCTCGGGACGGTCTTCAGCGTCGTGGGCGGCGCGATCATGACGGTACTCGGTGCGCTGACGTGGCCGATTATCGCGATTGGTGTCGCCATCGTCGCCGGTGCCCTGCTTATCCGCAAATACTGGGAGCCCATCAGCGCCTTTTTCAGCGGCGTGATTGAGGGACTCACGGCGGCCTTTGCGCCGGTCGGTGAAATGTTCTCACCGCTTAAACCGATGTTTGACTGGCTGGGCGAAAAATTAAAGGCGGCGTGGGACTGGTTTAAAAACCTGCTTGAGCCGGTCAAGTCGTCTCAGGAACAGCTTAATTCCTGCAAGGATGCCGGTATCGCGTTTGGTCAGGCGCTCGCCGATGCGCTGATGTTGCCGCTTAAAGCGTTCAACAAACTGCGATCCGGCATTGAATGGGTGCTGGAAAAACTCGGTGTGATTAACAAAGAGTCTGACGGTCTTGACGAGAAAGGCGAAAAAGCCAGCCAGGCGAAATCCCGGTCGGAACAGCCAGGTAATGCCACGCCGCCGGGGTCATATTTCCCTCTCACTTCTTCGTATGGCGGCTATCCGTCCTATATGCCGGTGACCGCGCCCGGTGCCGGAAAATCTTATGTTGATAACCGTCAGAGCAATTACAACATCACCCTGCAGAACGGCGGTGCACCCGGTGGTGAGCTGGGGAATCAGTTACGGGATGCCGTGGAGCGCGCCGACAGGGAAAAACGCGCCCGTGAACGCGCTGACATGAGAACTGACGGATAAGGGGAACAGAAAATGATGCTGGCTTTGGGGTTGTTCGTTTTTATGCGCCAGACACTGCCGTTTCAGAATATGCAGCGCGACGCAGAGTATCGCTGGCCGTCAAATGCCCGCGTCGGTAAACGTGACGCTTTTCAGTTTCTCGGCGTGGGCGAGGAGAAAATCACACTTGGCGGTGAGCTTTATCCCGAACTGACAGGCGGCCATCTGTCCTTAACCGCGCTCCGGCTGATGGCCGAGGATGGTAAGGCATGGCCGTTGCTTTCCGGTTCCGGGATGATTTACGGCATGTTTGTTATCAACAGTATCAGCGATACCGGCACCGAGTTTTTTTCCGACGGCTCACCGCGAAAAATCAGCTTTACGCTGACGTTAACGCGGGTCGATGAATCACTCGCGGCGGTGTATGGCGATCTGAGTAAACAGGCCGAAACCCTCGTCAGTAACGCGAAAGACGCGGCAACAAAATTAACATCAACGCTGGGGTTCTGATGTCCGAAATACTCTATAGCAAGGCGGGGAGCTCCCTTGTTCCCGACTTTATGCTCAAACTCGAAAGCAAGGATATTACCGGCAATATCAGCGCCAGACTGATAAGCCTCACCATGACTGACAACCGGGGATTTGAAGCCGATCAGCTTGATATCGAGCTCAACGACGCCGACGGGCTTGTCGCTCTTCCGGTGCGCGGTGCCGTGCTGACGCTCTGGCTTGGGTGGAAAGATTCGGCGCTGGTGAATAAAGGCAGTTTTACCGTTGATGAGGTTGAGCACCGGGGCGCGCCGGATACGGTGACCATCCGCGCCCGCTCGGCTGATTTTCGCGGGTCGCTGAATTCGCGCCGGGAAGAGTCCTGGCACGATAAAACGCTGGGGGCAATCGTTGAGGCCATTGCGGCACGGAACAAATTAACCGCCGCAGTTGCGCCGGAACTGGCAAAAATCCCGCTGCCGCATATCGACCAGGCGCAGGAGTCCGACGCCAAATTTCTGACACGGCTTGCTGACCGGAACGGCGGTGAGGTATCCATCAAAGCCGGTAAGTTACTTTTTCTCAGGCCGGGTAATGCCGTTAACGCCAGTGGCAAGCCGATTCCCCAGGTGACGATCACCCGCAGCGATGGCGACCGCCATCAGTTTGCGATCGCTGACCGGGGCGCTTACACCGGCGTGACGGCGCAATGGCTCCATACCAAAGAGCCGAAGCCGAAAAAAGTGAAGGTAAAACGCAAGCCGAAAGAGCAGCACCTGCGCGCGTTGCAGCATCCCAAAGCAAAGGCAAAAAAGAAGGAGGCCAAAGTCCCCGAGGCGCGGGAAGGTGAATACATGGCCGGTGAGGCGGATAATGTTTTTGCACTGACAACCGTGTACGCCACAAAAGCCCAGGCGGTACGGGCTGCGACAGCCAAATGGGACAAACTACAGCGCGGTGTTGCCGAGTTTTCAATAAATCTCGCGGTCGGTCGCGCTGACCTGTACCCGGAAACGCCGGTGAAAGTCTCGGGCTTTAAGAGCGTCATAGATGAGCAGGCATGGATAATCAGTAAGGTGACCCACAGCCTCAATAATAATGGCTTCACGACGGGCTTAGAGCTTGAGGTAAGGCTATCAGACGTTGAGTACGAAGCAGGTGAGGATATATAGAGTTTTATTTATATCTTTTTGTTTTATAAGGTTTTATTTGTTAAAATTGAAGCATCAGTCAAACCGTTGAGGTGCTCACTATGTTTCATTGCCCGTTATGCCAGCACGCCGCACATGCGCGCACCAGTCGTTACATGACAGAGACCACCAAGGAACGTTACCATCAGTGCCAGAACGTAAATTGCAGCGCGACCTTTGTGACGCTGGAGTCTGTGCAGCGTTATATTGTTAAGCCCGGAGAAGTAAAACCGGTTAGACCGCATCCTACCTCGTCAGGGCAGCAAATTTTGTGGATGTGAGAAAAGCCCCGCAGTTGCGGGGCTTGTTATGTGTCGATGTGGTCAATGTGTGGACATTGCAAGAAACAAATCCTTTTGTTTCATGGAGATAGGTTTGGTGTTAAAACACCATCCCTGTCTTCCCCTCCATGATGGAGGGGTTTTTTTTGCCTGCTATTCCACCGCTTAATTTAGCCATTACTGCTGTTTGCCTTCCGTTATAATTCCCGCAGGACAAACAGGAGCGTTTATGAATCAATCCTATGGGCGGCTGATAACCCGTGCGGCAATAGCGGCGACAGTCACGGCATCGTCACTTCTTATCATTAAACTCTTTGCCTGGTGGCTCACCGGTTCAGTCAGTATCCTGGCGGCGCTGGTGGATTCGATGGTGGATATCGCCGCGTCGTTGACCAATTTACTGGTGGTGCGGTACTCGTTACAGCCAGCGGATGAAGAGCACACTTTCGGTCACGGGAAAGCGGAATCACTGGCGGCGCTGGCGCAAAGTATGTTTATTTCCGGTTCGGCGTTATTCCTGTTATTAACCGGCATTCAGCACCTGGCAAGCCCCAATCCGCTTAACGACCCCGGCATTGGTGTCGCAGTCACGGTGATTGCCCTGATCAGTACTGTGATACTGGTCACTTTTCAGCGCTGGGTTGTGCATAAAACCCAGAGTCAGGCCGTGCGAGCGGATATGCTTCATTATCAGTCTGATGTTATGATGAACAGCGCAATTCTCATCGCGCTGGGTCTGTCGTGGTATGGCTGGCACCGGGCAGACGCATTATTTGCGTTGGGCATTGGTGGCTATATTTTGTATAGCGCGTTACATATGGCGTATGAAGCGGTCCAGGCATTGCTGGATCGCGCGTTACCGGATGAAGAACGCCAGGAAATTTTCGGGATCGTTACCGCATGGCCAGGCGTCAGCGGCGCTCACGATCTTCGCACGCGGCAGTCAGGGCCGACCCGCTTTATTCAAATTCATTTAGAAATGGAAGATAACCTGCCGCTGGTTCAGGCGCATCTCATTGCCGAACAGGTGGAGCAGGCGATTCTGCAACGTTTTCCGGGATCGGATGTGATTATTCATCAGGATCCCTGCTCGGTAGTACCTCAAGGACGATAAGCAATTTAACGCTTTCGTATTTCGATGTAAAAAAGTGAGCCAGGGCAGCTTTTTGTGTATAAATTACCACCATTTGGGCTGACCTGAATCAATTCAGCAAGCAAGGATTGATATACTATTTGCATCATAGTTGTTCGCTCCCGTTGGGGAGTCGCTTCGGGCCACAGAATTTTATTTTGCATTCCTTAGTTCAGAGGTAGTCATGATTAAAAAAATCGGTGTGTTGACAAGTGGCGGTGATGCGCCAGGCATGAATGCCGCTATCCGCGGTGTCGTCCGTGCAGCATTGACAGAAGGTCTGGAAGTTGCAGGTATCTATGATGGTTACCTCGGCCTGTACGAAGACCGCATGATCCAGCTCGACCGTTACAGCGTGTCGGACATGATCAACCGCGGTGGTACATTCCTGGGCTCCGCTCGCTTTCCGGAGTTCCGTGAAGAGCATATCCGCGCCGTGGCTATTGAGAACATGAAAAAACGCGGTATCGACGCGCTGGTGGTTATCGGCGGTGACGGTTCCTACATGGGTGCGAAGCGCCTGACCGAAATGGGCTTCCCGTGCATCGGGTTGCCGGGCACCATCGATAACGACGTTGCGGGCACGGACTACACCATCGGTTATTTCACTGCGCTGCAAACCGTCGTTGAAGCGATTGACCGTCTGCGCGATACCTCTTCTTCTCACCAGCGTATCTCCATCGTTGAAGTGATGGGCCGTTATTGCGGCGACCTGACGCTGGCCGCAGCCATTGCTGGTGGTTGTGAGTTTATCGTTCTGCCGGAAGTGGAATTCAACCGTGAAGACCTGGTGGCAGAAATTAAAGCCGGTATCGCGAAAGGTAAGAAACACGCGATCGTGGCTATCACTGAACACATCTGCGACATCGACGAACTGGCGAAGTACATCGAAAGCGAAACGGAGCGTGAAACGCGTGCCACCGTGCTTGGTCACATCCAGCGCGGCGGTTCTCCGGTACCTTATGACCGTATTCTGGCTTCCCGCATGGGCTCTTACGCCATCGAACTGCTGCTGCAGGGCTACGGCGGTCGTTGCGTAGGTATCCAGAACGAGAAAATGGTTCACCACGACATTATCGATGCCATCGAAAACATGAAACGCCCGTTCAAAGGCGACTGGCTGGATTGCGCGAAAAAACTCTACTAATCGTGAAAACGCCCTCGATGACCGGGGGCGTTTTTTTACCCGCCAATATTCCGCAAAGTTATAGCCAATCTTTTTTTATTCTTTATTCATTGAATCTCTTTCTGGCACTCTGGCGTCATCAAAAATGCATAACCTGAAGAGAGTGGGCGATGAATAAATGGGGCGTGGGAATAACTTTACTGCTGGCTTCAGCCAGCGTTCTGGCGAAGGATATCCAGTTATTAAACGTGTCTTACGATCCAACGCGCGAGCTGTACGAGCAGTACAACAAAGCGTTTAGCGCGCACTGGAAACAAGAGACGGGCGACAATGTGGTGATTCGCCAGTCTCATGGCGGCTCGGGCAAGCAGGCAACGTCAGTCATCAACGGTATCGAAGCTGATGTAGTTACGCTGGCGCTGGCCTATGACGTAGACGCTATTGCGGAACGTGGCCGCATTGATAAAAACTGGATCAAGCGTCTGCCGGATAACTCAGCTCCGTATACCTCAACCATCGTTTTTCTGGTGCGTAAAGGCAACCCGAAACAGATTCATGACTGGAATGATCTGATTAAACCAGGCGTTTCCGTTATCACGCCGAACCCAAAAAGCTCTGGCGGCGCGCGCTGGAACTATCTGGCTGCCTGGGGTTACGCTTTGCATCAAAATGGCGGCGATCAGGCTAAAGCCCAGGAGTTCGTCAAAGCGCTATTTAAAAACGTGGAAGTACTGGACTCTGGCGCACGCGGCGCAACCAACACTTTTGTTGAACGCGGGATCGGCGATGTGCTGATTGCCTGGGAAAACGAAGCGCTGCTGGCAACTAATGAGCTGGGTAAAGACAAGTTTGAAATTGTCACGCCAAGCGAATCGATCCTTGCTGAACCGACCGTCTCCGTCGTAGATAAAGTGACCGAGAAAAAAGGCACCGAAAAAGTCGCGGAAGCCTACCTGAAGTATCTCTACTCGCCGGAAGGCCAGGAGATCGCCGCGAAGAACTTCTATCGTCCGCGCGATCCGCAAGTGGCTGCGAAGTACGCCAATGCCTTCCCGAAACTGAAGCTCTTCACCATTGATGATGAGTTTGGTGGCTGGACCAAAGCGCAGAAAGAGCACTTCTCTAACGGCGGCACCTTCGATCAAATCAGTAAACGTTAATCATGCCGATGAGCCGCCCTCGTAAGAGGGCGGTTCTGTTTTGGATCTGCGTAAAATCCAGGATTCCCGACTTCCCCCCCGTTTTGCGCTATCATTCCGGTTCTTTCAGCAAAGGAAGCGGAAATATGAAAACAGTTCGTCGCATCGCGATTGCTCTGCTGCTAGTGATATTACTGGCAGGAGCGGGAGCATGGTACTGGTTCACACACCACGGCAACCCGAATGTGTTACGCCAGATAGTCACCGAACAGTGCCTGCCGAATGCCCGTGAACACAACTCTCCTGAGCCTTGTGCGCAGGTGAATCTGAAAAGCGGCTATGTGCTGATGAAGGACCGCAACGGACCGTTGCAGTTTCTGCTGATGCCGACTTACCGCATTAACGGCACGGAAAGCCCGTTATTGCTGGATCCCAACACGCCGAACTTCTTCTGGCAGGCCTGGCAGTCCCGTGACGTGATGAGCAAGATGCGCGGTAGCCAGGTGCCGGACAACGCCATTTCTCTGACCATTAACTCGCGTACCGGACGCACGCAGAACCATTTCCATATTCATATCTCCTGTCTGCGCCCGGATGTGCGTGCGCAGCTTAATGACAATGCGACCCGTATCAGCAGCCAGTGGCTTGAATTCCCTGGCGGCCTGCTTGGTCACACCTATCTGGCGCGGCGCGTAACGGAAGCGGAACTGGTACAACGCAGCCCGTTTTTGATGCTGGCGGAAGAGGTGCCGGAAGCCAAAGCGCATATGGGACGCTTTGCGCTGGCGATAGCACAACAGACCGATGGCTCCTTTGTGCTGCTGGCAACGGAACGAAACTGGCTGGCGCTTAACCGTGCTTCAGCTGAGGAAATACAGGATCATCAATGCGATATCCTGAAATAACCCCACCATAATTCGCGTTTACTCCTCCTGCCTGTCGCCGTAGACTTGCTGAAAAAATCTACAGGAGACAGGCATGTCGTTCTGGCTAACTCACCCTCTGTTCCTTCCCTCTGCGATTGTCGGCATCACCATTGTGTTGTGGGCCACCTCGCTGTTACCTGAGTTCATTACCGCGCTGTTGTTCTTTACGGCGGCAATGGTGGCGAAAATCGCCCCGCCGGACGTGATTTTTGGTGGTTTCGCCTCGTCGGCATTCTGGCTGGTGTTCAGCGGGTTTGTGTTAGGTGTCGCTATCAGGAAAACCGGTCTGGCGGATCGCGCGGCAAGGGCGCTCTCGTCGAAACTGACCACATCATGGCTGCACATGGTCGCCAGCGTTGTCCTGCTGAGCTATGCGCTGGCGTTTGTCATGCCGTCAAATATGGGGCGTATTGCGCTGCTGATGCCGATTGTCGCGGCCATGGCGACGCGGGCGGGCATCCTCGAGGGCACACGCGCCTGGTACGGATTGGCGCTGGCTGTCGGGTTCGGCACGTTCCAGCTTTCCGCCACCATCCTGCCTGCTAACGTGCCGAACCTGGTGATGAGCGGTGCAGCGGAAGGCTCCTACGGCATTCACCTGAATTATTTACCCTATCTGCTGTTGCACACGCCGGTGCTCGGTATTCTGAAAGGGATGATCCTGATTGGCCTGATTTGCTGGCTCTTTCCTGGCCAGCCGCAGGCACCGCGTGAGCATACCGCGTCTGCACCGATGAGCCGGGAGGAGAAGCGGCTGGCCTGGCTGCTGGCGGTGGTATTGACGATGTGGGTTACGGAGAGCTGGCACGGTATTGGCCCGGCGTGGACAGGGCTTGCAGCCGCGTGTGTGACCTTATTGCCTCGCGTTGGCTTTATTAACGGCGACGAGTTTTCCAGCGGGGTGAATATCCGCACCTGTATCTATGTTGCGGGGATTCTCGGCCTGGCAATCACGGTGACGCAAACCGGGATCGGTAGCGCGGTAGGGGACGCATTACTGCATGTGATGCCGCTTGATCCCGCAAACCCGTTTACCAACTTCCTCGCGCTAACCGGCATTACGACAGCACTCAATTTTATTATGACGGCTAATGGCGTGCCGGCGTTATTTACCACACTGGCGCAGAGTTTTTCCGAGGCCACCGGTTTCCCGTTGCTGTCGGTGATTATGATCCAGGTCTTGGGGTATTCCACGCCGCTGTTGCCGTATCAGGCGTCGCCGATTGTGGTGGCGATGGCGTTGGGCAAAGTGCCTGTGCGCGCGGGGATGCTGCTGTGTTTTGCGCTGGCGCTGGTGACGTATCTGGTATTGTTACCACTGGATTACGCGTGGTTTAGCGTGCTGGGGAAACTGTAAAACAATACCCTCTCCCGCCTGGGAGAGGGTAAACAGGATTACGCCTGTTTTGCTGCTTCTGCGGCTTTCACGATCACGGCAAATGCGTCAGCTTTCAGAGACGCGCCGCCAACCAGTGCGCCGTCGATGTCCGGCTGGGTGAACAGCTCTGCTGCGTTGCCTGCGTTTACGGAACCGCCGTACTGAATGATCACTTGCTCAGCCACTTTCGCGTCTGCTTTGGCAATGTGGTCACGGATAAATTTGTGAACAGCTTGTGCCTGTGCCGGGGTCGCGGATTTGCCGGTGCCGATAGCCCAAACCGGTTCGTAAGCAATGACTGCGCCTTCGAACGCCGCTGCGCCCTGCGTTTTCAGAACTGCGTCGATCTGGCGTGCGCACACTTCTTCCGTTTTACCGGCTTCGTTTTCTGCTTCAGTTTCACCGATGCACAGAACCGGGGTCAGGCCAGCTGCTTTCAGCACAGCGAATTTTTTGGCAATGAATTCATCAGATTCAGCGTGGTAAGTACGACGCTCAGAGTGACCGATGATGATGTACTTCGCACCAATATCTTTCAGCATTTCGGCAGAGGTTTCACCCGTGAATGCGCCAGACAGGTTAACGTCAACGTTCTGCGCACCCAGTACGATGTGGCTACCATCAGCAGCATGTTTAGCCAGATCCAGGTACATTTCCGGCGGCGCAATTGCAACGGCGCAGCCCGTAACGCCGGCCAGCTCGGTACGCAGGTTAGCAACCAGTTCGTTTACCATGTGGCGGCTGCCGTTCAGTTTCCAGTTACCCATCACTAAAGGATGTCGCATTTTTACTCTCCACGCGCTTGGCGAATTAAGGAATATGGCCGCCCCTCAGGGCAGCATGGTCTGTGAAACAGTATAGAGATTCATCCCCTGAAAGGCTTTGCTTTTTGTCATTTATTGTTGTCTTCGAGGGCCTCAGATAGCGCCAGCTTAATCGGTTCAACAGCGAAGGTCAGCCCCTTTTCGCCGTTATCTGCCACCACATAGCGAATCGGGCCTTCCGTTTCAGCGTAGTAAGGCTTGCTTTTGCCGTTAGTCAGCAACTTTTGCAGCTTTTGCATACTTTGCGCCGCCGTTAGCGTGGGCGTGAATGCGCGAATAAACGCCGCCATATACTCCTGCGCTTTGGCTTTCGCTGCCTTCTGTTCCGGGCCTTGTACCGGTAGCCAGGTTATCTGCATGGATTTGATTTTCAACGTGCCACGTTCCAGCGCCGTAGACGCGTAAAGGCTCTCGTTAATCTTTGTTGCTGCTCGCGTCAGGTTCTGATCACTGCCGTCAACAGCGCGGAACTCGCTCAGCGCCAGCGTGGGATTGTCGGTATTAAACCGCTCACGGAACTGGCTGATCGATTGATCAAAGGTTGGTGCGCCCGGCAGTAAATAGGGCGCAGTCGCCGCGGTTGGCGCGTCTTCCGCCATGACGGGCGAACAAAAGATCAGCGTTGAGAATAGCAGCCAAACCTGATAACGCCATGCTTTCATGAACATCGCCCTCTGTACAGTTTGCTCACGATTAAAACGATAACCGACTGGCTTGTCAAAAACTCCCGCCTCCAGGGTAAACTACGCAGCATTACGATAATAAGGAACCATACATGGGTATACAGCAGTGGTTGTTTTCATTTAAAGGGCGTATTGGACGCCGTGATTTTTGGGTCTGGATTGTCCTCTGGCTTCTCAGCATGACCGTTTTATTTGCGCTGGCGAACGGTGGAATGCTCGATTTCCAGATGGCGGCCTTTATGCTGGTGTGCCTGATCTGGCCGACGACCTGCGTCATGGTGAAACGCCTGCACGATAGAGGACGCCACGGTGCGTGGGGATTATTAATGGTGCTGGCGTGGATGCTGCTTTCCGGGAACTGGGCAGTCCTCAACGATACGCTGGAATGGGCGGTGGGCCGCCTGATCCCGGTGGTGATTATCGTGATGATGTTGATTGACCTGGGTGCGTTTATCGGCACCCAAGGGGAAAACAAATACGGTAAGCAGACGCTGGATGTGAAGTACCGCTGATCACCAGTAATGTTCCGCGGTGATATGTCCCGGTCGGCGGCGAAGATGCTTCGTCATCTGCCGGGTCTCTTTCAGCAGTTGCGTGGTATCGCGCACCATCTGGGGGTTGCCGCACAGCATCACGTGACTGTTCCCGGCGTTCATTGGCAGCCCGACCGCGTCTTCCAGCGCGCCGTTTTCAATGAGCGCCGGCACCCGCCCGGTCAGGGAACCTGAAATGGTCTCCCGGCTGACCACGGTCTGAATGCGTAATTTTCCTTCGTAGCGTTTTTGCAGCTCAAGCATTAACGGCAAATAGCTTAAATCCGCCGCATAGCGTACTGCATGCACCAGCACCAGATTTTTAAAGCGTTCGAGGTCTTTGCCTTCTTGCAGAATCGACAGATATGGCCCAATCGCTGTGCCGGTAGCCAGCATCCACAGCGTATCGCAGTCCGGCACTTCTTCCAGCACAAAGAACCCCGCGGCTTCGCTCACCACCAGCACTTCATCCCCCGGCTGTAAAGCTGCAAGACGCGGGCTGAGTTTGCCTTCAGGAACAATAACAAGGTAGAACTCAAGGTCGGGGTTGCCTGGCGCATTCACATACGAGTAGGCGCGCTGTACGCGCTCGCCGTCAATTTCCAGTCCAAGTTTAGCGAATTGCCCGGCGGTGAAGGGAAGAACGGGGGCATGAACGGTGAGGCTAAATAATGCGTCGGTCCAGAACTGCACCTTTGTGACTTTTCCTGTTACCCAGTCCGCCATGGTTATCTCCTGTTCTGTTGCGTTGCCTTATCTTCGTGTCAACAGGCGAAGATTTCCAGCCCATCCGGGCCGGAAAGCTCAATTGAACAAATACCCTTACAGTATATGTCGTTGTACTTCAGGGTCTTTGCGATCCAGATAATGAATCGATTGAATACGGCGAATCGTGCGTGACTTGCCGCGGATCAGCAGCGTTTCCGTGGTGGCGATATTCCCTTTACGGCTAATGCCATCCAGCAGATCGCCTTTAGTGATCCCGGTGGCGGAAAAAATCACGTTGTCGCTGCGCGCCATATCATCCAGACGCAGGACGTGACCGGCTTCAATACCCATGCCACGACAGCGTTTTAACTCGATTTCACCGATGCGGCGATTCTCTTCGCTGTCGCCTTTAACCTGATGGCGCGCCAGCAAACGCCCCTGCATATCGCCATCAAGTGCACGGATCACCGCAGCAGACACCACCCCTTCCGGTGCACCGCCAATGCCATACAGCACATCCACTTCGCTATCCGGCATACAGGTGAGGATCGACGCTGCGACGTCGCCATCCGGGATAGCAAAAACACGAACGCCCAGCGTTTGCATCTCTGTGATAGTGGCATCGTGGCGAGGTTTTGCCAGAATGGTGACCGTCAGTTCGCTCAGCGGTTTATTCAGCGCAGCAGCAACATTACGCAGGTTATCCGCCAGTGGCAGATTCAGGTCGATAGCGCCTTTTGCACCCGGGCCGACGATCAGCTTTTCCATGTACATATCCGGCGCGTTCAGGAAGCAGCCTTTATCGCCCACTGCCAGTACCGCCAGCGCATTTGCCTGACCCATAGCGGTCATGCGTGTGCCTTCAATGGGGTCGACGGCGATATCCACCGCATCACCCTTACCGGTTCCCACTTTCTCACCGATAAACAGCATTGGGGCTTCGTCGATCTCCCCTTCGCCAATCACAATGGTTCCGTCGATATTGACCTGATTGAGCATAATGCGCATAGCGTGCACCGCTGCGCCGTCCGCTGTGTTTTTATCGCCGCGTCCCAGCCACTTATAGCCCGCCAGCGCGGCGGCTTCGGTAACCCGGGAGAATTCGATGGCAAGTTCTCGTCTCATAACAAACTCTACAGTGAAAGAAATTGAGCGAAGTTTATCACAGCGAGCGAGGGAGGGTTGATTGGGCATAGCCCTCTCCCCACCGGAGAGAGGGCATCTGTTCGGGCGGGTTATTCGTCGTGATCTTCCCACGCCAGCGCACGTTTAACGGCTTTTTTCCAGCCGTTGTAACGGAAATTACGCTCGGTGGTTTCGATGCCCGGGCGGAATTCGCGCTCGATCACCGCTTTTTCCTGCAGTTCATCCAGATTCTGCCAGAAACCGACCGCCAGACCGGCGAGGTATGCCGCGCCAAGGGCCGTGACTTCACGCACTTCCGGGCGTTCCACGCGGGTGCCGAGGATATCCGACTGGAACTGCATCAGGAAGTTATTGGCAACCGCGCCGCCATCCACACGCAGCGCGTGCAAACGAATGCCAGAGTCAGCCTGCATCGCTTCCAGTACATCGCGAGTCTGATAAGCAATAGATTCCAGTGTTGCACGAATGATGTGGTTTGCGTTGACGCCGCGGGTAAGACCGAAGATCGCGCCGCGCGCATACGGGTCCCAGTACGGCGCACCCAGGCCGGTAAAGGCCGGTACGACGTATACGCCATTGGTGTCTTTCACTTTGGTGGCGAAATACTCTGAGTCGAAGGCATCGCTAATCAGCTTCATCTCGTCACGCAGCCACTGAATGGAAGCTCCCGCCATAAACACAGCACCTTCCAGCGCATAGTTAACTTCGCCTTTCGGGCCGCAACCGATGGTGGTCAGCAGACCGTGTTCCGATTTCACTGCTTTCTCGCCAGTGTTCATCAGCATAAAGCAGCCGGTACCGTAGGTGTTTTTCGCCATCCCTTCTTTCACGCACAGTTGGCCGAACAGCGCCGCCTGCTGGTCACCGGCAATACCGGCGATAGGAATACGAGTGCCGCCTTTACCACCGATATTGGTCTGGCCATACACTTCCGACGATTTACGCACTTCCGGCAGCATGGCGCGCGGGATATCCAGCGCTTCGAGCATTTTGTCGTCCCAGTCCAGGGTGTGGATGTTGAACAACATGGTTCGCGAGGCGTTGGTGTAATCCGTGACGTGAACGCGGCCCTGCGTCATTTTCCAGATAAGCCAGGTATCCACGGTGCCGAACAGCAGTTCACCGCGTTTTGCGCGTTCACGTGAGCCTTCCACGTGGTCGAGGATCCATTTCACTTTGGTACCGGAGAAATACGGGTCAACCACCAGACCGGTGGCGTTACGCACGTATTCTTCCATGCCGTCGCGTTTCATTTTTTCGCAAATATCCGCGGTGCGGCGGCATTGCCAAACGATGGCGTTGTAAATCGGTTTACCCGTTTCGCGTTCCCAGACAATGGTGGTTTCGCGCTGGTTTGTAATGCCGATGGCGGCAATTTCATCGGAATTGATATCGGCTTTGGCTAATACTTCCACCAGCGTAGAGCTCTGGGATGCCCAGATTTCCATCGGGTCGTGCTCAACCCAGCCTGGTTTCGGGTAAATTTGTTCGAATTCGCGCTGTGAAACGCTGATGATGTTGGCGTCATGATCCATCACAACGGCGCGGGAGCTGGTAGTGCCCTGGTCGAGCGCAACGATATATTTTTTGTCAGTCATGGTTATGTTCCCGTAGTCACATTACAGCGAAGCTTTTTGTTGAGTCGTGGAGGCGGTGCCTTTTTCTTCCGCCGCCACGCTGGTATTTGACGGCAGATGGCGACCAATCAGCTTGCGGTAGCCAAATGCGCCGAGCGCCGCGCCTACGATCGGCCCGAACAGCGGGACGAGGAAGTAGGGAATATCTTTGCCGCCGGTAAAGGCGACATTGCCCCAGCCTGCCAGCCAGGCGAATGCTTTCGGTCCGATGTCACGTGCCGGGTTCATGGCGAAGCCGGTCAGCGGGCCCATCGATGCGCCGATAACGGCAATCAACAAACCGATCAGCAAGGGTGCCAGCGGGCCACGCGGAATGCCGTTGCCATCATCACCTAACGCCATAATCACGCCCATCAGGACTGCGGTAATCACCATCTCAACGGCGAAAGCCTGCACAAAATTGATGTGCGGGTTGGGGTAAGTAGAGAAAATACCAGCCAGATCAAGACTTTCAACACTGCCGCGCACCATATTGTGCGTTTGTTCAAAGTCGAGGAAAAGATTGTAGTAAAGCCCGTAAACAAGTGCAGCCGCGCAAAACGCGCCGGCAAACTGAGAAATAATAAACGGAACAACTTTACGTCCGTCAAAACTCGCGAAGAGCCACAATGCAATGGTAACTGCCGGGTTTAGATGCGCGCCGGAAACCCCTGCGGTCAGGTAAATGGCCATTGCCACGCCCAGACCCCAAATGATACTGATTTCCCACTGGCCAAAGGTAGCTCCCGCCACTTTTAGCGCTGCGACACAGCCTACACCGAAGAAAATCAACAACCCGGTGCCGAGAAACTCGGCGATGCACTGGCCTTTTAAGGTTGATGTTTGACTCATAATCGGATCCTGCAAAAAGTTTAGTGGTTATTGTTAGCACGGAGGCCGAAGACCACCATGGTGTCGTGTAGACACAGTGTTAATTTATCGTTAACGAGCAAAAACGAGAAATATCGAAATCAAAATGTGTGTACTGCGTCAATAAAATGAGCGTTTTCGCGCGATGATGCGCGTTTTTGCACCATGAAGAAGTGTGAGCTGAATCATTTTTGTAACCTGGGTATTAACAATTTAGAGGTAGATCCCTTTCTTGCACCAGGAGCAGGCTGAAAAGTGTTGCAAAGCGCAAACAGCGGGGCTCTGCGCTGGACAGGGGCTGGTGGGCTTCATACAATCGGTAACAAGCAAATATGCTCATATTCATAAGGCGTCACCGGTATTCGGGACGAGGATTTTGTAAGACACGAATAATTCGAGCGGCAGGAGAGCTAACCCCCTGCAACTTGAAAGATGAAGTGTATATCCATCAACGCCTTGCAACTCAGGAGAGGTATGACAATGTCATTAGAAGTGTTTGAGAAACTGGAAGCAAAGGTGCAGCAGGCGATTGATACCATCACGCTGTTGCAGATGGAAATCGAAGAGTTGAAAGACAAGAACAACAGCCTGACGCAGGAAATTCAGTCCGCGCAGCAGAATCGTGAAGAGCTGGAGCGCGAAAACAATCAACTGAGAGAGCAACAGCACGGCTGGCAGGAACGTCTGCAGGCGCTGCTGGGCCGTATGGAAGAAGTCTGATTACGCTCCTGATTGGCTGCCAGACATAAGAAATAAGAAGGGCGCCTGAAGGCGCCCTCTCTTTTACTACTCGATATCCAGCGGGTCTTCCGACAGGATAATGCCCGTGTTGTCGGCGTAGAGATGGTCACCGGAGAAGAAGGTTACCCCGCCGAAATTGACGCGGACATCGCTTTCGCCAATGCCTTCGCCTGCGGCGCCAACCGGGATTGCAGCAATCGCCTGAATGCCGATATCCAGTTCTTCTAGGTCGTCCACCTGGCGCACCGCGCCATAGACCACAATGCCTTCCCACTCGTTTTGCACCGCTGTGCGGGCGAGATCGGCGTCAATTAACGCGCGACGTACGGAGCCGCCGCCGTCAACCAGCAGGATGCGACCACGGCCATTCTGTTCGAGCAGATCGTAAAGCAACCCGTTATCCTCGAAACATTTCACCGTGATGATTTGTCCGCCAAAAGACGACCGTCCACCAAAATTGGAGAACAGCGGTTCCACGACGTTGATCTCTTCCTGGTAGATATCACAAAGCTCAGAAGTATCGTATTTCATAGGCTTAACGTTTAGTTGCGACAAGAGTTGTCAGTATATCGCGCATCGCGCACTGTTGGCAAAATCATCAATTTTTAATTGACATTAATCAGTTAAAAATGCGTTTGACTGAGGATAATTCCAACTACAAACAACAGGTTAGTTAACAGTGCACCTTTTACCGTGCGTTCCAGCATGGGCGGCATCGCGCGCGGGTCGAGTTCACGCAGCACAAAACGCGCCTGTTTTATCAGCAGCGGGGCGGAAAGAATAAACAGCCACCCCCAGGCGCTGTGCAGCGACAGCAGATTAAACAATGCCAGGCATATCAGCGCGCCAACCAGTAAACCCGCGTGATAACGGCGAGCATTGATCGGCCCTAAACGCACCACCAGCGTATTTTTACCGTTTTCGCGGTCGCTATCGATATCGCGCAGGTTGTTGATATTCAATACCGCTGTGGCCAGCAGGCCGCAGGCAGTTGCAGGCAGGATCACGGCGGGAACCAGCATATGCGTTTGCAGATACCAGCTACCCATGACGCTGAGCCAGCCAAAGAAAATCAACACTGACACATCGCCAAGGCCAATGTAGCCGTAAGGGCGTTTGCCAATGGTGTAGGTGATGGCGGCGATAATTGAGAGCCCACCCAGCACCAGAAAACCAATAAAGTCGGCCATTGTCTGAGTGGCGGCGGTGACCAGCAACAACCCGGAGATGCAGCTCAGTATGATGATAATGATCAGCGCGCGCTTCATTTGCGCGAGGGAAATCGCCCCTTTCTGCATGCCACGCAATGGCCCGAGACGGTCTGGCTTATCGCTGCCTTTGACCGCGTCACCATAATCGTTGGCGAGATTCGAGAGAATTTGCAGCAGTCCGGCAGTGAGCAGCGCGAGCACAGCGACCAGCGGATCAAAAAAGCCCTGCCACCAGGCCAGTACCGTACCCACAACAATGGCGGCAAACGCCAACGGTAGTGTTTTCGGTCGCAGGCTTTCCAACCAGGCTTGAGTACGGCTCAGAGTTTGCGTTTCGTTCATAAATTAGGCCGACAAAAATGGGGGCATAAGCCCCCATCGAATGTGATGAAAACGTTGTGGCGATGATTATAAGATAAAACGGCTCAGATCTTCATCTGCCACTAAAGCATCAAGGTGTTTACTCACATAGTCGGCATCAATGATGATCGTCTGGCCACCCAGATCGCTGGCATCATAGGAGATATCTTCCATCAGGCGTTCCAGCACGGTATGCAAACGGCGAGCGCCGATGTTTTCCGTGGTTTCGTTCACCTGCCAGGCTGCCTGTGCGATGCGTTTGATACCGTCGTCAGTGAAGTCGATATTTACGCCTTCGGTCGCCATCAGCGCTTTGTACTGAACGGTAACCGATGCGTTCGGCTCGGTGAGAATGCGCTCGAAATCTTCTGCGGTCAGCGCCTGCAGTTCAACGCGGATCGGCAAACGGCCTTGCAGTTCCGGGATCAGGTCTGACGGGCTGGCAATCTGGAATGCGCCGGAAGCGATAAACAGAATATGGTCGGTTTTGACCATGCCATGTTTCGTCGATACGGTGCAGCCTTCCACCAGCGGCAGCAGGTCGCGCTGTACGCCTTCGCGGGAGACATCCGGACCGGAGGTATTACCGCGCTTACAGATTTTGTCGATTTCGTCGATAAACACAATCCCGTGTTGTTCAACGGCGTCGATAGCCTCTTGTTTCAACTCTTCCGGGTTGACCAGCTTCGCGGCTTCCTCTTCAATCAGCAGCTTCATCGCATCTTTGATTTTCAGCTTGCGCGGCTTCTGCTTCTGGCCGCCCAGATTCTGGAACATCGACTGAAGCTGGTTGGTCATCTCTTCCATGCCCGGAGGTGCCATGATTTCGACACCCATCGGTGCTGCGGCGAGGTCGATCTCAATTTCTTTGTCGTCGAGCTGGCCTTCACGCAGTTTTTTGCGGAAAGACTGGCGCGCCGCAGAAGGTTCTGCGGGCTGCTCTGGCTGGCCCCAGTTATTTTTCGCCGGTGGGATCAGCACGTCGAGAATGCGTTCCTCCGCCATTTCTTCTGCGCGGTAACGGTTTTTCTCGATCGACTGAATACGCACCATTTTAACGGCAGCATCGGTCAGATCGCGGATGATAGAATCCACTTCTTTGCCGACATAGCCCACTTCGGTGAACTTGGTCGCTTCGACTTTGATAAACGGCGCATTGGCGAGTTTTGCCAGACGACGGGCGATTTCGGTTTTACCGACACCGGTCGGGCCGATCATCAGAATGTTTTTCGGTGTCACTTCATGGCGCAGTTCTTCATCGAGCTGCATACGACGCCAGCGGTTACGCAGAGCAATCGCCACTGACCGCTTGGCAGCGTCCTGGCCAATAATGTGTTTGTTCAGTTCGCTGACGATTTCGCGTGGGGTCATTTCAGACATGGGAGATCCTTACGCTTCAGAGGATAATTCTTCGATGGTATGGAAGTGGTTGGTATAGATGCAGATGTCGCCTGCAATATCCAACGCCTTCTCAGCAATTTCACGCGCGCTCAGTTCGGTATTTTCCAACAGTGCACGCGCCGCAGCCTGGGCATAAGGCCCACCGGAACCAATGGCGATCAGATCATTTTCTGGCTGCACCACGTCGCCGTTGCCAGTGATGATAAGCGATGCCGTTTCATCAGCCACGGCCAGTAACGCCTCAAGCTTGCGCAGCATGCGATCGGTACGCCAGTCCTTTGCCAGTTCGACAGCCGCTTTCACCAGATGTCCCTGGTGCATTTCCAGTTTACGTTCGAACAGTTCAAACAGCGTGAAGGCATCGGCGGTGCCACCGGCAAAGCCAGCGATCACTTTGTCGTGATACAGGCGACGGACTTTTTTCACGTTGCCTTTCATTACCGTGTTGCCCAGTGTGGCCTGGCCATCACCAGCGATAACGACATGGCCGTTACGGCGTACGCTTACTATTGTTGTCACGAGCAGACCCCTTGGTTACAAATGCAGAATACAGACCCCGCAACAGTGTGCGGGGCAGATTGCAATTATAAATGGGGGAGATTTTGGGGGTTTCAACCCCCGGCGGCGAGACGGATGCAGTTTGTGTGGCCGGCCATTTTCAGGCGGCTAATGGTGGAGTCGGCATTCTCTTTGCCTTTCACCGGGCCTATCACAACGCGATTCCAGCCGTTGTTGGCGGTAATGCGTGAGTCAAATCCTTCAAACGCCAGTTGCGCACGAACGGTTTCGGCTTGATCCTGGCCTTTAAACGAGCCGCACTGTACCAACCAGCGACGATCATCTTTTTTCTCTGCCGTTTGCTGCTGTTTCGGCGCTTCCATCTCATGTGTGATGGGCGCGGCTTGCTGCGTTTTGGGCTGTGACGCCGTGTTGTGTGGCGGAGTCTGCAACAGATCCTGATACGGCTGTGACGTCGTAGCGGGTTTCTGCTGCTGCGTCTGACGCGGTGCCGTTGTGGCTGGCGCTGTGGTTTGCGCTGTACGCGCAGGTTGCTGAACCGGTTGTTCCGTTACGCGTGGCTGCGAACGCGGCTGCTGCACTGGCTGCGTTTGTGCCCATTGCTGCTGCTGTTGCATCTGCACCTGCTGCTGCGCCTGGCGCTGGCGTTGCAATGTTTGCTGGCGCTGCTCCGCAGTTTGCTCATTCCACGGCACTTCGTTGAGCTGCGTTGGCTGCTGGCGCATATCCGCCTGCATTTGCGCTAACAACTGGCGTTGTTCATCAGTGAGCTGGTCCGGGTTTTTCACTTCACCACCGGCTGAAGGCTCCGTGGGGGCCAGTACGCCAGGCTGGCGGCTTTCCAGCTCCTTGATATAGCGCCAGCGTTCTTCCGGTTTCGGGGGTAAACCGTTACCGGCGACTTTTTGATTTTGCAGCGATTCGGATTCTTCTTTTTTGTGGTGCGTAATGAAGTACAGACCACCGATAAAGGCAACCAGCACGGCGGCCGCAATGGCGACCATGGCTGGAGAGACCGCAGACTTGCTGCGTTGCTTGTTCCTTGAGCTACTCTTTTTGCGCCGCGAAGGAGCCGACTGGCTGCCGCGGCGTACATAATCTCGTTGTGCCACTATCGTTGTTTCGCTGTCTTTATTTCGTTTATCAGCCCGCCATGTTACTTAAGCGACGGGCTTTTGACCAGAAGCGGGAGTCTGAAAGCCCCGGCTTTACTTCAGTGCCTGGGTTGACCCGCGCAGAATCAGTTCGCAATCCAACAGACGCGATCCGCTGTTGACGTTATGGCCTTGCAGTTGCTCGAGCAGCAATAGCATCGATTCGCGGCCAATGTCGTAGCGCGGCTGTGCAACGGTAGTCAGTGGCGGGTCGCAGAACTCCGCCAGTGAAATGTTATCAAAGCCGATGATGGATAAATCCTGTGGCACTCTCAGCCCGCGGCGTTTGGCTTGCGAGAGCGCGCCGAGCGCCATGACATCGCTATGGCAGAAAACAGCTGTCGGCGGTTTCGGCAGCGTCATTAATTGCTCCAGCGCATGAGCACCCGCTTCGAAGGTGAAGTCGCCGCGTGCAATATAATGAGGGTCGACGACTACGCCTGAGCGACGCAATGCTTGCACGTATCCCTGCAGCCGATAGTGACACAGCGGCATCTCTTCCGGCCCGGCGATACAGCCAATCAGATGATGTCCTTGTTCCTGCAGATAATTGACGGCGTTAAACGCGGCGGTCAGGTTATCAATATGAACCGTCGGCAGTTCCAGTTCGGGAGCAAATTCATTCGCCATCACCATAGGGGGCAGATTGCGTTGCTCCTCAATACTGGCATCAAACGGCAGACGCGAACCCAGCAGCAGCATGCCATCGATTTGCTTGGTGATAATCAGGTCGATAAAGGTCTTTTCCTGCTGATTCTGATGGGCGCAGTCGCCAATCAACACCAGATAACCGTGTTCAGCTGCGGCAACTTCAATACCGCGAATAATTTCGCTGAAAAAGGGATCGCAGATATCCGGCACAATCACCAAAATGGTCCGGGATTCATTGCGTTTAACGTTGCGTCCCATTGACTGGGGCAAATAGCCCACTTCCATCGCCGCTTGTTCAACCCGATTGCGGGTTGCTTGCGACACTTTATCCGGATTCATTAACGCACGGGATACGGTTGCCGTAGATACCTTTGCTTTCATGGCAACGTCTTTCATGGTCGCAGCCGCAACCTGATTTTTGGGTTTCACCTTGTTCTCCTCGCATGCACGGCGCAGGCGTAGTCACATTTTTATCAGATAGTTAAGCCCTTCGGTTACAGAATTTTCATGAAAAGTGTGATGAAAGTTGAATTTTACGCGCTGCCTCGCAGCATTAGCCTTCGATAGGGTCGACATCCAGCACCCATTTCACCCGGCGCGCTTCCGGCAGAGTATTCACGAGCGCCAGTGCGCCGTTAACAATATGTTGTAGACGAACGCGGGAAGGGTGTTGTAACAGGATCTGCCAGCGGTATCGTCCGGCACGTTTAGCCGCCAGCGCGGGAACCGGTCCAAGGATCCACAATGGATTATCCGCCAGCGGGCTGGCCTGCAGCAGATTTCTCAACTGTTGTAAAAACAGGGGCGCGTGCTGGTTGTTTTGATCTTCGGCGCGGATCAGCACATGACTGGTCCACGGGGGTAATTGCAGGGTTTGCCGCTCTGCCAGCGCCTGTTCAGCAAAGGTGTCATAGCCTTTATGCAGCAGTGTCAGCAAGAGCGGATGTTCCGGATGGTGTGTTTGCAACACCACCTCACCCTGCTTTCCGGCACGGCCAGCGCGACCGGATACCTGGGTATAAAGCTGGGCGAAACGTTCGGCTGCGCGGAAATCCGCCGAAAACAATGCGCCATCCACATCCAGCAGTGCGACCAGCGTGACATCCGGAAAGTGGTGACCCTTCGCCAGCATCTGAGTGCCAATAAGAATACGTGCGCCGCCACGGTGGACTTCGGCAAGATGTTGCTCTAATGCCCCTTTACGGCTGGTGGTATCCCGATCGATACGCGATACCGGCACACCCGGAAACAGGGGGGCCAGCGCTTGTTCCAGTTGTTCTGTGCCTAACCCCACAGGCAGTAAGTGCGTGGAGCCGCAGGAAGGACACTGGCGAGGCACAGGCCGCTGGCTATCGCAGTGGTGACAGCGTAAATGCTGCTGCGCCTGGTGGAAGGTGTAATAGTGATCGCAGCGGGGGCATTCTGCTATCCAGCCGCAATCATGGCACAGCAGCGCCGGGGAAAAACCGCGACGATTAAGAAACAGGATCACCTGATTGCCCGCCTGCAGATGCTGGCGTATGCGGTTGATAAGCGCAGGTGCCAGTCCGGCCTGTAACTGCTGGCCTTTCATATCCAGCACATGCTGTGTTGCCGGGCGCGCATTACCGGCGCGGCGGGTGAGTCGCAACAGATGGTATTTACGCATCCGGACGTTATACAGGGTTTCCAGCGCCGGGGTGGCGGAACCAAGAATAATCGGGATTTGCTCGCTGTGGGCGCGGTAAACCGCGAGATCGCGGGCGTGGTAGCGCCAGCCTTCTTGCTGTTTATAAGAACTGTCGTGCTCTTCGTCGATAACGATCACACCGAGGTTTTTAAACGGCGTAAACAACGACGAACGGGTACCGATAACGATGGCGGCTTCGCCGCTTTTCGCTTTCTGCCATGTCACCAACCTTTCGCTGTCGTTCAGCCCGGAATGCAGAACCTCAACGGGCGCGTTAAAACGTTCACGAAAACGGGCGATGGTTTGCGGCGTCAGACCGATTTCCGGCACCATTACCAGCGCCTGTTTACCTTGCGACAGTACGTTTTCCAGCACGCTTAAATAGACTTCTGTTTTGCCGGATCCGGTAACGCCCGCCAGCAGCCAGGCGGAGAAACGATCCGCCGCGCTATGAATGGCTCCCACCGCTGTTGCCTGCTCAGTGTTTAACCGCAGCCGGTCGCCGCTTACTGAGAAGCTGTTGCGCCAGTCGCTAAAAGAGGGAGCTTCACTGTTCATCTCCGCCAGACCTTTCGCGCGCAATGCCTGTAAAGTGACGCTTTTAAGATCCAACGCGGCCAGTTGATGCTGCCAGATTTTTCCTTTACGCAGCGCCGATAACGCCTGCTGCTGCTTTGCCGACTTTACGCGATTGATGTCCGTCGCTTGTCCCTGCTCGGTGGCGAACCAGTATCCTTGAAACTCCGCGCTGGCTGGCTTTGTTTGCCGTAGCAGAACGGGGAGGGCATTAAACAGCACATCGCCGATAGGATGATGATAATAATCCGCTGCCCACAACAGCAGTCGCCATACCGGTGGAGAAAATGACGGGTCGCTGTCGAGTACCTCTTCAACACGTTTTAACTCTGTGAGCGGCAATTCGCTTTTGTCGCTGATGGCCACCACAATGCCAACGCGGTGCTGCGTACCAAAAGGCACACGCACGCGACAACCTGCGCTAACGGGCATGTCATCCGGCAGCAGGTAGTCAAAGGTGCGGGGCAAAGGTACAGACAGCGCAACGTGAGCGACGGGCATCTCATCTTCCTGACTTGAAAACTGGCGGGTTAGTATACACATTGTTAAGACTGGCGAGCTGATCAGTTTGCATGTGGTGGTTAATTTCTGTATGATTCGCCGCCTTTGGTGCGCTTTTGCAGTGCCGAAGATACACTTACACATTAACTCGCGTGGTGTCTGGCGTTAGGGCTGGAAGAGCGACGCGGCCTTAAACTGAGGTTTCCCATGAAAAAAGGTATTCACCCGAATTATGTTGCTATTACTGCAACCTGTTCTTGCGGTAATGTGATCAAAACCCATTCTACCGTGGGTCACGACCTGAACCTGGACGTGTGCGGCAAATGCCACCCGTTCTTTACTGGTAAACAACGCGTAGTTGATACCGGTGGTCGTGTTGAGCGTTTCAACAAACGCTTCAGCATCCCGGGCAGCAAATAAGTTGCCAGAAAAAAGCGCCGAAAGGCGCTTTTTTTGTCTCTGATGTTTCCCGATGAGCAAGAAAGGCGGATAACATCATCTTCCGCCTTTTTCGTTTTTATCAGTATTCCCAGGTATCCGGGTCGATACCCAGTTCACGCATAATCACTTTCGCCTCTTCCGGGATTTCGTCGCTGCGCTCTTTACGCAGATCTTCATCGTTCGGCAAAGGTTGACCGGTAAACGCATGCAAAAACGCTTCACACAGCAGTTCGCTGTTGGTGGCATGACGCAGGTTGTTCACCTGACGACGGGTACGTTCATCGGTGAGGATTTTTAACACCTTAAGAGGAATGGAAACCGTAATTTTCTTTACTTGTTCACTCTTCTTGCCGTGCTCAGCGTATGGGCTGATATATTCGCCGCTCCATTCAGCCATGAGATACCTTTAATCCTCTCAGTCATTAGTCTCAGTCTCAGGTGGCTACACCTGAGTCATAATCCCGCGTAGTTTACCGTAGAGTCATCAGCGTGACACGGTGTATCGCGTAACAGTGCCTTACTAAAGCATATAATTTTAACGGCTATTATGCCTTTGCTCAATCTATACGCAAAGAAGTTTAGATGTCCAGATGTATTGACGTCTATCGGCGCAGTGTTTACTCTGTTGCCAGACTTTTCATCCATTAAGCCAGGAAGCCTTCATCATGACGCGTAAACAGGCCACCATCGCAGTGCGTAGCGGATTAAACGATGACGAGCAGTACGGTTGCGTTGTCCCGCCGATCCATCTTTCCAGTACGTATAATTTCACCGGTTTTAATGAGCCGCGCGCGCATGACTACTCGCGCCGTGGTAACCCAACGCGTGATGTTGTGCAGCGTGCGCTGGCGGAACTGGAAGGCGGCGCAGGCGCGGTGCTGACCAATACCGGGATGTCGGCTATACACCTTGTAACTACCGTGTTTCTTAAACCAGGCGATCTACTGGTTGCGCCACATGACTGCTATGGTGGGAGCTATCGCTTGTTTGATAGTCTGGCGAAGCGTGGTTGTTACCGTGTACGGTTTGTCGATCAGGGTGATGAGCAGGCGCTAAAAAATGCGCTGGCGGAAAAACCGAAACTGGTACTGGTTGAAAGCCCAAGCAACCCATTGTTGCGCGTCGTTGATATTGCGAAAATCTGTCAACTTGCTCGTGAGGCCGGTGCGGTGAGCGTTGTGGATAACACCTTCCTGAGCCCGGCGTTGCAAAATCCGCTGGCGCTGGGCGCCGATCTGGTGCTGCACTCCTGCACCAAATACCTCAACGGGCATTCCGATGTGGTGGCGGGCGTGGTGATCGCGAAAGATGAAGAGATTGTCACTGAACTGGCATGGTGGGCGAATAACATTGGCGTCACCGGTAGTGCCTTCGATAGCTATCTGTTACTGCGTGGTTTGCGCACACTGTCTCCGCGTATGGAAGTGGCCCAGCGCAATGCGCAGGCGATAGTTGATTTCCTGAAAAAACAGCCGCTGGTGAAAAAGCTGTATCATCCCTCTTTGCCGGATAATCAAGGGCATGAGATTGCAGTGCGTCAACAAAAAGGCTTTGGCGCGATGCTAAGTTTTGAACTGGATGGCGATGAGCAAACGCTGCGTCGCTTTTTAAGTGGGTTATCGCTGTTTACGCTGGCGGAATCATTAGGCGGAGTGGAAAGTTTAATCTCTCATGCCGCTACGATGACCCATGCGGGCATGGCGCCGGAAGCGCGTGCCGCAGCCGGGATCTCTGAGACGCTGCTGCGCATCTCAACCGGTATTGAAGATAGTGAAGATCTAATTGCCGATCTGGAAAATGGCTTCCGGGTCGCCGCTGAGGGGTAAACATGAGTGTGATTGCGCAGGCAGGGACGAAAGCTCGTCAGCTGCACAAATTTGGTGGGAGTAGTCTGGCGGATGTGAAATGTTACCTGCGCGTGGCGGGGATCATGGCGGAATATTCGCAACCGGGCGACATGATGGTTGTCTCGGCCGCTGGCAGCACCACCAATCAGTTGATCAACTGGCTTAAATTAAGCCAGACCGATCGCCTCTCTGCGCATCAGGTTCAACAATCACTGCGCCGCTATCAAAGCGATCTGATCGGCGGTTTGCTGCCCGCGGATGTCGCCGACGGGTTAACCAGTGAATTTATCCACGATCTGGAACACCTGGCTGCACTGCTGGATGGCGGCATTACCGATGCGGTATACGCGGAAGTGGTCGGCCACGGTGAAATCTGGTCTGCGCGTTTAATGGCTGCTGTACTGAACCAGCAAGGTCTGGACGCGGCCTGGCTGGATGCCCGTGACTTTCTGAGAGCGGAGCGCGCCGCGCAACCGCAGGTAAATGAAGGCGAGTCCTGGCCATTACTGCAACAGAAACTGGCGCAGTTGCCGGGTAAGCGCATTGTGGTGACTGGTTTTATCAGCCGCAACGACGCAGGTGAAACCGTGCTGCTGGGGCGTAATGGTTCCGACTATTCCGCGACACAGATCGGTGCGCTGGCGGATGTCTCGCGAGTCACCATTTGGAGCGATGTGGCGGGGGTGTACAGCGCCGATCCGCGCAAAGTGAAAGATGCCTGCTTGTTACCGCTGCTGCGTCTCGACGAGGCCAGCGAGCTGGCGCGTCTTGCCGCACCGGTACTGCATGCCCGCACGTTGCAGCCCGTTTCCGGCAGTAATATCGACCTGCAATTACGCTGTAGTTACAGTCCGGAGCAAGGTTCAACGCGTATTGAGCGTGTACTGGCATCCGGAACCGGCGCGCGTATTGTCACCAGCCATGATGATGTTTGCCTGATTGAGTTTCTCGTGCCGGCAGGTCAGGACTTTAAGCTGGCGCAAAAAGATATCGATGTGGTGTTGAAGCGTGCTCAGGTGCGTCCGTTGGCGGTTGGTGCACATGCTGACCGTAATCTGCTGCAACTGTGCTACACCTCCGAAGTGGTGGACAGCGTTTTCAAACTGCTGGATGAAGCGGGTTTGCCGGGCGAGTTGCGCTTGCGTCAGGGGCTGGCGCTGGTGGCGATGGTGGGAGCCGGTGTTTGCCGTAACCCCTTGCATAGTCACCGTTTCTGGCAGCAATTGAAAGGTCAGCCGGTGGAGTTTATCTGGCAGTCTGATGAAGGGATTAGCCTGGTTGCGGTGTTGCGCGTAGGGCCAACCGAGAGTCTGATCCAGGGGTTGCACCAGTCGCTTTTCCGCGCGGAAAAGCGTATTGGCCTGATGTTGTTCGGAAAAGGCAATATCGGTTCCCGCTGGCTGGAGCTGTTCTCCCGCGAGCAGAGCGCGTTGTCGGCGCGCACCGGGTTTGAATTTGTACTGGCCGGAGTGGTGGATAGCCGCCGCAGCCTGCTGAGTTACGACGGGCTGGATGCCAGTCGCGCGCTGGCGTTTTTCAATGATGAAGCGGTCGAGCAGGATGAAGAAGCCTTGTTCCTGTGGATGCGCGCCCACCCTTATGATGATTTAGTGGTGCTGGATGTCACCGCCAGCGAGCAGCTTGCCGATCAGTATCTGGATTTTGCCAGCCACGGTTTCCATGTGATTAGCGCCAACAAACTGGCTGGCGCGAGCAACAGTGATAAGTACCGCCAAATTCACGATGCGTTCGAAAAAACCGGTCGCCGTTGGCTGTATAACGCCACCGTCGGCGCAGGTTTGCCGGTTAACCACACCGTGCGCGATCTGCGTGAGAGTGGCGATGCGATTCTGGCGATCAGCGGAATTTTCTCCGGTACGCTCTCCTGGCTGTTTTTGCAGTTTGATGGTTCCGTGCCCTTTACCGATTTGGTCGATCAGGCCTGGCAGCAGGGGCTGACCGAGCCGGATCCGCGCGTCGATCTTTCCGGGAAAGACGTGATGCGTAAACTGGTGATCCTGGCCCGTGAAGCGGGTTATGACATCGAGCCAGATCAGGTTCGTGTGGAGTCGCTGGTCCCGGCAGGGTGTGAAGAGGGCTCGGTGGATCACTTCTTTGAAAATGGCGACGAGCTCAATGAACAGATGCTACAGCGCCTTGAGGCTGCCCGTGAAATGGGGCTGGTGCTGCGTTATGTGGCGCGCTTTGATGCCAACGGTAAAGCGCGCGTTGGCGTGGAAGCCGTTCGTGCTGAGCATCCGCTCGCGTCGCTACTGCCGTGCGATAATGTTTTTGCCATTGAAAGCCGCTGGTATCGTGATAACCCGCTGGTGATCCGTGGGCCGGGTGCCGGTCGTGATGTGACCGCTGGCGCGATCCAGTCGGATATTAACCGTCTGGCGCAGTTGCTGTAATCCTCCCTTTGCATCTACCCTCTCCTTATAAAGGGGAGGGTTTTATCTTCAGTCATGAATTTTTTTCATCTTCACTGAACATTCCTCACGAATAATGGTGATTTTCCAGTTGACGCCCTGACCGTTTTCCGTCATTTTTACATCTGGACGTCTAAACGTATAGAAGTTCACAAGACAACAGACAATGACATGCGATTGATGAGGTAAGGTATGAGCTTTTTTCACGCCAACCAGCGGGAAGCCCTGAATCAAAGCCTGGCGGAAGTACACGGCCAGATTAATGTTTCCTTTGAATTTTTCCCGCCGCGCACCAGTGAAATGGAACAAACCTTATGGCACTCCATCGATCGCCTGAGCAGCCTGAAACCCAAATTCGTTTCAGTGACCTACGGCGCTAACTCCGGTGAGCGCGACCGTACGCACAGTATTATCAAAGGCATTAAAGAGCGCACAGGGCTGGAAGCCGTGCCGCATCTGACCTGCATTGATGCCAGCCGCGACGAGCTGCGTGCTATCGCTCAGGATTACTGGAATAACGGTATCCGTCATATTGTGGCGCTGCGCGGTGACTTGCCGCCGGGCGGTGGTAAGCCCGATATGTATGCCGCCGATCTGGTGACGCTGTTAAAAGAGGTGGCGGACTTTGATATCTCGGTCGCTGCCTATCCAGAAGTGCACCCGGAGGCGAAAAGCGCCCAGGCCGATTTGCTCAACCTGAAGCGTAAAGTGGATGCAGGCGCCAGCCGTGCCATTACCCAGTTCTTCTTTGATGTGGAAAGCTATCTGCGTTTTCGCGATCGCTGCGCGGCGACCGGCATCGATGTTGAGATTGTGCCGGGCATTCTCCCCGTCTCTAACTTTAAACAGGCGAAAAAATTCGCAGACATGACTAACGTACGTATTCCGGCGTGGATGTCGCAAATGTTCGATGGGCTGGATGATGACGCGGAAACCCGCAAGCTGGTGGGGGCCAATATCGCGATGGATATGGTGAAAATTTTAAGCCGCGAAGGGGTGAAAGATTTCCACTTCTATACGTTGAATCGCGCTGAAATGAGCTATGCCATTTGCCATACGTTAGGCGTTCGCCCGGCGGTGTAAACCACCCATCAGGTCGGACGGCGGTTTTATACCCGCGCCCGACCAGTAAAACGTTCTGCAGGCCCGATAACCGGGCCTGTTACGTTTAGACGTTTATTCCCACTCACCTAAGAAACGCTGACCGTACTGGTCGGCGACCAGCAGTGCGGCATACACCTGATCCGGCGTCGCGCCGCCCGGCATATTGTGAATGGTTTCCCCTTCAGCGCAGGCCGCCTGCGCCACAATGCGCATTTTCGCCGGAATATCGGTTTTGATATCCAGTTGCGCCAGCGTGATGGGCAGGCCCACGGTATGACACAGCGCTGCAACGGTTTCGATCTCTTCCATCGGCGCGTTTTCCAGCACGAGTTGCGTTAACGTGCCAAATGCCACTTTCTCACCGTGATAAAAGTGATGAGCGTCCGGGATCGCGGTTAAACCGTTGTGGATAGCGTGCGCCGCCGCCAGACCACCGCTCTCAAAACCGACACCACTGAGGTACGTGTTCGCTTCCACCACGCGTTCCAGTGCGGGCGTTACCACATGTTGCCCGGCGGCCAGCATCGCTTTTTCACCCTCTTCTATCAGCGTGTTGTAGCAGAGTTCCGCCAGCGCCAGTGCGGCTTGTGTACACTGTCCACCCGCCATGGTTTTTGCGCCACTGCGCGAGCAGGCGCGGGCTTCAAACCAGGTAGAGAGGGCATCGCCAATCCCCGCAGCCAGCAGACGCGGTGGTGCACCCGCGACGATTTTGGTATCGACGATCACACGATTGGGATTGTTCGGCAGCAACAAATAGCGGTCGAATTCACCGTTATCGGTGTAGATGACCGACAGGGCGCTACAGGGCGCGTCGGTAGAAGCGATGGTGGGCGCAATCGCCACCGGGATCTGCATGAAATGCGCCAGCGCTTTGGCGGTATCCAGCGTTTTACCGCCGCCGATGCCCAGTATCGCTCCGGCATGGGCGTTTTTCGCTACGCTGCGTAGCCTGTCGATTTCATTTTGTGAACATTCGCCGCCGAAGGGCACCACCTCGCAGGCCAGCCCGGCATCCGCCAGACTTTTTTGCAGCGCTTCCTGAGCGAAACCGAGAACAAACTTGTCGCCGACGACCAGCCAGCGGTCGGACAGCGGTTTGAGATAGTCGCCGAGACGGGTGATGACGTCTGCACCCTGGATGTACTTACCTGGCGCCTGGATGACACGATCCATATACTGCCTCCTTACAAATTAAGGTTGCCAAAAGCCGTTTTCCAGTCCTGTTCAAACTTCTCCACTGCTGACTCTACCGCTGGCGTATTGAGCATTTGTTGCGCTACATCTAAAGGAAGGGTGATTGCTTCGCATCCTGCCAGCAGGCAGTCGAGCGCCTGGCGTGGTGTTTTGAAACTGGCGGCCAGTACCTTGCTCTGCGGCGCATGGAGGGTGAGCAGCGTTTGTAACTCCTGCACCATTCGAATGCCGTCGCCGCCCTGGGCGTCTACACGGTTGACATAAGGCGCAATATATTTCGCGCCCGCGACGGCGGCCAGCAACCCCTGAGCGGCGCTGTACACTGCGGTTCCCAGCGTGACAATGTTTTCTTTTTTTAATTGCTTGATGGCGGCAAGCCCTTCGGCAGTCACCGGGATTTTCACCACAATACCGGGCACGGCATTATTAAGGCGTTTCGCTTCCGCCACCATGCCTGCGGCGTCGCGACTCATGACCTGCGCAAACAGCGTTCCCTCCGGGCCGACAGCCTGTTGCAGGCGCGGTAAAACATCCCATACGGACGTTTTGCCTGCGGCAATAATACTGGGGTTAGTGGTGACGCCCGCCAGGGGATAAATGCGCGCCAGGCGTTCAACTTCCGCCACGTTGGCGGTATCCAGATAGAGTTCCATTGTGCTTCCTCATCGCTCGTTTCTGCTAACAGCATACGAGCGTCTCGCCTGGTGCCGCCATATCACAAAACTGCCAAATACTGGACAAATGTGATCGCCCTATTGAAGTGTGATGTACATCACAACTAGCTGAGTGGCTTGGTAAAACAGGGCGAAAAATCGTGTCGGAGACAGAGAGACATTTCAGATCGTACAAAAATCCAGTGCATGACTGCTTTGTCCAGATCAGTTTTTGTCACTGAGCTGGCTATGGTAATGACGACGATATTCAGAAGGGGAACGTTCTGTATTTTTACGGAACAGGCGGCAGAAGTAGTTGCTGTCGACAAATCCGCACGCGTGCGCGACCTCTTTTACTTTCAGGTCGTAGCCTTTAAGCAGGGTTTTCGCATGTTCCAGCCGGGTGTGATTCAGGTATTCGTTAAACCCGATGGCACCGGTTTTCTGGAAGAGATGAGAAAGGTAGTTGGGAGAGATGTAAAATGCCTGCGCGACAGCTTCACGGGTAAGCGGCATCGCATAATGTTCGTCGATATAATCGCGAATGGCCTCGAACAACGCCTGACTGCGGGAAGCTGTCTGGATTTGGCTACCTAACAGATCATGACAATGGCTGAGCAGACTGGCGACGATCAGACGTGCGGTTTGTTGTTCACGCGGTTGCATCTGCATCTCATGCAGCGTTTGCAGCAGGAAAGATCCGATACGTGGCCCGCGGCGGGCAACATGCTGTTTGGCCTGGTTCTGCAATGCCAGTCCATTCCAGTGCGTTACGCTAAAACTCAGTTGCTGCTTGCCGAACAATACGCTTAATGTGGTGGCCGGGGTCTGCCACTGCGGCAGGTTCCAGCCGCCGGCAGGCACATACAGAACGTCATGCTGCGTCATCAGCGTGGCTTCTCCCGTGACGCCAGCATCCATCAATACACCTTCAAGTATGATTTCCAGACGCGGGAAATCCACCTGAACCGCCTGCGCAGGCGCTGTACCGGTTGCACCGGCGAAGCAAATTTGCCGCAACGGCGCAGGGCCGTTAATCAGGCGGGAGAGAAGATGAGCGACATCGTGGTTCATGGTGTTCCTTGCGTTGCACGCGAAGGGACAACCTTAACTGCCAGCATAAAAAAAGGCCACAACACGTGTGGCCTTTTGCGATAACAGCGGGGAATTAGCCAGTATTACGCATACCTGCTGCAACACCGGCAATGGTGACCATCAGCGCTTGTTCAACGCGATGATCCGGCTCTTTGCCTTCTTCTTCGGCAAGACGTGAGCGATGCAGCAGCTCGGCCTGCAGTACGTTCAGCGGGTCGGTATAAATGTTACGTAACTGAATAGACTCGGCAATCCACGGCAGGTCGGCCATCAAATGCGAGTCGTTGGCGATTGCCAGCACGACTTTGATATCCGCCTCTAGCAGCTTACGCAGCTCAGCGCCCAGCGCCCACAGCTCTGGTTTCACCAGCCGCTGATCGTAATATTCCGCCAGCCACAGGTCGGCTTTTGAGAAGACCATTTCCAGCATCCCGAGACGGGTTGAGAAGAACGGCCAGTCGCGGCACATCGCTTCCAGCTCGCTTTGCTTGCCGTCTTCCACCACTTTTTGCAGCGCAGCGCCAGCGCCCAGCCATGCAGGCAACATCAGGCGGTTTTGCGTCCAGGCGAAGATCCAGGGGATCGCACGCAGCGATTCCACCCCACCAGTTGGGCGACGTTTTGCCGGACGGGAGCCGAGCGGCAGTTTACCGAGCTCCTGCTCTGGCGTGGCGGAACGGAAATAGGGAACGAAGTCTTTATTTTCACGTACATAGCCGCGGTACATATCGCAGGAGATATCGGACAGCTCATCCATAATGTGGCGCCATTCGGTTTTTGGCTCCGGCGGCGGCAGCAGGTTGGCTTCCATAATCGCGCTGGTATACAGCGACAGGCTGCTGATGGTGATTTCCGGCAGACCGTATTTAAAGCGGATCATCTCACCCTGTTCGGTCACGCGCAGGCCCCCTTTCAGGCTGCCTGGCGGTTGTGAAAGCAGCGCCGCGTGCGCAGGCGCGCCGCCACGACCGATAGAACCCCCACGACCGTGGAACAGCGTCAGTTCAATACCGGCTTTTTCGCAGGTTTTGATCAACGCATCCTGTGCCTGATATTGCGCCCAGCTTGCTGCCATGACGCCTGCGTCTTTCGCCGAGTCGGAATAGCCAATCATCACCATCTGTTTGCCCTGAATAAAGCCGCGATACCAGTCAATATTCAGCAATTGGGTCATCACATCGTCGGCGTTGTTCAGATCGTCCAGCGTTTCAAACAGCGGCGCGACAGGCAGGGCGAAACCAATACCGGCTTCTTTCAGCAGCAGGTGTACTGCCAGGACATCGGACGGTGTCTTCGCCATGGAGATCACATAGGCGGCGATGGAGCCACGCGGCGCTTCCGCGATCACCCGGCAGGTATCCAGCACTTCGCGGGTTTCATCGCTTGGCTCCCACTGGCGCGGCAGCAACGGGCGTTTCGAGTTCAGTTCGCGGATCAGGAATGCTTGTTTGTCGGCTTCGGACCAGCTCTCATAGTCGCCAATACCGAGATAACGGGTTAATTCGCCCAGCGCTTCGGTATGACGCGTACTTTCCTGACGAATATCAATGCGTACCAGCGGGACGCCAAAACACTTCACGCGACGTAATGTATCGAGCAGTTCGCCGTTGGCGATAATGCCCATGCCGCAGGCTTGCAGAGATTTATAACAGGCGTAAAGCGGTTCCCACAGCTGTTCGTTTTGCGTCAGCAGTCCTTCAGGTTTCGGCAACTTCTGACCTTTCAGACGCGCTTCCAGCCAGGCTTGAGTGGCCATCAGATCGCTGCGCAGCTTTTTCATCAGATAACGATACGGTTCGCGAGCACCTTCAGCGCCAGCCAGTTCCCGCAGCTCGTCGGTACACTCCACCATCGACAACTCGGAAATCAGCAACTGCACATCTTTGAGGAACAGGTCGGTGGCTTTCCAGCGGCTGAGCAGCAGCACATGGCGGGTGATATCGGCAGTCACGTTCGGGTTGCCGTCGCGGTCACCGCCCATCCATGACGTAAAGCGTACCGGCACAAAGTCGACCGGCAGCTTGTAATTGAGGTTCTCTTCCAGTTGTTCGTTCAGTTCGCGAAGGTAGTTCGGCACGCCTTCCCACAGGCTATTTTCCACTACCGCGAAGCCCCATTTGGCTTCGTCTACCGGGCTTGGACGATATCTGCGGATTTCATCGGTATGCCAGGACTGCGCAATAAGCTGGCGCAGACGGCGCATCAACTGGTGGCGCTCATAGTCGGCAATGTCAGTGTTATCCAGCTGTTTTAAGCAGGCATTCACTTCCACCATTTTATGGATCAATGTACGACGGGTGATCTCGGTCGGGTGTGCGGTCAGCACCAGTTCCAGCGACAGGGATTCCACGGCTTTAATGATCGTGGCTTCGTTAAGATTCGGTTGGTCTTTCAGTTTTCTGAGAGTGCGGGCAATGACTTCCGGGTTATTGGCGGCTTCGCCTTTCGCGGAGATGCTGTGGTATTGCTCGGCAGTGTTGGCAAGGTTCAGAAACTGGCTGAACGCACGCGCCACCGGCAGCAGCTCGTCATTGGAGAGATTCTGCAACGTGGTGAGCAGTTCCTGACGATTGGCTTCGTTACCGGCGCGAGAAGATTTGGACAGCTTACGGATTGTTTCTACACGGTCGAGAATGTTCTCACCCAGTGCATCCTTGATGGTATCTCCCAGCAGTTTGCCGAGCATACTGACATTACTACGCAAAGCGGAATATTGTTCGTTCATGTTACCCCAGACACCCCATCTCATTTTATTTTGTTATATCTGCCGTTGGGCAGATATAAGACACCGTCTTTTATAAAGCCACGTAAAACCCACCACGTCAATTGTTGCGAAATCGCTTCAGCAAACGAATAAATGCCGACAATTTACGAAATTTAATTCCCTTTCGGCCAGATAAGTATTGCTTATGAAAACGTGACAGCTGTCACGTCCCGACAGACGTAAAAAACCCCCTCACCGGGAGGGGGTTAGCAAGAAAAACGAACTCAGTGCCAGCAGAAATGATGCACAACTTGTGTAATCAGTTCACGCGTCGGTTTGATAAAACGCGTCTCAAGATATTCATCCGGTTGATGGGCCTGATTAATGGAGCCTGGGCCAAGCACCAGCGTCGGGCACAATGTTTGAATAAACGGGGCTTCGGTGCAGTAGTTAACGACCTCGGTTTCGACGCCGAGCAGTTTCTCCACCACGTCCACCAGTTGGTGGTCCGGCGGACATTCGTAGCCCGGAATAGGCGGGTGCAGTTCTGAAACGGTCAGGCGACCTGGCCAGCGGGAACTGACCGGCTCCAGTGCATCATTAAGCAGGCCGTTTAAATCATTCAGCGTCATGCCCGGCAGCGGACGGATATCCATATGTAGCTCGCAACACGCGCAGATACGGTTTGCCGCATCACCGCCATGAATATGACCCAGGTTGAGGGTGGGATAAGGCACGGTAAATGCCTCATAGTGATAACGCGCTTTCAGGCTGTCGCGCAGTTGCAGAATATGGCCAATAGCATCGTGCATGAGCTCAATTGCATTCACGCCGCGCGCCGGGTCGCTGGAGTGTCCGGACTGCCCCAGGATACGAATTGCATTAGAGATATGGCCTTTATGCGCGCGCACTGGTTGCAGCGATGTCGGTTCGCCGATAATGGCACAATCCGGGCGCAGTTGGGTGTTTTCTGAGAAATAGCGGGCACCCGCCATGCTGGTTTCTTCATCGGCTGTTGCCAGCACATACAGAGGCTTGCTCAGTTTTGTCACATCGACGTCACGCAGTGCGTCGAGAATGAAGGCAAAAAAGCCTTTCATGTCGGCGGTGCCCAGACCGTAGAGTTTGTTGTCATGCTCGGTCAGTGTGAAGGGGTCGCGCGTCCAGCGCCCATCATCAAAAGGCACGGTATCGGTATGGCCGGTTAACAACAGCCCCCCTGCGCCAGTGCCTGCGCTGGCGAGCATATTGAATTTATTGCGTGTGCCGGGCACAGGTTGCACTTCAACATTGAAGCCGAGGTCGCCAAACCATCCTGCCAGCAGATTGATTAAAGACGCATTGCTCTGATCCAGTGCTTCTTCCGTTGCGCTGATCGACGGTGTGGCTATCAGGGCGCGGTAAATCTCGATAAATGGCGGCAAATTCATTTTCATTGTTGACATACCTGAGTTCGTGATAGTATCAATATTCATGCACTAAATGTGAATAAAAATACATTAATGTTGAGCTTAAGGGAACCCATCCGGCGACTTGGCTCAGCGACGCGGGATTGACGCCTGGTCTCTCCCTGACACACATGACGTAAGAAGGTAAACCGCCCCAATGTTGAACACATTAATTGTGGGCGCCAGCGGTTACGCCGGCGCAGAGCTAGTGACCTATGTAAATCGCCATCCTCATATGAACATAACCGCTTTGACGGTTTCTGCGCAAAGTAATGATGCAGGAAAATGTATCTCCGATTTACATCCGCAGTTGAAAGGCATTGTTGATCTCCCGTTACAGCCGATGTCCGATATTGGTGAGTTCCTGGAAGGTGTGGATGTCGTCTTCCTGGCGACAGCGCATGAAGTGAGTCACGATCTGGCGTCGACATGCCTGGCGGCGGGTTGTGTGGTGTTCGATCTCTCCGGCGCGTTCCGCGTTAACGATCCTGCTTTCTACGAAAAATTCTACGGTTTCACGCATCAGCACGCCGATCTGCTTGCACAGGCGGTTTATGGGCTGGCGGAGTGGAATCACGAGCAATTGAAAAGCGCACAGCTGATTGCCGTGCCGGGGTGTTACCCGACGGCGGCGCAGTTGTCATTAAAACCGCTGATCGATGCTGGCGTGCTGGATCTGAATCAGTGGCCGGTGATCAACGCCACCAGTGGCGTGAGCGGAGCCGGGCGCAAAGCGGCGCTCTCCAACAGTTTTTGCGAAGTGAGCCTGCAACCGTATGGCATTTTCAACCATCGTCACCAGCCGGAGATCGCCACGCATCTCGGTACGGATGTGATTTTTACCCCGCACCTGGCGAGCTTCCCGCGCGGTATCCTGGAAACCATTACTTGCCGTTTAAAAACGGGGGTCACCCAGGCGCAGGTCGCTGAGCTGTTTAAACAGGCTTACGGCGATAAACCGCTAGTCCGCCTCTATGACAAAGGGGGTCCGGCGCTGAAAAACGTGGTGGGACTGCCGTTCTGCGATATCGGCTTTGCCGTGCAGGGCGAACATCTGATTGTCGTTGCCACGGAAGATAACCTGCTGAAAGGCGCGGCGGCACAGGCAATGCAATGCGCAAATATTCGTTTCGGCTATGCTGAAACCCAGTCACTTATTTAAATGAACAGGCGTGATGATGAATCCATTAATTATTAAGCTCGGTGGCGTACTGCTGGATAGCGAGGAAGCGCTGGAACGTTTGTTTACCGCACTGGTGCACTATCGCGAATCTCATCAGCGCCCGTTGGTTATTGTGCACGGCGGCGGTTGCGTGGTGGATGAGCTGATGAAACAGCTCAACCTGCCGGTGAAAAAGAAAAACGGTCTGCGCGTCACACCAGCGGACCAGATCGATATTATTACCGGAGCGCTAGCTGGCACGGCAAACAAAACGCTGCTGGCATGGGCTAAGAAACATCATCTTGCCTCCGTCGGTCTCTATCTCGGCGACGGTGATAGCGTAAAAGTGACGCAGCTTGACGAAGAGCTGGGACATGTTGGCCTGGCGCAGCCGGGTTCGCCGACACTGATTAACGCGCTGCTGGATGGCGGTTTCCTGCCGGTTATCAGCTCCATTGGCGTAACCGACGAAGGCAAACTGATGAATGTCAATGCGGACCAGGCAGCGACGGCGCTGGCGGCAACGCTGGGTGCAGACCTGATCCTGTTGTCTGATGTGAGCGGCATTCTGGATGGCAAAGGCCAGCGGATTGCCGAAATGACCGCGGCCAAAGCGGAGCAACTGATTTCGCAGGGCATTATTACCGATGGCATGATCGTGAAAGTGAACGCGGCACTGGATGCTGCCCGTACGCTCGGCCGCCCGGTGGATATCGCTTCCTGGCGTCACGCCGAGCAATTACCGGCGCTGTTTAACGGTACGCCGATTGGCACGCGTATTCTGGCGTAATCCATGATGTGCCCGATGGCGGTTACGCCTTATCGGGCCTGCGTGAACTGAACCTGTAAGCCGGATAAGCACAGCGCCATCCGGCAGTGAAATTCAAGAAATTAAGGAAGCATATTATGGCACTTTGGGGCGGGCGTTTTACTCAGGCAGCGGATCAACGGTTCAAACAGTTCAACGACTCTTTGCGCTTTGACTATCGCCTGGCGGAGCAGGATATCGTTGGCTCTGTGGCCTGGTCTAAAGCGCTGGTGACGGTAGGTGTTCTGACCCCGGTGGAGCAGCAGCAACTGGAAGAGGCGCTGCATGTGTTGCTGGAAGAGGTGCAGGCTAACCCGCAGCAGATCCTCGAAAGCGACGCTGAAGATATTCACAGCTGGGTGGAAGGCAAGCTGATCGACAAAGTAGGTCAACTGGGTAAGAAGCTGCACACCGGGCGCAGCCGTAATGATCAGGTTGCAACCGATTTGAAACTGTGGTGCAAAGACACGGTCAGCGAGCTGCTGGTGGCGAACCGCCAGTTACAGAGCGCGCTGGTGGTGACCGCAGAGAATAATCAGGACGCCGTGATGCCGGGCTATACGCACCTGCAACGCGCCCAACCGGTGACTTTTGCACACTGGGCGTTAGCTTACGTGGAGATGCTGGCGCGCGATGAAAGCCGTTTGCAGGACACGCTGAAACGCCTGGATGTGAGTCCGCTGGGCTGCGGCGCGCTGGCGGGCACGGCGTATGAAATCGATCGCGAGCAACTGGCCGGCTGGCTGGGTTTTGCTTCTGCGACGCGCAACAGCCTGGACAGCGTTTCTGACCGCGACCATGTGCTGGAACTGCTCTCTGACGCGTCTATCGGCATGGTTCACCTGTCGCGTTTCGCCGAAGATCTGATCTTCTTTAACTCCGGTGAAGCGGGCTTTGTTGAGCTGTCAGACCGTGTTACCTCGGGTTCTTCATTAATGCCACAGAAGAAAAACCCGGATGCGCTGGAGCTGATCCGCGGTAAATGCGGTCGTGTACAGGGCGCGCTGACCGGCATGATGATGACGCTCAAAGGCCTGCCGCTGGCGTACAACAAAGATATGCAGGAAGACAAGGAAGGGCTGTTCGATGCGCTGGATACCTGGCTTGATTGCCTGCATATGGCGGTACTGGTACTGGATGGCATTCAGGTGAAACGCCCACGTTGCCAGGAAGCTGCACAGCAGGGTTATGCGAACGCCACTGAACTTGCGGATTATCTGGTCGCCAAAGGGGTGCCGTTCCGCGAAGCGCATCATATTGTGGGTGAAGCAGTGGTGGAAGCGATTGCTCAGGGCAAACCGCTGGAAGAGCTGGCGTTGGCCGACCTGCAAAAATTCAGTGCGGTGATCGGTGACGATGTCTATCCGATTCTCGCGTTGCAGTCATGCCTTGATAAACGTGCCGCGAAAGGTGGCGTTTCTCCCACTCAGGTAGCGCAGGCGATTACCGATGCGAAAGCGCGGCTTGTCTGAGGTGAGTGGATGAACAGGGAGCCTGGCTATACGCCGGGCTTTTTTATGCAAAAAAAAAAGCGGACACGGGGTCCGCAAAAGTTCACGTTGGCTTTAGTTGTTCAGAGAAACATAAGGGTAGGCAGTCTTCTCAAGGGGTCAGTTGAGGTCCCGCTTCGTTTCTGACGCTAATTATTAAACAGAATGCTTGATAGGGATAATCGTTCGTTGCTATGCTATCTATCGCCATGAACTATCGTGGCGACGGAGGATGAATAATGAATATTCGTGATCTTGAGTACCTGGTGGCGTTAGCTGAGCACCGCCATTTTCGCCGTGCAGCCGACTCCTGCCACGTCAGCCAGCCCACACTGAGTGGGCAGATCCGCAAACTGGAAGATGAACTTGGCGTGATGCTGCTGGAGCGTACCAGCCGCAAAGTGTTGTTTACCCAGGCCGGGTTGTTACTGGTGGATCAGGCGCGCACTGTACTGCGCGAGGTCAAAGTGCTGAAGGAAATGGCAAGCCAGCAGGGGGAGACGATGTCCGGCCCGCTGCATATTGGTCTGATCCCAACCGTTGGACCTTACCTGTTGCCGCATATTATTCCAATGTTGCACCAGACCTTCCCTAAGCTGGAAATGTATCTGCATGAAGCACAGACGCATCAACTGCTGGCGCAGTTAGACAGCGGCAAGCTTGATTGCGCAATCCTGGCGCTGGTGAAGGAAAGTGAAGCCTTTATCGAAGTACCGTTGTTCGATGAGCCGATGATGTTGGCAATTTATGAAGATCATCCGTGGGCGAACCGCGAGTGCGTGCCGATGTCTGATCTGGCCGGTGAAAAATTGCTGATGCTGGAAGATGGGCATTGTCTGCGCGATCAGGCGATGGGCTTCTGCTTTGAAGCCGGTGCGGATGAAGATACGCACTTCCGCGCGACCAGCCTGGAAACGCTGCGTAATATGGTGGCGGCTGGCAGTGGGATTACGCTGTTGCCAGCCCTGTCGGTACCGCGCGAACGCAAACGCGATGGTGTGGTGTATCTGCCGTGCATCAAACCGGAGCCGCAACGTACCGTTGGCCTGGTCTATCGTCCGGGATCGCCGCTGCGCAGCCGCTATGAGCAGTTAGCAGAGGCCATTCGTAGTTCGATGAATGGCCACTTTGATAACGCGTTAAAACAGGCGGTTTAAGCCATTTAGCGCCGCTACCCGATAGGCTTCCGCCATGGTTGGGTAGTTAAAGGTGGTGTTAACGAAGTACTCGATGGTGTTACCGCCACCTTTCTGTTCCATAATCGCCTGGCCGATATGAATAATTTCGGCCGCGCGCTCGCCAAAGCAGTGAATACCGAGGATCTCTTTGGTTTCCCGGTGGAACAAAATCTTCAGCGTTCCCACGTTCATCCCGACGATTTGCGCCCGTGCGAGGTGTTTAAACTGTGCGCGACCCACTTCGTACGGTACTTTCATTGCGGTAAGCTGCTGTTCGGTTTTCCCCACCGAGCTGATTTCCGGAATGGTATAAATCCCGGTCGGGATATCCTCAATCAGATGCGCGGTTGCTTCACCCTTGATCATCGCTTGCGCGGCAATACGCCCTTGATCGTAGGCTGCAGATGCGAGGCTTGGGTAACCAATCACATCCCCCACGGCATACACGTGCGGCAGGGCAGTCTGGTACATACTGTTGACTTTCAACTGCCCGCGCCCGTCTGCTTCAAGACCGATATTGCCCAGTTGCAAACTGTCGGTGTTGCCGGTGCGCCCGTTGGCGTAGAGCAGGCAATCCGCTTTCAGTTTTTTACCGGATTTCAGATGCATGATCACGCCATCATCCAGTGGCTCGATGCGCTCGTACTCTTCGTTGTGGCGAATCACCACACCGCTGTTCCAGAAGTGATAGGAGAGCGAATCCGACATCTCCTGGTCGAGGAATGCCAGCAAGCGATCGCGCGTATTGATCAGGTCGACTTTGACGTTCATTCCCCGGAAGATTGATGCATATTCGCAGCCAATCACCCCGGCGCCATAGATGATCACATGACGTGGCTCATGGTGCATATCCAGAATGGAGTCGCTGTCATAAACGCGCGGATGGGTAAAGTCGACGTCCGCCGGATGGTAGGGACGTGAACCGCAGGCAATAACAAATTTTTCGGCGGTGAGTGTTTCGACGGTACCGTCGTGACACTCCAGCGCCAGTGTGTGATCGTCAACAAAATGAGCGTCGCCTTGCAGGATTTCACAGCGGTTACGCTCATAAAAACCCTGACGCATGCGTGTTTGTTGGTTAATCACGCTTTCAGCATGGTTCAGGATATCGGCGAAAGAGGAGCGGAGAAGGCGGGAATGGTCACTGTAGAGCGGATTTTGGTTAAATTCGATAATACGGCTGACCGCGTGGCGTAGCGCTTTCGATGGGATGGTGCCCCAGTGCGTACAGCCGCCGCCAACATTATGGTAGCGCTCAATTACTGCGACCCGCGCCCCCTGTTTAACCAGACCCATAGCAGCACCTTCGCCGCCGGGGCCGGAGCCTATTACTATTGCATCATAATCGTAGGAATGTGGCATGGTAAGGCTTACCTGTTCTTATACATAAAAACAACATAATACTAACATCAAAGCGGTGATAACCCAATTATCGTTGTGCTTTTTTCAGGGGTAAGAGAAGAAACCGCCCGTAAACAATCAGTCACAATCCAGTACAATCGGATTAGATTTATTCTCTGGTATAGTGCCAGCAGGCCATTGGAAGGATTCAAACATCGTGATGGGTGTAAGAGCGCAGCAAAAAGAAAAAACCCGACGTTCGCTGGTGGAAGCGGCATTCAGCCAACTTAGTGCTGAACGTAGCTTTGCCAGCCTGAGCTTGCGAGAGGTTGCCCGTGAGGCGGGCATCGCGCCGACTTCTTTTTATCGCCATTTCCGCGACGTGGATGAACTCGGCCTGACTATGGTGGATGAAAGCGGGCTGATGCTCCGCCAGTTGATGCGCCAGGCGCGTCAGCGTATTGCCAAAGGCGGCAGCGTGATCCGTACTTCCGTGTCGACCTTTATGGAATTTATCGGCAATAACCCCAACGCGTTCCGATTGCTGCTTCGTGAGCGCTCTGGTACATCCTCTGCATTTCGCGCCGCGGTGGCACGTGAGATCCAGCATTTTATTGCGGAACTTGCTGATTATCTTGAACTCGAAAATCATATGCCGCGCGCGTTCACCGAAGCACAGGCGGAGGCGATGGTAACCATTGTTTTTAGTGCCGGCGCAGAAGCGCTGGATGTGGGCGCAGAACAGCGTCGGCAACTGGAAGAGCGACTGGTGCTACAACTGCGGATGATTTCCAAAGGCGCGTATTACTGGTATCGCCGTGAACAAGAAAAAATAGCGCATCAAACCGATGAGTGAAGGATGAGTGATGAAACAGTCAGGTCAAGATAAAGGTACGTTGCTGCTGGCGCTGATCGCTGGCTTGTCAATTAATGGCGCGTTTTCGGCTATTTTCAGTTCGATTGTGCCGTTTTCCGTCTTTCCGCTGATTTCACTGGTGCTGACGGTCTATTGCCTGCATCAGCGCTATCAAAATCGCACGATGCCTGTTGGCCTGCCAGGGCTTGCCGCTGCCTGTTTTATCCTCGGTGTGTTGCTGTACAGCACCGTGGTGCGTGCGGAATATCCCGCTATTGGCTCCAATTTCCTGCCCGCTGTGTTGTCGGTGATTCTGGTGTTCTGGATAGGTTACCGCCTGCGTAACCGTAAACGCGACGAAGCGTCAGAGTAACGTAGCCCCCTCTGGCGATGAGGGGGACAACATGGGGCATTATTTCCGGGTGAGCAGCACACCGCACTCCATGTGGTGCGTGTACGGGAACTGATCGAACAGCGCCAGACGCGAAACCTCATGCGTCTGGCTTAATGTTTCCAGGTTCTTACACAGTGTTTCCGGATTGCAGGAAATGTACAGAATGCATGGGTACGCCTGCACCATCTTCTCGGTTTCTGCATCCAGCCCACTGCGCGGCGGATCGACGAAAATCGTCTCACACTGATAACTCTTCAGATCGATACCTTGCAGACGGTTAAAGGCCCGGACGCCATTCATCGCTTGGGTGAACTCTTCTGCCGACATGCGGATAATCTGCACGTTATCAATATGATTTGCCGCAATGTTGTATTGTGCTGCTGCCACTGAGGGTTTCGCGATTTCCGTGGCCAGTACACGATCAAAATTGCGTGCCAGTGCCAGCGAAAAGTTACCGTTGCCGCAGTACAATTCCAGCAGATCGCCCGTTGAATTGCGGGTCACGTCCAGCGCCCATTCCAGCATCTGGATGTTCATTGCCGCATTAGGCTGGGTGAAGCTGTTTTCTACCTGACGGTAGATCATCTCTCTGCCGCCAACCGGCAATCGCTCGTCGATATAATCCCGATCAAGTTCGATTTTGGTCTTGGTGGCGCGGCCAATCAACTGCACATTCAGGTTTTGCGTACGTAGCGCATCGCGTAAACGCGTCGCTTCTGCATGCCACTCCTCATCGAGTTTTTTGTGATACAGCAACGTAACGACAGCCTGGTTACTGAGGGTGGTCAGGTAATCAATCTGGAACAACTTATGGCGCAGCGTTTTGTTGCCGCGCAGTGCGCCGATCATCACTGCCATAAGTTGGTTAATCAGCTCGCTGGCCGCCGGGAAGCTGTCTACGCGGATCCGGGACTTTGTCTGCTGATCGAAGATGATGTGGTAAAGATCGTCGCCGTCATGCCAGATACGGAACTCGGCACGCATGCGGTAATGACTGGTCGGTGAGCGGAACACCTCCGGCAACGGCGCTGAAAATGGCGTCATCATTGATTGCAGACGCACGACTTTCTCGGCCAGCTGGGCTTCGTACTGTTCTGTCGGCAGGTGTTCGGGAGTCATGATGTTTCCTGAGAGATTAAGAATAACGCGGGGATTGTAGGTGTTGCGTACGGGATGTCCAGCCCCGGATGTTTTCTAAATACTCTCTTAGCAGTCTGGACATCCATATGTAACCGAATGTAGCATCCATGTTCCGGTCCTGTGAGTTAAAAGGGAACCCAGTGTAAATCTGGGGCTGACGCGCAGCGGTAAGGATCAGGTGAGATGGTCGCGCAAGCAGACACTGCCATAGGTGGGAAGTCGCCGTCTCGTTATACCCCCAAGCCCGAAGACCTGCCGGAATACGTCGCATTTGGTGACATCATCGCGTGCTATTGATGGAACCTGCGGCATCCTTTTACTTTGTGGATGCTCTCACAATGATTAAAAAAGCTTCGCTGCTGACGGCGCTCTCCGTCACAGCTTTTTCCGGCTGGGCGCAGGATAGCGGCTCAGACAATTTGGTGGTGACAGCAAACCGTTTCCAACAACCCGTCAATACCGTACTGGCACCGACAGAAGTTGTGACCCGTGAAGATATTGATCGCTGGGGAGCCAGAACCTTAACGGATGTGATGCGCCGTTTGCCGGGTGTCGATGTGGCTGAAAATGGCGGCATGGGACAAACCAGCTATATTTATATCCGCGGTGCGGAAGCGCGCCATACGCTGGTATTGATTGATGGTATCCCGTTGGCGAAGTCCGGCATTACCGGTATTGCTGATTTCAGCCAAATCCCTGTTTCTTTGATTGAACGTATCGAGATGATCCGTGGGCCGCGCTCTGCGGTCTATGGCGCAGATGCGATTGGCGGCGTGATCAACATCATCACCCAGAACGACACGCCGGGCGGCAAAGTTGAGGCTGGCATCGGTTCTAATCATTATCAGAAATACGATGCGACGGTTCGTCAGAAACTGGGTGAAGATACACTGGCAACCGTAGCGGGTTCCTTTACTGATACGCGTGGCTATAACATTCGCCCGCAATCCACTTACTCTGTGGATAGCGATCGCGATGGTTTCCGTAATAAAACCTTCTGGGCGGGTCTGAATCATCAGTTCAATCAGGAGATTTCAGGGTTTGTGCGTGGCTACGGGTATAGCAATAAAACGGGCTATGATGCGGGCTACACCGATGGTGGTGATGAGCGTCAGGTTTATAACCATACCTATGAAACCGGGCTGACTTACAGTGGCGATGTTTTCTCTTCACAACTGACCGGCAGCTATCAGCGCTATAAAGACTACAACTATGCCGGGCCGTTAGGATTATACAACGAGGGTACCTCGCTGGATGATATGACGCAGCGTAACCTGCAGTGGGGCAATAGCCTGGCGCTGGGTGCGGGGACGGTCAGCGCCGGTATTGACTGGCAGCAGCAGAAGTTGACCTCAGCAGATAACGACTACAGCAACAAATATAAGCGGAATAACACTGGTTATTACCTGACGACGCAGCAGAAGCTCGACACCGTGACGCTGGAAGGCTCTGTGCGTGGTGATGATAACGATCAGTTTGGCTGGAATGGTACCTGGCAGGCCGCGGCAGGCTGGGAGTTTGTACCGGATTACCGTTTTACCGTGTCTTATGGTACTGGCTTCCAGGCACCGACGTTGGGGCAACTCTATGGGCAAGAGCGTCTCTTTATTCTCTCTAACCCGGATCTAAGTGCAGAAAAATCTCGCCAGGTTGAAGTGGGGCTGGAAGGCCTGACCGGGCCGGTTAACTGGCGCCTGTCTGCTTATCAGAACAAAATCAAGAACCTGATCGACTACTACTACGATGACGACACCTTTTTGGGCACCTATTACAATATTCAATCCGCGACCATCAAAGGGGTTGAGTTAACGGGTAGCTTTGACACCGGTGTGGTGAGCCATCGTATTACGCTGGGTTATCTTGATCCGCGCCGTGACAGTGATAATGAAGTGCTTGCCCATCGCTCGCGGCAGCAATTCAAATATCAACTGGACTGGACGATGTTTGGCCTGGATATGGATGCTGCGTGGCAGTACTTCGGTAAGAGCTACGATAACAACACCAACCAGTTTGCTGATACGCAGCGTCGTATGCCGTCTTACAGCCTGGTTGATCTTTCTGCTTCATATCCAGTGACCTCAAACCTCACAGTTCGTGGTAAAATCGCCAACCTGTTCGATAAAGATTACGAGACAGTTTATGGCTACCACACTGCAGGACGGGAATACACCTTGTCTGGCAGCTACACCTTCTGATGCGCGTCCTACCGTCCTGGTTTTTGACTCCGGCGTCGGTGGGCTATCCGTTTATGATGAGATCCGGCATCTCCTGCCGGATCTGCATTACATCTACGCATTTGACAACGTTGCTTTTCCATACGGGGAAAAGAGCGAAGCGTTCATCGTTGAGCGCGTTGTTGAAATTGTCACGGCTGTTCAGGCGCAATATCCACTCGCTCTTGCCGTTGTCGCCTGTAACACCGCTAGCACCGTTTCGTTGCCTGCGCTGCGCGAAAAATTCAGTTTCCCGGTTGTTGGCGTTGTTCCGGCCATAAAACCTGCTGCACGTTTAACGGCGAACGGCGTGGTGGGGCTGTTGGCAACGCGGGGAACGGTGAAGCGTCCTTATACGCACGAACTCATCTCGCGTTTCGCCAATGAGTGCAAAATTGAAATGCTGGGCTCGGCGGAGCTGGTCGAACTGGCGGAGGCAAAATTGCACGGCGAACCTGTTCCTCAGGAAGAACTGCGTCGTATTCTGCGCCCGTGGCTGCGGATGGCCGAGCCGCCAGATACCGTTGTGTTGGGGTGTACGCATTTTCCATTATTGCAGGAAGAGTTGTTGCAGGTATTGCCGGAGGGTACGCGGCTGGTGGATTCCGGCTCAGCTATTGCGCGCCGTACGGCCTGGCTGCTCGATCATGAAGCACCGGATGCAAAATCGTCTGATGACAATATTGCTTATTGCATGGCGTTAACGCCTGAGACTGCGCAATTGTTGCCCGTCTTGCAACGCTATGGCTTTAAATCGCTCGAAAAACTGGCGCTTTAGGGTAGGTTTGAACAAAAAAGAGACGGTTGATAACTTTTTTTAAATTAGGGGTTGTCAGCCGGAATTAACTCCCTATAATGCGCCACCACTGACACGGCACAACGGCAAACACACCGGCCTGTCAGGTGAAGAATTCTGAAAATATTCAGTTGACTTCGCAGCGGGAAAGCGTAATATGCACACCCCGCGCCGCAGCGAAAACACAGCGGCACTGCTCTTTAACAATTTATCAGACAATCTGTGTGGGCACTCAAAGTGACATGGATTCTTGACGTCCACGGACGCTAAATGAATACCAAGTCTCACGAGTGAACACGTAATTCATTACGAAGTTTAATTCGATGAGCATCAAACTTTTAAATTGAAGAGTTTGATCATGGCTCAGAT
>NZ_FMAY01000020.1 GCF_900094925.1 Kosakonia oryzendophytica | reverse complement strand
GCTTACCAACCAGCAGGGTGGTTTACTGCTGAGCGCGGGCAGCCTGGTGCTGAAAAACGATAGCCTGACCAACGCCGGACAATTGCAGGGCGACACGCTTGACCTCGCCACCGGAGAGTGGGTCAACACCGGGAATGCACTCGGTGAAAACGGGCTGAACGCCAGTGTCAGCGGGAATCTGACCAACCAGGGCAGACTGCTGAGCCGGCAGGCGCTGACGCTGCGGGTGGCCGGAAGCCAGAACAGCGGGTCGCTGATGGCGAAGGTGCTCGCCCTGCACGGCGATTTACGCAACAGCGGCCTGTTACAGGGAACGGAAAACCTGACGTGGGACGGCGACAGCCTGACCAGCAGCGGGCAGATGGTCAGCGGCGACAGCCTGGCGCTGCGCGGCACAGCGGTGAGTAACCAGGGCAGTGTGCTGAGCCAGCATCTGGCGGATATCACCGCCACAGAGGTACTGAATGACGGCACGCTGGCGGCGAAAGACCTGCGCATTAGCGCGCCGCGTCTTACCAGTAACGGCATTTTACAGGGCAACGACAGCCTGATCCTGAACACGCAGGCGCTGGTCAACGGCAGTACCGGGCAGCTTGTCAGCGGTGGTGACCTGAACCTGGATCTGACCTCGCTGGACAACCAGGGTCTGCTGTCTGTGAATGACGGTCTGACACTTAAGGCCGACACGCTGAGCAACCGCGGCCAGATTGCCGCAGGCAGCGTCTCGGTTACCGGCCACACCGTTACCAACAGCGGCCTGATCCAGGGAACACAACAGGCGCAGGCCACCGCGGACACCCTTATCAACGCGGAGACGGGCAAATGGCTCTCCGGCGGTGAGCTGGCTTTCAGCGCTGCGACACTGACAAACAACGGACTGTGGCAGGGTACGCAGGGCCTGACGCTGAACGCCGGCACCCTCACCACCGCCAGCGGTTCGCGCACGCTGAGCGGCGGCGATTTCACGCTGCATGCCGGACAACTGTCCACACAGGGTACATTGCAGGGCGGAAAGGTCAGCGTTACGGCAGATGACTGGATGCTCGGCGGCTCGTTGCTGAGCCTGGGGGATTTCACCGCCACCGTGGGCGGTACACTGACGCTGCCGGGTTCGCTCAGTAGCCGGGGCACGGCGGATATTCAGGCGCAGACGCTGCGTAACAGCGGGCAGCTCCTCAGCGAAGGCGATGTCACCCTGAGCGGACAGACGCTGGAAAATAACGGTGCGGTACAGGGGAAAACCCTGACGGCGCATGAGGCAGGCATTACCAACAACGGCACGCTGACCGGGCTGGACAACCTGACGCTGGACGCCGCACAACCTGCCGCCAGACTGATGGCGCGGATGGCGATGGCCGCTCCGCAACTGACGCTGATCAACGGCGAGACCGGTTCACTGCTAACGCAGGGCACGCTCGGTATCACCGCCGGGACGGTGGACAACGGCGGGCTGTGGCAGGGCAACGCGATTCTGCTGGCGGCACAGTCGCTGGATAACCGCGGCGCAATCCGGAGCGCGGGCGACCTGAACCTTCAGCTTACCGGCAACCTGAATTCAGCCACGGGCAGCAAAATCACCGCCCTGGGCACGGCGGCCCTGCAGGCATTGTCGCTGAGTAATCAGGGGCAGTGGGCGGCGAAAAACCTGACCCTGCGCGCAGACGCGCTGACCAACAGCGGAGCCGTCAGCGGCAGTGACGGACTGACGATCGCCCTGACGGGTAATGCGACCCAACTGGCGGGCGGTTCGCTGGCCAGTAACGGCGCGCTGACCCTGAATGCGGACACGCTCGGCAACGCCGGCAACATCCAGGGGAACGGGCTGACGGTCACGGCGAATTCACTGACCAACAGCGCAGGCGGTGAACTGGTGAGTACGCAGGGGCTGACCCTGACCACACCGTCGCTGTTTAACTACGGGCTGATTCAGGGCGCGGGGGACACCCGCGTCGACAGCACCACCCTGGCGCGCAACGAGGGCAGGCTGCTCTCCGGCGGGCAACTGACGCTGACCACCCCGCAGTACACCGGCGCGGGCTGGCTGCAGGCCACTAATCTCATCCTCAACGCTGCACGTAACGGCGGCACCGGCACGCTGCTGGCCGACCAGATGACCCTTACCGGCGACAGCTTCACGAACCAGGGCACCACCCAGGCGAATACCCTGGCGCTCAGTTACCGGCAACTGACCAACAACGGCACACTGCTCGGTAAGAACCAGCTGACGGTGAACGCCACGCAGGTGGAGCAGTCCGCCGGCGGTAAGCTGTTCAGCGGTGGCGACCTGTTTGTGGGGGCGGGTGGTTTGAATGCACTGGGTCAGGTGGTGGCGCTGGGTAACCTGACGCTGCAACTGACGAACGCCTTTACCGCAAAAACCACGCTGGCGGCAGGCAAAACCCTGAGCGTCACCAGCAACGGTGCGATAGATAACCAGAGCGTGATGCAGGGCCAGGCGTTGAACCTGAGCGCGGGCGGACAACTGACCAGTAGCGGGCAAATCACCACCGGCAGCGGCGCGAGCACATTAAGCGGCAGCGCCATTGTGCTGAACGGCAACAGTGCCCTTCAGGGTGGCGGCGATATCACGCTGGCCAGCCGGGGGAATATCACCGTAAACGGTTTTGCCGGCACGACAGGCAGCCTGACGCTGAGCGCGCCGGGCGCAATTATCAACACCGCGCTGCTGTATGCGGCAAACAACCTGGCGCTGTATGCCAACAGTATCACCAACCAGCGCGGCGATATGCTGGCGGGCAATAACCTGTGGCTGCAACGGGATGCGGCAGGCAATGCCAGCAGCGAGGTGATCAACACCTCCGGCACCATAGAAACCCGCAATGGCGATATCACCATTAAGACCGGGCATCTGTTGAATACCCGCGATGGGTTGCGGAAATCGGCACAGACAATTCAACTTATGGACATATCTGGATTGGGGGCTGCAACCATTGACGTTCCTTTTTCAGCGTTACCTGCCGATAGCTATGGCTATTACACAAAAGAGGTTCTCGTTAGCCATACAGGGTGCGGGCCCAATAATTCCTGCCACGAAAGATATGAGACCAAATATTATCTTGCGCCATTTAAAGATGCTGCAATTCAGCGATTTGCAACATCCAAAACGACTGTCAGTGTATCCGCAGATGGTGAGGCAGGCAGGATCCAGTCTGCAGGGGGAATGAATATATTTGCCAGCTTACTGGATAATCAAGCCAGTAATATCCTTGCTGGAAAAGACATAACTATAAGTGGGACTCAGTTCAATAATCAAAGCTGGCAAGAAGGGATACAGACGAACTACCTTACTTATGAATTCAATAACGGTCCTTATTCGCAAAATACGTTTGCAAAAAATCCATTGAGCTCGAAACCCAAAGGAATCGGTTTCTCAAACAGCACAGCACGTTTCGTATTGAAAGGACAAGAAACACAATATGATACAGGCCAAATCTACCGCTCCATTATCCAGGCCGGTGGTAATGTAAGTGTCAGTTTTAGCAGTAATATCAGCAACACGACTACCACATCGAATACCAGAGGCATTAGCAACACCCTCACTGCCCCGTCACTGAATACTCTGAGCAATCAACGTATTGGCGGTAGCGTGGCAAAACAGGCCTTGGCAAACGGCCCGGCAGCAGTGAACTCTCCGCAGTGGCAGGATCAACTGCACAACGCCCTGCAACAGATTAACGGCGGCGGCGTGCTGAGCGGCATTGGCGCACAGCAAAAAGACAAGGCCAATCTCGGCAGCCTCGCCAGCGCAGGCGTGACTAATGCGGTGCTGAAAAACACCGTACCTGGCCAGCACCAAAGCAAATCCGTTGATACCAGCGCCTATCCGCTGCCGTCCGGCAACAGCGGTTATTTTGTGGTGTCGGATAACCCGAAAAGCCCGTACCTCATCACTGTTAACCCGAAACTCGACGGTCTCGGGCAGCTTGACCCGAACCTGTTTGGCGATCTCAACAAACTGCTGGGTATCAGCCCCTCAGCCGCCCCGCGTGAGACTAACCGCGCTTATACCGATGAGAAGCAGTTCCTTGGCTCCTCGTACATGCTGAGCCGCATCAAACTGAACCCGGACTACGACTACCGTTTCCTCGGTGATGCAGCATTCGATACCCGTTATGTCAGCAATGTGGTGCTGAACCAGACCGGTAGCCGCTATCTCAACGGCATCGGTTCCGACCTCGACCAGATGCGTTACCTGATGGATAACGCTGCCAGTGCCCAACAGTCACTGGGGCTGCAATTTGGCGTGGCGCTCTCGGCCGATCAAATTGCATCACTGGATCACAGCATTTTGTGGTGGGAAGCCGCCACGATTAATGGCGAAACGGTGATGATCCCCAAAGTCTACCTGTCGCCAAAAGACGTGACGGTAAACAACGGCAGCGTGATAGCCGGGAACAATGTCAGCCTGGAAGGCGGCAGTGTCACCAACAGTGGCAGTACATTGCTGGCGAAAAACGACCTCAGCGTTGAAAGCGCAGGGTCGATCACCAACACCCACGACGCGCTGATCAAAGCGGGCGGCAATATCGATCTCAGTGCGATTGGCGATATCAACAACGTCAGCGCTGCCATCAGCGGTAAAACGGTGGCGCTGGAGAGCCTCGACGGCAGTATCAATAACCTCACGCTTGCTAATCAGTACTCACTGGATGCGAAGAGCAAACGCGGTTCGGTCAGTCTCAAAGACACCACACTCGGCAGCATTGCCAGCATTACCGCACAGGATGGTCTGTCGCTGACGGCGGGCAAAGATATCACCCTGACCGGCTCCGCGCTGAAATCAGGGGGCGATCTGCTGATGGATGCTACGGGCAATATCGCCGTTAACGCCATCCAGAAAAACGATGCTTATGCTCAGTCAGGTTTCACTTCGGGCTATGCTCGCACAACTGCGACCAGCCATGCCGATGTTTCTTACCAGGGCAGCGCCATTACTGCAGGTGGCAATCTTACGATGCGGGCGGGTAACGATCTGACGCTGAGTGCCAGTAATGTCAGCGCCGGGAAAAACGCGCAGCTCGCAGCCGGTAATGACCTGAACCTGAACGCAGAGAAGACCAGTCAGAACAGCCGCAATGGTAAAAGCGAAAACCACAGCACTGGCCTTGATCGCACTACCGTCAGCGCGGGTAATAACCTGACGCTGACCGCAGGCCAGGACATCAATTCGCAGGCCGCCGGGCTGGCGGCAGAGCAGCAGGTCGGCTTGCAGGCAGGCCGCGACGTCAATCTGCTGGCGGAAGCGAGCACCCAGGGCGACAGCTACAAAGCCAGTAAGAAAACGGTCATTAACGAGAAGGTTCGCCAGCAGGGCAGCGAAATCAGCAGCGGCACCAACACGGTCATCGTGGCCGGTCGCGACATGAACGCAGACGCAGCGCAGGTTCTGGCAAAAGGTGACGTCGGCGTTTCTGCCGGGCGTGATATTAACCTGAACACCGCCACCGAAAGCGACTATTCATACTTTGAAGAAACCAAAACCAAAAAAGGTTTCCTGAAAAAAACCACCACCCACACCATCAAAGAAAACAGTCAGACCAACGAAAAAGGCACGCTGCTGAGCGGTGATAACGTCTCGCTGAACGCCGGTAATAACCTGCTGGTGAAAGGATCCGCTGTGGCTGCTGAAGGGGATATTGCCCTGAAAGCGGGCAACGATGTCACCGTTGAAGCGGCGACGGAAGAGTCTTCTCACTACAGCATGAAGAAGACGAAGAAAAGTGGCGTCTTTGGCGGTGGTCTGGGCATCACCATTGGTTCGCAGTCTTCTCAGGTGTCGCGTAAGGGCAGCGAAGTCGCACAAAGCGATGCACGCAGCGTGATCGGCACCACCGGCGGCAATGTGATTATCAAGGCCGGTAACCAGGCGACGCTGAGCGCCGCCGATGTGGTCGCAGCGCGTAAACAGGGCGATACCGAACGTAAAACCGGCCATATCGACATCACCGCCAGCGATATTGCAATTATCCCTGGTAAGGATGTGGTGCAGGAGACGGTGAAACAGTCCAGCAAGAGCAGTGGCGTGGGCATCTCCCTCTCCAACCCGATTATCGATGCGGTGCGCAACGTGCGTGACATCATCAAGATGGGTGGCAGTGGCATCACACAGGGGAAAACACTGGCAAGTGAAGCCGCAGCGACCTTTGCCGATCTTGGTAGCGGCACCTCGTTACCGATCAGCTACGGGCGTTCGTCGTCAAAAAGCGAATCCCATTATTATGGTGAGTTCGCCACCGGCAGCAACCTGACAGCGGCAGGTAATATCCAGTTGGATGCCACCGGAGCAAAAAGCCCGGGCGATGTGCTGATTGGTGGCAGCCGCCTCGGCGCGGGCGAAGCAGTGATTATCGATGCAAAAAACAATGTCGATATCGCCACCTCAACCGACAAAGAACGCCTGAGTACCAGCGCCAGCAGCAGTAGCTGGAGCATTACAACGCAAGCACCCACCATCGGTTCTGCTATCCGTACCGTGAGTGGTGGGCCGAACCACGGCGCTAAAATTCTGCCGTTCGGCATGGAGAAATCCAGCAGCAAGGGGGACAGGCAGACCACCACGCAGACCGGCAGCGAGATTTCTGCGAAGGACATCTACATCACCAGCCAGAATGGGCATGTGAATGTTTCTGGTAGCTCTTTGGCGTCAATTAACGACCTGCTGTTGTCGGCGAAAAACGGCGATATCAACGTCACCACCGGCAATAACACCGTCTATGACAAGCAGAGCGGCAGCCAGAGCATGGTCGGCGCCCTCGGCGGCGACGGTTATAGCGGCAAAGTCGGCTACAGCAGCTCAAAACATGCCTCGCAGCTCGACAGCAACCAGCAGAGCACGCTGCGTAGCCAGATTGCCAGCAAAGATGGTGATGTGGCGCTGCAGGCGAAAAAAGATGTATCGGTGAATGGTGCGGACATCAGCGCCGGTAAGTCGCTGGCGATCAGTGGCGAGAATGTGCGCCTGGATGTCAGCGAAGACCGTCTGCATACCCAGAGCGAGTCCTCTTCGACGCAATACGCCGCGACAGCATCGGCATCTGGTTGGGTCGTCTCCGCGGCACAGGCGCTGGAGAATGCTGCACGCTCGGCAGAAGAGGGGCGCGACCCACGCCTGACGGGGATCTATGCCGCACAGGCCGGGCTGACCACCGCCGTTAACGTGGCGAAAGAAGCCTATGACTCGTCAATGGTGCGGGTGAGCGTGGGGGTTTCTGCTGGCTCCTCGAAAGAGAAACACGATTACCGCAGCCAGCAACAGCAGGGCAGCAACCTGGTTGCTGGTGAATCGGTGATCGTCAAAGCCGATCAGGATATCACTGCCCAGGGCATCACTATCACCGGTAAAAACGTGGTGCTGGACGCAGGACGCGACATCACGCTGGCGGCAGCGCAGGACACGGATAAACAGAAGAGCAGCAGCAGTGGCAGTCAGTACTCCCTGGGCGTGAGCTTCTCGGCGATTGGCCAGCAAAACGGTTTCTCAGTGGATATCGGTGCCAGCCGTTCGCAGAGCAAAGAGAACGGCAGCAGCCTGGTTAATCACAACAGCCAGATCCACGCGGATGAGACGCTGAACGTCAATAGCGGGCGCGATACCACGTTGCAGGGCGCGGAGCTTCATGGCGACCGGGTGATTGCCGATGTGGGCCGTAACCTGACCATCAGCAGCCAGCAGGACAAAGCCGAATACGACAGTAAATCCAGCTCCACGGGTGTGAACGTCAGCATCTGCGTGCCGCCTATTTGTGCCGGTTCCTCGGTGCAGGGCAGCGTGAGCGTCAGCAACGGTAAGATGAAGAACGACTACCAGTCGGTCATCGATCAGAGCGGGATTTTTGCCGGTAAGGGCGGCTTTGATATCAACGTTGGCAGCCACACGCAACTGGACGGCGCAGTGATTGCCTCGAATGCGGATGCAGCGAAAAACCGTCTCAGCACCGATACGCTGGGCTGGAGCGATATTCATAACAAGGCTGAGTCCAGCGGTAGCCAGTTCGGCCTGAGCGTCTCTGGTGGTGTGGAGAAAGTGGAGAAAACCGGGGATCTCAAAACCCCTACCAACGATACCGCGAAAGAGAACCAGAAAGGCGAGTACAAAGCGATGCCAGGCGGGCTGCCGTCGATGACGATGGCGAGCGTGTCTGAAAGCGCCAGCAACACCACGCACAGCGCGATTGCTGCAGGCGACATCATCATTCGCGACAAGGCGAACCAGCAGCAGGATGTGGCAAACCTGAGCCGTGATACGGCAAATGCGCACAACGCGCTGGAAAACAACTTCGACAAGCAGGCCATCAAAGACAAGCTGGAGATTCAGCAGCAGGCGACGTCGCTGGGTACGCAGGCAATGACGGCGTATATGGACAGCAAGTTGGACGCTGCGAAGAAGAAAGTGCGTGACGAGATGGCGGCGCGCGGCGAGCTGAGCGGGCTGAGCGATGAGGAGATCAACGACAAGGTCACCGCGTCGGCTGAATTTAAAGAGGTGGATAAGGAGTACGGCATCGGCAGCCCGTTCTGGACCGCCAGTTCGGCGATGACCGGATTACTGGCGGGTGTGCTTGGCGGCAATGTGCAGAGCGGTATGGCGGCGGGCGCAGCACCGGTGCTGGCGAAACTGGTGAAAGAGGCCGCAGGCAAAAACGAAGCGGCACGTATAGCGCTACATACGGTGATTTCCGCCGCGCTTGCCAAAGCACAAGGTGGTAACGCCACCGCAGGCGCCATCGGCGGGTTTATCGCCTCCGCCGGGGCGAAACAATTTGCTCAGGCGCTGTATGGCAAAGATGCAGATCAATTAAACCCGGATGAGAAGATGGTGATCCTCAACCTGGTGTCGGCAGTGGGGGCAGTCGGCGGCGGTGTGGCAACCGGCAACACCAACGGCATGGTCAGCGCAGGGAATGCGGCGCGGGTTGAGGTTGAGAATAATACTTTAGCCAATCACATGGAAAAAACCGTTATTGACAGGCTGGCTAAAGAAGGTGTGGCGACAAAACAAGAAATTGACGCAGCAGCCTGTGCGCTCCTCAAATGCTCTGCTGAATTTGCGGAGGGAACAGCAGAAAAAGCCTACTACGAAAATCTCGAAAAAACTGGCAGCAAGCCGGAATATGCAGCCCTTCGTGAACAATTGGCTAATGAAAAATTTGCGGTTAGCTATAAGGATCCATTAACCGGAGAAAATGTCACTATTTCCGTGGCGCTATTCCAGTACACTGACGTTAATGCCATTCTGGACGGCGCTTCATACGTCAATGGCGAATACCAATTGACCACCCGGGGCGCAGGGCTTCTTCAGGCGGCAGGCGGTGCTGCTGAAATGATTGGGGGCGGAGCCAGTTGCGCAGGGATTGTCACTTGCGCCGCTGGTGTGATTGTAGCAGCTTCAGGCTATGATAACTTACAAGCAGGCTCCCAGACTTTAGCTTCTGGCAGACCAACCAAAACCGCAGGTGCAGAACTACTGGAAACACTGGGTGTTTCGCCAGAATATTCGGAAATAGTCTATGCTGGCGTAGGGCTGGGAGGGGCTACAACACTAGTCTTTAAATCGGCCAAGACTGGCGAAGTTATTAATGTTGCGGTGTCTAAAGAAGGGCAGGTTACAAAAACTGGAAGTGTTGAACCACCACTGATAAAGAATAGTGATGGGATTTATGAAGTAAAAATAAATGCCACCCCATTGGAAGGTCAAAGTCGTTTAAATACTTTAGATATTACAGGTAATAACCAATACAACCCTGCTGAAGCCGCTGCAGCTGCAAGACTGGAAACTGTTCTGGGTACAATGGAACGGATAACAGAGACTGCCTCAATTGGCAAGAATGCAGACTTTATTATCACAAGTGGATCCAATGCAGGAAAAACTGTAGATTTAATGTATACAACAAAGAATTTGTCTCAGAAAGAGGTTAATGGGATTAATAAATTTTTTGAGAAGAACATGACAATGTCTAAGGCTCCTGGTAAATTACCTAATGGGCAGCAGCAGATAATTGATCATTTAAATAAAGCTGATATTGTTCCTGTTGATTTCAGTGTGTTGAATTCAGAGAATCAAAAAATATTTACTGACTTCATCAAAACATTACCTAAATCACAACAAGATAAAATAGTTATAATGAGGTAAGGTATGGGTGCTACTTTTTTTATAGGCTATCCCCAAGATAAGGATTTACATACAACCTTAAACAGGACTGAATCTGATGCTTTAGAAGCATTACTTGATGAAGCACTGGTAGGGAAATATAGCCACATTCATGATATCGTAATGGAAATGCTAGTTTTAGATCAGATTAGCTTTACGGAATTAAGTAGCTCTGATTTTAATACCGCCATTCAGGCTGTTCGTAATTGTTTGCATAGTAGAAATGAGCCTAATGAATGGCAACTATATCAAAAACGTATATGGGAAAAAGAACTGGAACCCTTAATGCAGCAAGATGATCGTTATTGTGGAGAATAACTGGATTGTGTATGTACTGGCTGCAGTAGGTATAGATAAGGCTGATAACCCTGTCAGGGTTAAGCCATGTTTAATTAGATTTTAGATGCTACACAAAACTGGCAGTAACTGATTTATAGGCGAAGTTAGAGTTATTCCAAAATTATCATTTTTTCCCTGTGCATTTCATTCTATACAAAAAATCCTGTAAGTCTTTTTGATAAAAATAACTCAATCTAATTTTCATTATAGTCAAAACATTAAAATAATTTTATTGACTAAATTACCCGACCTTAGATTTGGTTCGCAATTAATCTTGGTATGTCCTTGATAAAATAGGAAATTATTTCTTGGATCGGTGATGATACAAAGGTAGTAGCATACTACGATATTAATCATAAGTATATCGGTATGATCTATTATTTAAAAATTATTTCTTTTTTGATCAATAAAGAGTGAATATGTGGCAGAACATTAAAATAGAAAATGTTAGTAAGATAGAAAAAAGGTTGCAGAATTTACTGTTTGGAGGATTGATGTTTTATCTTATACAAAAAATGAAAAAATACGCCAGCTTGATATTCTTTCTTTTTCTCGCTGTGTTCTCTCTTCGCGCGATTGCGACGGAGGAGATAAAAAACGGTATACTCCAGGCTTACTGGCAACCGAACTGGAATGCTGATGCAACGGTCAATACGCCAGAGTTAGAATTTCGCTATTTTGCCTTGGGTAATAAAAAGAAAGATAACAAAGTAATTGATATTACTGTGAACGGCAGTGAAGCGCAGAAGATCGCATTTATCAAAAAGAACTTCAAGAATATCCCGGATAATTTCTTTACGTTTAAAGAGTGGTACGTTAACCAACCCGGTACGATGAAAGTACCCGCGGTGATTAAATATATGGAGTGCAACGCAGATAACTATCAAGCCGATCTGCTGTCATTCCAGCCGGAGAATACTGCAAAAAACGCAGACGATATGATCGCTCAGGATTTTGACGGCTGTGGATCAGGTACGCCTTATCTCGTGTTATATCAGCTGAAAGAGGGTGAAAAGACGTTATCCCTGAAAAGCGAGGTCAGTGAAACAGCGCCAGATTTGGCTTCGGTCAACAGTAATGAAACGCTGGCTAAAATCAGAACCGTCGATAAAGCGTGGATCTATGTTGCAGTGTACGACGAAGCGGAAAAAGGGCATCTGAGCAATAAACGAGGGTTTGTTAAACTGAGCGCTCTGACACCGCTGAACTGATAACGCACGACATAGCGAGTGATCATTCATTGCACTGCTCATGGCATTAACGCTATGGGCAGGTATCTGCCACTACCGCTGCTTTGGTCACGGATGCTTATTTTTCATGGTTAAATCTTACCTCAAACTCCCGACATTTAATCCCGCTCTAACTGCAATGCCAGCAACAAGTTTGTCTTTTCCCTGCCCGTATTGAGTTTATTCTTATCCCATCACATCATCTTGTTTTTACAAGGAGTTTTAAAAATGAAAGCGATGGTGGCGTTAGCGGCCGTGCTGTTACTCAGCGGCTGCTCAACTTATGAAATGGTGAAAGAATATAACCAGAGTATCAAAGATTATACCGGCCCGAATCGCGTGGGCGTGGCGTTCGATCTGAATAATACCGAGGCACGTATTTACCCGGAAACCGACCGCTGTATTAATCTCTATTCCAATAAAAACGGGTTTATTGGTTCCGGCTCTTTCATGGGCGATCACAAGCGAATTGGTGTGCCTTACGTCGCGGATATGACGCAAAACCGTGATGAATACTGGGTGAGCGCCGAGAAGTTTATCAGCGTGCGCATTATTTATGCCGGACGGGATGGCAGCGGCGGGATCCTGACGAACCAGGCGCGTGTGAATGAGCGCTATGTCACCTTTAAACCGGAACCGGGCGCTTATTACTATGTCAATGTTGAACGGCCAGAGTACTCACGCCTGGCTGAGCGGTATTTAAAAGTCTACAAAGTTGTTGTTCATGAATCTGGCCGCACAGAGCTGCAACCCGTGCGGGAGTGGGGCATCCATAACTGCCCTGGCCAAAAACCGTGGTATATGATCAACGGTGCCACAATATAATCCCATCAGATACAAAACGGTTATCCCGGTGATAACCGTTTTCCCATTATTTTGTTAAATAAAGCCGGTATGGCGCGGTTTAACCGCGTCACATATTCACAGGCGTAATGTGTGATCCCGCCAGGAGAGCGATTATTATAGAGCGATAAAACCAAACCTATATCGTGAGGGCGTGTCGGTGGAACTTCACCAGCTCAGGTGCTTTATTGCCGTGGCGGACGAGCTGCATTTTGGTCACGCGGCGCAAAAAATGGATATGCTGCCTTCTGCGCTGGGCCGCTATATTAAGCTGCTGGAAGAAGATCTCGGCACGCGGTTATTATCGCGTTCGACGCGCAATGTCTCCCTCACGCCCCACGGCGCGCTGTTTTTACCGGAAGCGCGGGAACTGGTGGCGCGTGCAGACGATATCGAAAAACGCTTTCAGACGCTGGCGCGGCAGAACGCAGGAAAACTGCGGATTGGCGCGATCGATAGCGCGGCGGTCAGCCTTATTCCCCATGTATTGCACCATTTTCGCGAGCGCTGGCCTGGCGTGGAACTGAGTTTTCTGGAAGATAAATCGTCACGTTTGCTGCCAAAGCTGAAAACCGGCAGGTTGGATCTGATTTTTATTCGCCCGCAAAGCCAGATGGACAGCGCGTTGCATAGCGAATTTCTGTTTTACGAAGATGTGGTGCTGGCGATTTCCGATAAGCACCCACTGGCCAACCGCAGTGAAATCAATGTTGATGATTTACGCGATATCCCGCTGATTGTGCCGGAAAAACGTGTACGCCCGCACAGCTACGATTTAACCTTAAGCCTGTTTGAACATGCCGGTTTTAAACCGACGCTGATTCAAATTGCCGATGAAAAACAGACCATTATTAATATGGTGGCGGCAGAACTGGGCGCGGCGATTATGCCTCGTTGGGTTATGCGCATGGCGGCGCTGAATATTAAATTCATTCCGATTGGCGAAGGTTATGACTCGATTCGCAGTAAATTGCCGATGGCCGCCGTATGGGTGGCAGGGGCACGGGATGAAGCGCGGGATAATATGATGCAAGTGGTAATGCATGAATTACCGGTGATTTCGGATCTCTATTAACCTGGTAAATCCCCTCTCCCCCTTGGGGAGAGGGCATGGAGGGGAAACCATCGCACCCCGCCACCGCGTTCGACAGCGCGTTTCGCCGGACGGCCAGGTTCGTTAAGTTCCCTCTCCCCTGTGGAGAGAGGGCCAGGAGGGAAAACTACAGCACTACGCCATTGCATTCGACAGCGCGTTTCGCCGGGTGCCAGGTGCGTTAAGTTCCCTCTCCCCTGTGGGGAGAGGGTCAGGGTGAGGGGAAAACCACAGCACTACGCCACCGCGTTCGACAGCGCGTTTCGCCGGGCACCAGGTGCGTTAAGTTCCCTCTCCCCTGTGGGGAGAGGGTCGGGGTGGGGGGAAAACCACAGCACTATGCCATTGCATTCGACAGCGCGGTAACGCGATTGACCAGGCGGCCAATGTTGCCGATTTCCACCTCGATCACATCCCCTTCCTTCATAAACAGCGGCGGCGTCCGTTTTTTGCCCACGCCCCCCGGCGAACCGGTAATGATCACGTCGCCTGCCTGCAGCGGGCTAAAGCGGGAGATATATTCCACCAGCATGGCGACGGAGTTGATCATATTGTGGGTCGAATCGTTCTGCACGCGATTGCCGTTCAGCCATGTGCTGATCGCCAAATCCTGCGGGTCGCGGATCTCATCGCGGGTCACCATCCACGGGCCGAACGCGCCGGTTTTGCGCCAGTTCTTGCCCGACGTGAACCAGGTATACTGCATATCACGTACTGAGCCATCCATAAAACAGCTGTAACCGGCGATATGCTCTAACGCGTTGTCGCGGCTGACATTGTCCGTATCTTTGCCGATCACCACCGCCAGCTCGCCTTCGTAATCAAACTCATTGCTGCTGTCGGGTTTGCACACCACATCGCCGTGTGCGGAGAGCGTATCCGCGAAGCGAACAAACAGGGTCGGCGCATCGATGGTTTGTTCGAACTCGATCCGCTTTTCCATGTAGTTCATGCCCACGCAGAAAATTTTACTGGGGTTTTCAATGACCGGCAGAAAACGGATCTCATCGGCGTGAAAATCCGCCTGCGCCGGGATCATCGGCGTCAGTTCCGCCAGCGCATTGCCCGCGATGGCGGATTTCAGGTCCGGGAAATACGCCGATAAGCGTTTCCCCAAATCAAAAACCTGCGTGCCGTCAATGCAACCCCATGTTTTTTCACCGGATGTTGGGTTAACAAAACTCAGTAACTTCATGATAATACCTGTGCCTGAACGGCGGGTTATTTAATAAACTTAACCTGCTGATTAATCTCTTCAATAATCGGCAGTTTTCGGGCGTTGTAGACTTTCTTGTTCTCTTCGAACAGGTTATTGCCTTCGCAGTCGATCGAGATAATTAACGGGCCGAACTCTTTTACCCGGTTGACCCACAAGGTCTCCGGCATCCCTAAATCGCGCCACTGGGCATCTTCGATTTTCTCTACGCAGGTGGCCGCCAGCACCGCGCAACCGCCAGGGAACACCGCGTGCACCGCTTTGTGCGTGCGGCAACCCTCTTCGGTGTTCGGCCCCATCCCGCCTTTACCGACGATCAGCTTCACACCCGTCTGCTCGATAAACTCTTTCTCGAACTTTTCCATACGCATGCTGGTGGTCGGCCCAATCGAGATCATCTCGAATTCATTTTCGCCTTTCTCCACCACGATTGGACCGGCGTGGAAAATCGCCAGACCTTTCAGGTCGACCGGCAGTTCGCGCTTTAACTCAATCAGGCGGCGGTGCGCCACGTCGCGGCAGGTCACCAGTGTGCCGGTCAGGTAGACAATGTCGCCAGGTTTCAGGGAGAGTAAGTCTTCGTCTTTAATGGGTGTGGTGAGCACTTTTTTCATAATACAGCCCCCTGGTGGGAAAGAATTTCGTAAGAGAGATCGGCGTTAAAACGGATCGCGCCGCGGCGGTGCGCCCAGCAACCGGTGGAAACCGCCACGCCAATGGTCGACGGGTGGCGGGCGGAGGACTCAATGTTGACGCCCATCACCGACGCTTTGCCGCCCAAGCCCTGTGGCCCCAGTCCGACTTTGTTCAGACCCTCTTCCAGCAGTGCTTCCATTTTGGCGGCGTCCGGGTTCGGGTGGCAGGAGTCCACCGGGCGCAGAATCGCTTTCTTGGAAAGACGCGCAGCTGTTTCTACCGACGTCGACACGCCAACGCCAACCAGCAGCGGCGGGCAGGCATTCACGCCGTAGGAGGTGATCACGTCAAACACGAACTGGTTGACGCCTTCATAGCCCTGGCCTGGCATCAATACTTTAGCCGCGCCCGGCAGCGAGCAACCGCCGCCAGCCATGTACACTTCAATGGTGCAGCTGTCGTCATCCGGGATGATTTCCCAGTCCAGCCACGGTATGCGCGAGCCGGTATTGGTGCCGGTGTTTTTCTCAATGAAGGTTTCTACTGCGTTGTGGCGCAGCGGCGCTTTTTTGGTGGCTTCCAGCGTGGCGGTTTTCAGAATCGACTCCAGCCCGCTTAAGTAGGGGAATTTCGCCCCGCAGGTGATGAAGTACTGGATCACCCCGGTGTCCTGGCAGCACGGGCGATCCAGCTCGTCGGCCCGTTTCTGGTTCTCAAACATGGAGTCGTACACCGCCACGGCCAGCGGTGCGTCCTCTTCCGCACGCAGTGCTTCGAGTTTTTTCATAACGTCTGTTGGCAGACGTTTCCCGACATACCCGGTAAAGCGGGTCATCACGTCAGTTAATGACGAAATTGCTTCAGATGTGCTCACAATATGCTCCATTTCTTATTTCAGGCTAATGAGCTCTTCATTGCCTTACGTTTACGGCTAATTTCGATAGAGAGGGTCAGGACGGCGGAAACCACCAGCATGCCTGCCACGCACCAGAGGGCGAGAGAGAAGTCACCGGTGGTCTCTTTCAGCCAGCCGATCACCGCCGGGCCAGCGAACCCACCCAGGTTGCCAATTGAGTTGATGGCAGCGAGGCCTGCTGCCGCAGCCGGTCCATTGAGGAACAGCGACGGGATGCTCCACAGCGGTGGCTTACAGGACGAGATACCGACGTTGGCCATCACCAGCGCGAAGATCGCCAGCGGCAGGCTGTGCACCAACCCGGCGAGGATAAAACCGAGGCAGGCGAACAGGCAGGCGCTGACTACGTGCCAGGTACGCTCTTTGGTTTTGTCGGAGTGTTTTGCCCACAGGATCATCGCCACAATCGACAGTGCCGCCGGGATGGCATTAATAAAGCCAATCTGGAACGTGGTCAGGCCGAAGGATTTAATAAACTGCGGCGACCAGATATTCAGCGAATAGAGGCCCGCCGACGTACCGAAATAGACCACCGCCAGCGTCAGCACGCGGATATCGGTCAGCCCTTTCCAGATACTGGTTTTCGCCTGACTGCCTTTGTTCTGGTTCTCTTCCGCCAGGGTGTTAATCAGCCACTGGGTTTCATCTTTGCTCAACCAGCGGTTTTTCTCCGGACGATCGTTGAGGTAGAAGAAGGTGAAAATACCCAGCAGGATGGCGGCAGCGGAATCCAGCATAAACATCAGTTGCCAGCCTTTCAGGCCAAACGCACCGTGCATGCTTAAAATGGTGCCTGCCAGCGGCGAGCCAATCATCGACGAAATCGGCGCGGCCGCCATAAAGAACGCGATCACCTGCGCACGGCGTTTAATCGGGAACCAGGTGCTTAAGTAGAGAATAATACCGGAGAAGAACCCGGCCTCAGCGACGCCTAATAAAAAGCGCAGAACATAAAAACCGGTCGAGGTTTCAACAAACATCATGCAGGCGGCAATAATACCCCAGCTCACCATAATACGGGCCAGCCAGATACGCGGCCCGACTTTCTGCAAAATAACGTTTGAGGGAATATCTGTTAAGAAATAGCCAATAAAAAACATGCCCGCGCCAATACCAAATACCGTGGAGGAAAATCCTAAGTCCTGGTTCATAGTGAGCGCGGCGAAACCTATATTTATGCGGTCAAAGAATGCAATAAAATAAGCAAACATCACAAAGGGTACGATACGCCAGGATATTTTCCTGAGCGTAACCTGTTCAGTTGTAGAGTTCATAACATTGTTTTCCAGCAGTTAAAATAATAATGACAGGCAACGTTACGGAATAAAAATGCGACCTGCTGACGAAACAACTATGAGAGGAATAAAACGGGGGATCATCCGGCGATGATTATATAAAAAATGCAAATAATTGATGGTGAAACAAAAACTGCGACGGAAATCCCGCTCGCGATCAATAAAACCTTAAAAACCGTGCGATTATTAACAGAATGTCAGAAGTGATTTTACATTAATGAAACAATCGCTCCGACGAGGGAAAAACGGGATATGTGATAGGGTTCAAAATCCAGGCGAATAAAAAAGCCCGGCGAACCGGGCTGGCGGGCTTAGATAAAGGTAAAGATCTCGTCACGCGGTAAGCGGGATTTTGGCAGTGCAGCGTTAAAGTCTTTTTCACTGCGAAAGCCCAGCGAGACCAGTACCACGCTGGTCAGCCCTTTCTCACGCAGACCCAGTGCAAGGTCCAGCGCGCGCTGATCAAACCCTTCCATCGGCGTGGCGTCAATGTCGAGCATCGCGGCGCTCAGCAGCAGGCCGCCCAGCGCCAGGTAAACCTGTTTCTCCATCCATTGTGGAATATCGCGCTGCTCATAGCGGTGCATATCCACATAAGAGCGACGGCTCTTGTCCTGACCGGCCTGTGCGCCTTCAGCGACAAAGCGGCCATCTTTTTGCTCCTGCGCCAGCACGTTTTGCAGATGCTGGTCATCGAGATCGCTGCGCATGCACAGGGCGATGACATGAGAGGCATTCAGCACTTTCGGTTCGTTATAGGCATACGCACCGCTGGTGGATTTCGCTATCGCTTCGCGGCCTTCCGGCGTGGAGGCGACCACAAAGTGCCACGGCTGTGAATTCACAGACGAGGGGCTGTTTCGCAGCACGTTAAGTAAGGTGTCAATTTTTTCCTGCGGCAGCGTTTTACCGGGTTCAAACGCTTTCACCGTATGGCGGGCAATCACAGCATCATCAAGGGTCATCCTGTTTCTCCTGGCGCAAAAATAACAAGTAGATTGAGGGGATTGTTGGAGAATAAACGCAAAAGATAACGAGATAAATCGCTATAAAGGGACAACACTTTCACTCCTGGAGTGAAAATGAAGTTTGCCTGCGCGCTATTTTCTGGCACAACAGACGGGGTACGCCCCTTTATCACCGGAGAGATCATGATTCGGCTGGAAGATGTCACGCTGTTTGTCCGCTCAGCAGCACTGGGAAGTTTTTCAAATGCCGCACGGGAAGCCGGTTTGCTGCCGGGCCAGGTGAGCGCGGCTGTGCACCGGCTGGAGCGGGATTTGGATAAGCGCTTGTTTGTGCGATCCACACGCAGCTTACGGCTGACGGCGGAAGGCGAAAAGTATCTTCCCTACGCCCAGGAGATGCTGGAAGTGGTGCACGCCGGCGCGGAAAGCCTGCACAGCGGCGATAACGAGATCAAGGGCGAGCTGCGCGTAGCGATGCCATCGGACATTGGCCGCAATGTACTGTTACCGCTGATCACCCGTTTTTGCCAGCAGCACCCAAAAGTGTCCTTGCGTCTTTCGCTGTCCGATCACATTAGTGATGTATTCCGTGACCCGGTCGATATTGCTATTCGTTACGGCGTGCTGGATAACAGCAGCTATGTGGCGTTGCCGCTGGCGGCAGATAACCGCCGCGTTCTGGCGGCCTCACCGGCCTATCTGGCGCGCAACGGCCGCCCGCAAACGCTGGACGAAGTGGTTAATCACCCATGCCTGTTGTTCACGATGAATAGCCAGGTGTATGACAAGTGGAGCTTCCCGGAAAATGGCATGCGCCGCCAGCTTATCGTTAAAAGCCGCATGTTATGCGATGACGCTGACGTTGCCCGGCGCTGGGCCATTGATGGGCTGGGGATTGTTTACAAATCGTGGATCGATCTCAGCGATGACGTACTGGCGGGCCGCCTGGAGGTGCTTTTGCCGCAGCATCCGGGGGAGGCTGCACCGTTAAACCTTATCTGCCCGCACCGTAAACAGTTTTCTCCGGCTATCCGCCACCTGCACAACGCATTGCGCGAGCACCTTCAGCCGATCACCGCGCTGATGCACAGTCACCCTGCGTTTAAGACAACATATTGAGTGCGTCGTCACGGGTTACTAACCCCGTGAGCGCATCATAAAGGAACACGGCTGAGGGCATTAAGCCCATTGTGAAAGAGAAGCCATGCATATTCATCGCTGATAATACCCCCAACGGGTGTCCTATTTTTTCTGCTGACGGTTGTACTCCTCTGTGAATTGTGTTTTATTCCCGCCGATTTATTCCCTCTCTAGAATATTAGCCTAACCCGTTGCTCTCTAATTTATTATTTTATGATGTGTCATGTTCTTATTTATGGTTGTCATTTTTTCATTGCTGTAATTCTGTTTTGTATTTATGTGATTATAGTGAAAACAAGAAGATAGACTTGTTTTCACTTTCATATAAATTCAAGTATTAGGTTTTTAAGATTGTGAATATTAGTTAAGGATATTTTTATAACAAAATATTGTGATTTTGCTCTCAAATGAATACAGAAGTAGTCGCTATATCTATTGGCGAAGCGGGTTTTATATATGGAATATTCTTTATAAATGGATTGTATTTATGAAAGCCATTTCTTTAATTGATAAAAAAACGTTAGGGCTCATAACCTATCAGTATTCCCCCCTATTACCGGAAGATGGTGTTGAGATTGATATTGTACTTTCTGGTATTTGCGGAACTGATTTGGCAGTGTTAGCAGGGCGAGAGGAAGGTTTGCCGGGTATTATTCGCGGGCATGAAGCTGTTGGTGTGGTTGTTAATGTCGGCAATGCGGTGACGGGCCTGCAACCCGGTATGCGAGTCGTTATCGATCCGAATGAATATTGTGGGCGCTGCGCAGCCTGTCGCGCTGGGCGCACACATCTCTGCACTGGTGGCCACAATGGAGGATTGGATATTGTCGGTGTGAATAAACACGGCATGTTTGTGGAACGATTTATTACCCGGATGCCATTTGTTTATCCGCTACCGGATGCGATGAGCTGGGAAACCGCGGTGCTCATTGAACCTGTCGCCTGTATTTTAAACAATATTGACCATGCTGAGATTCAGGCGGGAGAGCGGGTGTTAGTGCTGGGATCGGGGCCGATGAGTCTGGTGGCTCAGTTGCTGCTCCGGGTGATGGGTGTAAAGACACTGGCGACGGATCTGAACCCAAACCGTATTCAATTCGGGCGATCGCTTGGGCTGGATGTCCTGCATGCGGATGAACTCAGATCCAGGCTACAGCAAACCCCGGTAGATGTAGTTATCGACACGGTAGGGAATCAACTCGATGTTGCTATGAGCACGGTTCGTCGGGGTGGCAGAGTTGTTCTTTTCGGGTTTGACGGAAATTACACCTATACATTGCCGGTAAAATACGTTCTGGTTAATGCCATCCGTTTGATTGGCGCGGGGGAATATAATCAACATTTCCCGCGTGCATTACAGATGGCCAGTATGATTCCCGCGCTGGGCGAACTGGTAACGCATCGTTATACCCTTGACGAATGTGCAGAGGCTTTCGACCATCTGCTCAACGATCCTTGCTCCAATATTATAAAATGTGTCTTTACACCGAATGCGAAATATCTGTAAGAATTCTTTTTCTTTAAGCTAAGATAAGTTGAGATATTATGAAAATTACTATTTTTAGTCAGATCTCTATTGATGGTAAATTAACTCTCGGTCATGGTGGATCCAGTAAAGGATTATTCCAGTTGCTTAACGATGAAGATATACAATTTATTCATCAATTCCGCGGGAAGGTCGATGCCATTATGGTAGGGCGAAATACCATTGTGACTGATGATCCGCAATTAACCAATCGTTATGGCGGCAATAATCCATTACGCATTATTCCTACCTCATCGCTGGATTTTCCCGATTCGGCCAGAGTGTTGTGTTCGCCGGAGGAATCTCTCATTGTTACAACAGAACGGGCTCGTGGTCACGCGATGATTCAACGAATACGCGAACATGGTAAAGAGGTCCTTTTTGCGGGGGTCGATCGGGTAGATTTTAATTTTCTTTTTTCGCTCCTTCAACAACGTGGAATAGAACATATTATGGTGGAAGGTGGTGGTTATTTAAACTGGCAGATGTTTGATCTTGATGTGGTGGATGATATTATTTTAATGCAGTTGCCAATTATTATTGGTGGCGCAACAACGACTACTCTTGCAGATGGCGAAGGATACAAGGACATAAATCATACCAAAGCATTTTCACTGCACCATTTTGATGCCCGGTCTAATTATAATCTTCTACATTTTAAACGTATGTCTGCCCAGACATATTAATATCACTCATGGATGGCTGAAAAATAAAATGGAAAAATTCAAAGCTTCTGAGCTAATCTGGCTTAATGTCAATGAATACCTTGTCCTTGATGAGGATGATATTATTCTTTACACCTCTCCCGATACTGATTTTTGGCGTGGGACGTATTATGGGCTGGAGTATGATAATGCCCCTGCTGCAGTTATTAGCCGCGAGGAGCGATTCTGGACTCTGAAAGCCAGGGTGTCGTTTAATTCTTCTATCTATTTTGATCAGTGCGGTCTGTTCATTTACCAGGATGAAGACCACTGGATGAAAAGTGGTATTGAATATCAAAACAATGGTTACCAGCAGTTGTTTTCGGTGGTGACTAATCAGGGATTTTCGGATTGGTCGATGTCTAACTTTGATCGGCATCGGCAGACCATGTATTACCGGTTGAGCCGCAGGGAGAGTGATTTTCTACTGGAAAACTCACTGAATGGCAGAGACTTTCATATGATGCGCATGTTCCATTTATCTCACGCTGAGGCGCGTGTGCAGTTTGGTTTTTTTGCCAGTAGCCCCGGAGACTCTTCTTTTGCTGCCCGCTTCTCTGAGATTGAACTCATGGAATGTCAGTGGCAGGCGCATAATGCTGACCGTTTCTGACAGGGATACCCAATGACGATTTCACCTCATCAGCAGCGTCTGTCTCTCTGCGCCTGCTATGCCGCCATGATATGCCTGGCCATTGCACTCAACTTCTTGCCCGTCTATCTGACCACATTCAGCGACGCCTTTGACAGTGATTCCGGGCTGACCGGTGAGCAATTGGGGCGTATTCCGGCAGTCATGTTTCTCAGTTTTATCACCGCTATCCTGGTGACCGGGCCGCTGGCTGATCGGGGCAATGCTCAGCGGTTTATTTTATTTGGACTGCTGGTCATGGCGCTTGGGTTAGGCTTTGTGGCGATGGCACCCACCTACACTTTCCTGTTGTTCGCTGTCGCGCTGATGGGGTGGGGAGCAGGCATGCTGGATATGTTGCTCAGCCCGATTGTCGTGGCGTTACAGCCTGCCAGACGCTGTGCGGCTATGAACTGGCTACACTCCTATTTTTGTCTTGGTGCGGTAGGTGCAGTACTGATCGCCAGCTTTGCGCTGAAAGGGGGGATTTCATGGCGCATGGTTGCGTTGGGGGTCATGATTGCGCCATTGGGGACAGCACTGTTGTTCCTGCGGCTTACTTTCCCTCCCCTGGTGCAGGAATCGGCACCAAGAGAAGCGCTGACGAGCTTGATAAAACGTCCTTATTTCGTCGCTTGCCTGATCGCTATCTTTTTAGGCGGCGCCACAGAGACGGGGCTGTCGCAATGGTTGCCGACTTACGCTGAGCGGGGATTGGGATTGTCGAAGGAGATCGGCGGGTTTGCACTGGCTGGCTTTTCTGTGGCGATGGCACTGGGGAGAATGGCGGCGGCTATGGTGCAGCAGCGTATCTCTCCCGAGGTGTTAATGTTGGGCTGCTGCGCTGTGACCGTGGCGCTGTTTGTTGTGATCGGTTTTCCTCCCAGCCCAACGATTGCCATTGCTGCCTGTATTCTGGCTGGATTTTCAGGAAGCTGTCTTTGGCCAACTATGCTGGCGATGTCTGCGGATGCCTATCCGCGAGGCGGTGCGACCATGTTCGGTGTACTGACGGCTTTTGGTAATGCGGGCTGTAGTCTTGTGCCGTGGCTGGTTGGGCTGATCATGGAGTATTCATCGTTACATATAGGCTTATTGACTGTTGCACTCTATCCTGGCGGTATGATCATTGTGCTTATATGGATGCATCGACTATCCGGAAAAAATAACGGCGTGCAGGTGGAATAATTACACGCCTTCCTTTTTTCTTACTGAAGAGTATTAATTACAGGTTCAACTTACATTATCGCGTTATTATTGTATGGTTTTACATTTCGTTGCAGTGCTTATTGTGATCGCGCTGAGAGATAAAGCTATAAACACCTGGTAAAATAACGATAAGTGAATGTTTATCAATATAGTAAGGGACGATTCATATGAAAAACATATTATTGGTATGCGCCGCAGGGATGTCGACAAGTATGTTGGTGAAACGCATGAAAGAGTATGCGGATACGGTAAATATTAAGGTAACCATTAATGCATTAGCCATATCGGAAGCCAAAGAGACGTTGAAGAAAAATGAGGTGGATATTGTATTGTTGGGACCCCAGGTGCGTTTCCAGAAAAAAGAATTAGAGGAGGTTGTACAGGGTCGGGTCCCTGTCGCCGTGATTGATATGAAAGCTTACGGGCAGATGGATGGCAAAGCCGTTTTAGACAGTGCGCTGGTTTGTCTGGCTGAATAATTCCTTTTCGGATAATTATTCCTTCTTTGTGTGTGGGATTTTTTCCGCACACTGAATCCCTGTGTGCATTATTAATTAAAACGGTAACAAGATTAAAAGGAATCATCATGAGTTTCATGGAGTCTTTTGAACGAGGTATGGAGAAAATTCTCGTTCCTATTGCGGTTAAATTAAACTCACAGATCCATATTTCGGCAGTGCGGGATGCATTTATATTGTCCTTCCCGATTGTGATGGCCAGTTCGCTGATTATTCTTATTAATTTTGCGATTCTCTCACCTGATGGTTTTATCGCCAGTATTTTGCATCTGGATGCGCTTTTCCCCAATCTGGCCGCGGCGCAGGCAATATTCACACCCGTCATGAATGGCTCGGTCAATATTATGGCGGTTTTAATTACCTTTCTGGTGGCGCGCAATATTGCCATTAACTATCAACAAGACGATCTCCTGTGCGGATTAACGTCGATTGGTGCGTTTTTTGTTGTTTACACGCCTTACACCGTCATTGACGGGCAGGCGTATCTCACCACCCAATACCTTGGGCCGCAGGGGTTATTTGTCGCTATTATTGTTGCATTGATCGCCAGCGAAGTGTTCTGCCGTCTGGCGCGCAACCCTAAAGTAACCATTACGATGCCTGCTGCAGTGCCGCCCGCGGTCTCCCGCTCTTTTAAGGTGCTGTTGCCTATCTTCTTTGTGATGATCCTGTTTTCCGTTATCAACTATCTGCTGGCGAAAATCTCGCCGGATGGCTTGAATGATCTGGTCTACACCCTGATCCAATCGCCGTTAAAAGATATGGGCACGAATATTTTCGCTGTGTTGATCCTCGGCCTGGTCGCAAACTTTTTGTGGGTGCTGGGCATCCACGGGCCGAATACTGTGGCGGCGATTCGTGAGGCCATTTTCACAGAAGCTAACCTGGAAAACCTGTCGTATACCGCGTCGCATGGTACCACTTGGGGTGCGCCCTACCCGATTACCTGGGGCGGTATTAACGATGCTTTCGCTAACTACGGTGGCTCGGGAATGACATTGGGGCTCTTGCTGGCGATCTTTATCGCTTCGCGGCGTAAAGATTACCGTGAAATGGCGAAAATGGCCTTTGTTCCGGGCCTATTCAATATCAACGAACCGGTTATTTTCGGGCTGCCTATTGTTCTGAATCCGATTCTGGTGATTCCGTTTGTGCTGACTCCGTTTGTTAACTCGCTGATTGGCTATGTCTTTATCACCATGGAGCTGATTCCGCCTATCGCGTATGCCGTGCCGTGGACAACGCCCGGCCCACTCATTGCGTTCCTGGGAACTGGAGGAAACTGGCTGGCGCTGTTTGTCGGCCTGCTGTGTCTGGCGGTTTCTACACTGATTTATCTGCCGTTTGTGATAGCCGCCAATAAGGTAAATATCGTAGCAGCAGATCGGTAGCGCTTTTTCCCTCTCTGAAGCCTGCCGCATGCCATACGCTGCATGCGGCAGTGCACCGTAGATTTCCATCTCTAGTAACACGGCAGGGTTATCGACCTGCCGCGAACCATCGAACTCCACACGCGCAACAGGCTGCACTGACATTCCCTGTCAGGACAATAGGTTATCTTCTCCTCAGTGAAATAAAGGGGTTGTATGAATCTGCTGCTGTCTGCGGAAATTTCATTTTAGTTTTTTAGCTTTCTGCCGTTAACCCCTAAGAACAAACACTTTTTTACCTATAAAACAGGGCTATGCCGCCATGGTCAGGCCGTATTCGTTTAACGTCTTCTGAGACTTTTGACTCCGGAACCAGGGGAACATGAAAGAAAGTCACGACAGAAAACATGACCCGCTCATTGAGCGGCTCTGTGAAATTTTCGGTGCGCTTTACCAGGGGCGAACTATTGATAAAGCGTGGCTTTGCGATAAGTTCGGCATCACGGAGCGCACTGCTTATCGGGATCTTGCCAGACTGGGGCATATCCTCGATCAGGTTGCTCCCGGGCGCTACAAGCTCAGCTCACATCTTCTGCCTTCTCTGCATACCGGTCACCTGGCGGAGTTCGCCGATTTTGCCGGTGTGGCACATCTTTTCCCTCGTAATGACGGCCAGTCGCTACGTAACAGCATGAAAAATCGTGACAACATTGCCTTTCATGCCGCCAGTAGCCGGGAAAACCGACTGATTGAAGATCGCATCAACCTACTCAATCGGGCGATTACCGTACATTGTGAAGTGGACTATCACTATCGGGACAAAGCCCGCCAGGCACAACCTTACCGGCTGATCAACCAGTACGGCTTGTGGTATCTGGCCGCCGTTGAACAAGGGCGTCTGAAGGCGTTTGAACTGGCGAAAATTGAAGGCCTTAAAGAAACGGTGCGGCATTTTACACCGCATGCGGATGTGCTGGCCGAACTGGATAGCGGCGTGGGGATCCGTTTCGGTTCAAGGGTGGAGACGCGATTGCGGGTTTCTGCTCAGGTAGCGGAATACGTTACCCGCCGTTCCCTCTTTCCTTCGCAGCGCATTCTGGAACAGCATGACGATGGTAGCCTGACGCTTTCAACCGCCATCAGCGATCCCCATACGCTCTTTCGCTGGTTGCGTTACTGGCTACCGGACATCGGCATCCTGTCGCCGCAGTCGCTACGTGAGCAATTTGAGCAGGATTTGCATACCCGTTATACCCACGGTGTGATGCTGATGGCGCAGAGGTAGTCTGCGCCGGAAACAGCCAGGCGGCCTTTATTGCCCTCGATACTGCTCATCGGTCACCTGCTCCAGCCAGGTGACCGGGCTGCCGTTTAACGATTCGGCAATGGCGATATGCGTCATTGCGCTTTCGGCCGTCGCGCCATGCCAGTGTTTCACCTCTTCCGGGATCCAGACAATATCGCCCTGATTCATCTCCTGCACGGCTTCGCCTTCGCACTGGATCCAGCCTTTACCCTGAATCACGATCAGCGTCTGGCCCAGTGGATGGGTATGCCATGCCGTGCGAGCGCCGGGTTCAAATGTTACCGTTGCGCCGCCCACGCGGGCAGGGGCCTCGGCTTTAAAGGGGGCGTCAATGCGTACGCGACCGGTGAAATACTCTTGTGGACCCTGCGCCGAAGGAACGGAGGCATTACGGATGATTTTCATGTTGTTCTCCTGTGTATGGGCACGTCTGTATAGCGTAGCGTGTGGATTATGCGTCTGATGGGAAAGTAATGAGACGATCATAAAATCCGCAAGCCGTGGCGACTATTGGTGAAAATCGGCATGGCTGTATGAGTGAAACTCATCAATAGCGACGCAGCACCATCACCGCGTGATCCACGGCGCGCCGTCGCGAAAACCTGCCGGCACCCATGAAGAGATAATGCCGCTGCCATAAGATCCTGATAAGAGTAGCGATGGAAGGGTGTCGACAAAGGCGGAACGCTATCTTAAGCAGGCGGGCGAAAATGATAACCCCACTAAATCATAATGGGGTTATGAACAGAGTTCATGAATGGCGTTCGCTGACCGTCATGGTGAAAATGACCGGTTGTGTGGTGTCATTGGCATAATGGTGCGGCACATCGGTTTGCGCGACCGCCGAGCAGCCTTCTGCAATAAGCAGCGCAGTTTGATCCACCTGAATAGCGAGAGCACCGCTTTCCACATGTAACAGCTCCACCGTGCCGGACGGATGCCCGGGGGAGGTAAAACGCTCACCGGGAAACATTTCCCAGCGCCACATTTCCAGCATATCCGGGCCACTGGTGCCTGCCAGCAAACGGGCTGAACCGCCTTTTTCACCACGCCACAGTACCGGTATCTCCTCCGGTGTGATCAGATGTGCGGTCGGTTTACTGGCGACATCCACAATGTCGGCCACCGAGACGCCCATCGCCGCCGAGATTTTACACAACAGGGCGATACTGGGGTTGGCAAGGCATTTCTCGATTTCCACCAACATGCCTTTACTGACGCCCGCCCGGCGGGACAGCTCATCCAGCGAGAGTTTTTGTTGTTTGCGAAACGCTTTAATACGCGCTGCTACCGCTTCACTGACGCGCTGAATGTCTGCACCGGAGTCGGTCGATTTATTGACTTTTTTGGTCATCGGTCGATAGTATGAAATAAATTGGTCATTAAAAAGGATTATCCGATGCTTTCCGTTCAGCCGTCAATTGATGCCCGCCTGGCAACCATCGCGCCGGGTTTTCGTGCGCTCAGCGTGATGGTGGATGCCACCACTCTGTTCAACCCGCAGGTGGGCGAAGACGCGCTGCTCGGTGCGTGCGCTTCAGTTGCAGCAGGTGGCCCGGCCTGGGCAGATGCGCACCTCGCCGCATGGGACACGGTGTTTAAACAGTTCGGCGCGAAGCCAAAGCGTACGCCCAACTCGGCGTTGGCGCTGCGTAAACGTGTCCAGCGGGATGGCGTGGTACCAGCAATTGATCCGGTGGTGGATCTCTATAACGCCATTAGCCTGCGCTACGCTATTCCGGTGGGTGGCGAGAATATTGCCGCCTATGTGGGGGCGCCGCACCTGACCATTGCAGACGGTAGTGAGCTGTTCGACATCATGAAAGAGGGACGACTGGCGCAGGAGTCTCCCGAACCGGGCGAGGTGATCTGGCGTGATGATGTGGGCGTGACGTGCCGCCGCTGGAACTGGCGTCAGGGCGTGCGCACCCGCTTAAGCGCCACCGATCATCGGATGTGGTTTATTCTTGAAAGTCTGCCGGAGATGCCGAAGGCGGCGTTATGTGAAGCGGGCGACGAACTGATTGCCGGGTTGCAACGTATGATGCCGGGCTGCAGTAGCCAAATGTCGCTGCTCGGGTTTGATATCTGAAGAGGACAACAGAATGGATTTCACAGGATTGAGTGCCTTTCCGCTGACGCCGCTGGTGGATGACAAGCTGGACGAAGCGGCCTATGTGCGGCTGATTGAACGGCTGCGTACTGCCGGTGTGGATTCGATTGGCGCGCTGGGATCGACCGGATGCTACCCCTATTTCAGCCGCAACGAACGGGCCACCGCGTTGCGCCTGGCGACGGAGCACTCCGGCGCAGTGCCGGTGATAGCTGGCATCGGCGCGCTCCGCACCCGCGATGTGTTGTGGCTGGCGGAGGATGCACAGAAAGCGGGCGTAAGCGCACTGCTGCTGGCGCCGGTTTCTTATCACACGCTAACGGAAGATGAGGTGTTCGACTTGTATGCAGCGGTGACTCGCGAGCTCTCCGTGCCGCTGTGTGTGTACGACAACCCCGGCGCTACGCACTTTACTTTTAGCGATGGCTTACTGGCGCGCATTGCACAGTTGCCCAATATTGGCTCTATCAAAATTCCGCCGGTGTCTGCGTTGGAACGCATTGCCAGCCTGCGGTCGCAGATCCCGGAAACAGTCACTCTGGGCATCAGCGGTGATGCGATTGCGGTAGACGGACTCAACGCCGGATGCGGCATCTGGTATTCGGTCATGGGAGGACTGTTCCCCGAAGCGGCACTGACGATCGCTCGCGCCGCGCTTGCCGGGGATACGGCGCAAGCGCGCGAGCACTCTGCTGCGCTGGCTCCGCTGTGGGATCTGTTCCGGCGTTACGGCGGTAGCCTGCGGGTGATCGCCACTGCTGCGGAATTGCTCGGTGCAGTCGCTGCGCCGTGCCTGCCCGCGCCTCTGCGCACGCTGACGGGCGACGCCCGACGGCAGGTGGCGGAAGTGATTGAGACGCTGCGGCTGGCCTGATTCTCGCCCTAATCGTAAAGCGGTGTTTTTGTATATCCCATTGACATATCCCGCCACTCACTTATGCTTGTCAGTATGAAATTTCATCAGTGGAGAGACGGATGGAGAAAACGACACTTTTTAAAAGCAATCGCAGTCAGGCTGTACGTTTGCCAAAAGCCGTGGCTCTGCCAGAAGACGTCAGGCACGTTGATATTATTGCTGTGGGGCGCACACGAATTATCACTCCATCAGGAGAAAGCTGGGATAGCTGGTTTGATGGGGAGAATGCATCTGCTGATTTTATGACCGCGCGTGAGCAACCAGGGGATCAGGACAGGGAAGATTTTTGATGCTCAAATTTATGCTTGATACAAACATTTGTATTTTCACTATAAAAAATAAACCCGAAACTGTCCGCCGGGCATTCAATCAGCGTGACGGACAGATGTGTATCAGCTCTATCACATTGATGGAGCTAATTTATGGTGCAGAGAAATCGGCCGCGCCTGAAAAAAACTTGCGTGTCGTTGAAGGGTTTACCGCCAGGCTGGAGGTGCTGCCTTATGGTATCGATGCGTCAGTGCATACTGGTCAACTCAGGGCGGAGCTGGCAAGAGAAGGGGCACCCATCGGGCCTTATGATGCCATGATTGGTGCTCATGCCCGTTCCTTGGGATTAATTCTCGTGACCAACAACACCCGCGAGTTTGTCCGAATTCCAGGTCTACGTTTGCAGGACTGGACGATGCATTAACTTTTCTATGTCCCCAGCCGTTTTGCGACAAAACGTGAGATCGCAGGCCCGGTGATCAACACCAGAATAAAGCGCCCGGTCTGCATGGCCATCACAAACGAAATATCCACATGGCTTGATGAGGCAATAATCGCCACTGTATCCGCTCCACCGGGGCTGGTGGCCAGGTAAGCGGTCAGCGGATCGATACCCGCGAAGCGCACCAGTAAAAAGGCGAAACCGCAACACACGGCAACCAGCGTCATGACCGACAGCAGCACGCGCGGTAATGCGCGGGCGGCATAGCCGACAATCTCCCGCGTAAAGCGCAGGCCGATGCTCCAACCGATAATGGCGTAAGAAAGCGCCAGCAACCACGGCGGCAGTTCAAGGCGCAGCAAACCGGTATCTTCAACAATCGTTCCTAATACCAGCGTGATCAGCATCGGCCCGGAGGGCATTTTCACCTTACGGGCAATCAGGTAGCCTGTGGCAATCACCAGTAACGTCCCGGCAAAGGCCAACCCGCGCAGCGGGCCAAACAACGTAAACGTCGCCACGGCGTGGTCCGGGTTATCGGTTCCCATCCACATGCGGGTAACCAGCACTGCCACCAGCGCCACAATCATCACCCGCAGGTACTGCATAAAGGCCACCAGCCGCACATCTGCGCCGAAGCTCTCTGCCATAATGGTCATTGCCGCCGCTGCACCCGGCGATGATCCCCAGATGGCGGTAGAGCCAGGGAAGACCTGTAGTTTCGCCATGATCCAGCCAAGGATTGCACTGGCGAAAATCACCGCCACAATACAACTGATAAACAACGGCCAGTCGGCTGCGATACGACCAAAAACCGACGGTGGGATGGCATGAGCTATCATCGCGCCAACCACCGCTTGCGCCGCGCTAAAGCATTTTTTACTGATGGTAAGCGGATGGTTGGTGATGGCGAGAAAAATGCCAGCGAACATGGGGCCTAAGAGCAGCGCCGCAGGCAGATGGATCAGCTCCATCAGCGCCACCAACGGTATTGATATGACAAGCAACCGCAGCCAGTTGCGCAGTAGCGGAGAGGATAATGTCATTAACCTCCCCTCCTGCATCCTGCGGCTACGGCATTAAAAGTCATGTAAGGCATAGTGTCCCCGGCAAATAAAAACAGTAATTGTATGATAATAAAGACATACCTGTGACTGTATAAGGTCTTTGCCTAAGCTGCAATCTTTCATGTGAGTAAAAGGATTATTTTCCTGCGCTAATAAAAAGATTAACGTTGCTAAATATTATTGTACGGGTAAACATACCTTACTGCGTTAACGATGTTGTAAAGCAGAATGGCAGGTGGTTGTTATTTTTATATTTTAACATCTGTATTTTTTTAAAACGACACGATATTCAGAAACACCCAAAAAATCATTTCCTGACAAAATGTGAATGTGCAATTTGAAAGTTTTCTTTAAGTGCATGATTTTATTCTTTTGCTGTATTTCTTCCCAGGCGCGCAGATGAAAAGTCCGAATTCTTTTAAGGTAAACTTGCCTTTTTAAATGACCCTATCTAATTTTTTATTAATTATTTCTCTTTAGCCGCTTGTTTTTGTTTAAGGAGAAAGTAATTAGCCTTTTCTTTCACGATTTTTAGTCTCAATAAGATCAATCAGTTATATCGATAACACACAACGCATGCGCATTCTTTGTGCTTATTTTGTCGTTGTTATTTTAATGCTGATAATTTTTTTGGTTTTTAAAAGTGCCTGTCGAATCACTCTTTGGCGTATGGCATGGGCGGTAGCGTGCCTTTTTTAAATTTAAAGGTAACGATTTCTACTAATTCAAGCCGGTGAGAATGATTCGATATTCACTTTATCTAAAGAGTGTGCAGTATTGTCCATGCTTATAGCTGCATTGTCCATGTCTGCACTTCATGTCAAAACGCTGTGTTAACTCCAGAAGGATATATCCATGGCTACTACAGCTGATGAAATTGCCAGCCTTTATCCCATTCCCACCTATCGCTTTATCGTTACGCTTGGTGATGAACAGATGCCATTTTCCAGCGCGTCGGGCCTGGATATTAATTACGATACTATCGAGTACCGTGATGGCACAGGAAATTGGTTTAAAATGCCCGGCCAACGGCAAGCCATTAATATTACTCTCTCTCAGGGCATATTCCCGGGGCAAAATGCCCTTTACGATTGGATTAATTCTATTCAATACAATCGGGTCGAAAAGAAAGACATTCTGATTAGCCTGACTAACGACACCGGTACAGAAGTGTTACTGAGCTGGAGCGTGTCGAACGCTTTCCCCACTGCGCTTTCCTCGCCGTCGTTCGATGCAACCAGTAATGAAGTGGCTGTCCAACAACTGACGTTGATGGCGGACAGAGTCACCGTGCAAGCAGGCAGCTAATACAGGAGCTGATCAATGGCGACCACCGCTACTTATCCTGGTGTGTATCTGGGTGAAGATACGACGGCTAACTTTGTCGTGTCGTCTTCGGCGACCGCCGTACCTGCCTTTGCATTTCGTAAAGTTGCCGGCCAGCCTCATATCGAGAATATTTATGTTTTCAATAACTGGGCGGAGTTTGTTAAAAGCCAGCAAGGGAATGACAATGAATATGCTTATGTTATTGCCATAAAATTGTGGTTTATGAACGGTGGCGGTAAATGCTATCTGTTCCAAAAAAGCTATCTGGATGACATATTAAATCAGTACGACGATATTACTTTGGTTGTCGCTGCGGGTACAGGGAACGATCTGTTTAATCAGATTACTGATTTTTCAAATCGCCGTGGTCATCAAGTCTTTATACTGCTCGATTCCGCCAACGCAAAAATTAGCGCTACGGATACTGCCAATACCATTATGGCGGATTATCCGGCGCTGGCGAATGCTGCGGTATTTTACCCGTGGGGAACTTCGCTGCGTGGTAGCAATATTCCTCCCAGTGCCATGGCTGCTGCGGCGATTGCACAAGCAGACAGCTTACTGGGTGTCTGGAAAGCACCTGCCAACCTCATTATTAACGGGGTGGCATCGCTTAAATATCCCATCAGCGATGATTTACAAGGACGATTTAACCAAGGTAAAGCGCTGAATATGTTTCGCGAATACCCAGGTGTTGGAACTGTATTATGGGGGGCCAGAACGCTGGAGGACAGTGATAACTGGCGATATATTCCCGTGCGTCGCCTGTTTAATATGATTGAAAAGGATGTCCGGCTTTCACTTAATAAGGTGGTATTCGAAACCAATAATCATCCAACCTGGCAGCGTGTTAAAGCTGCGCTGGATAATTATCTCTATGGCTTGTGGCAGCAAGGGGCTTTGGTGGGCAATAACCCGACAGAAGCCTGGTTTGTTGAGGTGGGTAAAGGCATCACGATGACGGAGGAGGATATTCACCAGGGTCGGCTTATTATCAACCTTGGTCTGGCAGCCGTTCGTCCCGCTGAATTTATCCTACTGCAATTCTCCCAAGATATTGCTCAATAATTTACAGGAACAAAATTATGTCAATCGAAACCATTGTCCCCGGTGTTTATATTGAAGAAGACGCCACCCCGGCAATATCCGTGAGCCAGGGGGCGACGGCAGTACCGCTATTTATCGGCGCCTTTGCAGCGCTGGAAGATAAATACAAAGGTAAAATTGTCAGAATCAGCGGTTGGCTCGATTTTGTACAGATGTTTACCGCGAGCAGTGCAGGCTATTCCGCTTCAGTGACGATTACCTCAACAGAGTCGACAGAATCTGAGGAACCTGATGATGGGTCATCTGGGACTCCTGATGATGGTTCATCAGGAACAAACACACCGACTACTCCCACGGCGGCTGCGGTTGAATATACCTACACTGCTGGCACGCCCAGTGTGACTGAAACGACCGCCACAGTGGCGTTGCAGCTCTATTTCCAGAATGGCGGTAACCCATGCTATGTCTTCGCGCTGGAAGACACCAGCGATACCACGGCATTGGCGAGTATACCGACGCTGATGGGCGAGTATGACGACATTACCATTCTGGCGGTGCTCGATAGCGATAGTTCTTACCGCGATGAAATTTATCGCATACTGGCCGGCGCACTGGATCAAAACAAAGGGTACTTCTTGATCGCTGATGGTGAATCGGCGGCTGCGCCGGATGCGGTGAAAGGGTTTGATCATGCAGCGGTTTACTACCCTGCCTTATCTGTGAAGGCAGGAAAAATCAGTGATAACGATGTGAAGATCACGGGTTATACGGATGCAGTAAGTAGCAATGTCACCACGCTGGCGGATCTGAAGAGAGTCAATCCCGAGCTGGCCGCCAAGTGATCTGCCCCCGGGATTAGATACAACCTTCAGTTAGTAATGTCGGTTGGTTTTTCTTCATATTTCCTGTTTCGCCAGTCCGTTGCGAATTCAGCTGGTGTCTGGTAATCCAGCGATGAATGGGGACGGCACTCGTTATAATCCTGCCGCCAGTCATTAATCGTTTTCCGGGCATGAAGAATATCGCTGAACCAGTGTTCATTCAGACACTCATCGCGAAAGCGTCCGTTAAAACTCTCAATAAATCCGTTCTGCGTTGGCTTACCTGGCTGGATAAGCCGTAGTTCCACACTATGCTCAAAGGCCCATTGATCGAGCGCGCGGCAGGTAAATTCCGGGCCCTGATCG